>NZ_JAUSVX010000009.1 GCF_030814995.1 Labrys wisconsinensis | reverse complement strand
TCACCGTGGGTATCCCCAGTTCCCGCTCCCCGCCATCCGGCTTGGGAATCAGGACGCGCCGCACCGGCAAGGGCCGGTAGCTGCCGTCCAGGATCCCCGCCCGGATCGCAGGCCAGTGGGTCTTGAGACGCTCCCGCGTCGCCGCAATCGACAATCCGTCGATGCCGGCACTGCCGCCGTTCCCCGCAACCTGCTTCCAGGCTCGGAGCAGGTTGTCGCGCGCAAGCGCCTGCTCCAGCAGGCCTTGCCCCGAGCCGTTCCGTCCCTGCCGCGCCAGACCCGCTTCATCACACGAAACCGCGCCAGGAGCGGCTTCACCTCTCCCGGTCATGGCGTGCTCCGATGCCAATCCATCGGACTTCTGATGCAGGTGAGCCCAAGCGACACGGTGAACGCGCTCTCCTCCTCGTTCGGCCCTTCGCCGTCGCCGGCTACTACGGCCTCTGCTGACTTCTCGCTCCGCCGGCCTCACGGCCATCGTCGCCCTTTCAGGCATGAGGCGAGATCTCCCCAGGTAAGAACGCACTCCTTCGCTGCACGACCGCCGGATTTACGCCGCCGACCCTTGGTCACGAGAGCTTCGCGGTTTCTTGCCCGCTCGCCCTGTCGGCGTCGCCTTCTATCCGGTTCTTGTTCATCGGCCCGCAGCTTCGATCCACGCTTCCTCTCCACGATCGGTCGCCCTCTCGCAGTTGCGCTTCTCTTCGCTCGCTGTGACCAGCTCACGGCGGGACTCTCACCCGCAAGAGTGCGCCCATGCTGGGCGCACAAGCAAAAGGCCCGGCGTGAAGCCGGGCCTTTCCGCATCGGGACCGCTGCCGATCAGAACTTGTAGTTCAGGCCGGCCTTGACATCGCTGCCGCGGAAGCCGGTCTTGACCGCCGCGCCGCCGATGTTGAACGTGTCCTTGCTCAGGTCGGTGTAGTTGTACTCGCCGCGCACCGAGATGTTGTCGGTGACGGCATATTCGATGCCGGCGCCCGCGGTCCAGCCGACCAGCGTGTTGCTGTCCGAGCCGACGCCCGCCACCTTCAGATCGGTTTCGCCGAAGGCCAGACCTGCCTTCACGTAGGGCAGGAAGCGGTCCATGGTGAAGCCGAGGCGCGGGGTGAGCGAGCCGCGCCAGTTGAGGTTGGCGCGCGAGCCGGCGAAGCTGTCCTTCTGGTCGGAATAGTCGAGTTCGCCTTCGATGCCGACCACCACCGGGTCGATCTGGTAGTTGAAGCCGACCTGGCCGCCGCCGACGAAGCCCTTCGCATCGTTCAGGCGCCGGCCGGTGGCCGAGCCGAAATCGCCGGAAAAGCCGTAGCCGGCGTTGATACCGGCGTAGAAGCCGGTCCAGTTGAAGCCCGCCGGCGCGATATAGGGCGCAGGCGCCGCCGGCTCGCTGTAGTTCGGCGCGAGGTCAGCGGCCATGGCGGGTCCCGCCAGGCCAAGGACGGCGGCGGTGGCGAGAAGAAGCTTCTTCATGATGGTCTCCTGTACTCGGTACTCGATCTCGACGGGCTGGTTCGTGCCCGTCTTCGGATGGTCCTTGTGTAAACCGTTGGCGCTTGGAAGTCTGTAGCGCTCACGACACAAGGTGTCTGTGCAAAGAGGCAAGATTGTGACGGGATGTTGCCGGAATTCCTGTTTGCTTTGATCGTTTAAGGGTTGAGGCAGAACAATGTCTTTCTCAGGATGTACTGAAACGGGAAATTACTTAACCCATTCTTACGGATTCATTGCATAGCAGCTATGCGAGAAGTACGGATATTTCGATCTGAGGCGTCTCGAATCTCCTCAGAATCGATAATTGACGCCGGCGCGCACGAGCGTGCCGGTGAGGGCGAAGGAGGCGGTGGCGCCCGCAAGCTCGTAGTCGGCGCGGCCGAGATCGTAGTGGAAGGCCTCGATCCGGGCCGTCCAGTTGCGGCTGAGGGCCACTTCCGCGCCGATGCCGGCCACCCAGCCGGCGTTCCAGCGATCGTCCGGGGCGGCGCCGTCCGGCAGCGCGATGTTGCCGAAGCCGAATCCGCCGGTCCCGTAGACGAAATACTGGTTGAAGACGAAGCCGGCCCGCAGCCGGGCCGAGCCGAGCCAGTCGAGCGAGCGGCCGCTGCCCGGCTTGTCGATGCCGGTCCCGGCGATGTCGCCCTCGATGCCGGCGGCGAAGGAGCCGGACTGGACGACATAGCCGAGCTGCATGCCGCCGAGGACACCGCCGAGATCGGCCGCGCCGGCCGAGGCCCAGCCATAGCCGCCATGCGCGCCGACATAGAAGCCCGTCCAGTCATAGACGGCATCGGACACGGTCTGCCCGTCATAGGGCTCGAGCGGGGCGAGCTCGGCTGCAGCGGCAACGCCCGCCGGGCACGATCCGGCCAGCCCCGCCGAGACGGCGAGGATGGTTGCGGATTGGCGCAGGCGAAGCGGCATGCCCGGGGACCTCGGCGATTGTTTCCGACCGTTACAAGTCGTGATCGATAGGCCGTAATCGTTAACGAGCGTTAAGAGCCTGCCGAGATCGCCGGTCATCTTTCGTTCAGTGTGAATCGATCGTATACGGCCGCCTCCGGCGGTTAACGCTTGCCGGCGCGCACCATCTCCATGACAGGTCGAAGCGGGCCGGCGTGGCGGAAGCGAGGGATCATGGCGGCATATTCGCAGCGGCGCGGCGGCGCGCTGGTCACGGGCGCGGCCCGGCGCATCGGCCGCGCTGTCGCGCTGGCGCTGGCGGCCGACGGCTATGCCGTGGCGCTGCATTGCAACCGCTCGCGGCGCGAGGCGCAGGCGCTGGCCGAGGCGATCGCCGCCGGAGGCGGGAGGGCGGGCGTGGTCGCGGCCGATCTGGCCGATGCCGCGGCGGTCGCGGCCCTGGTGCCGCAGGCCGCCGCTGCCGTCGGGCCGCTGACGCTGCTGGTCAACAGCGCCTCGGAGTTCGAGCCGGACGAGATCGGCGCGCTGGACGTGGCGGCTTTCGACCGCACCATGGCGATCAACCTGCGGGCGCCGGTCTTCCTGTCGGAGGCCTTCGCCCGCCAGGTGCCGGCCGAGGCCGCCGACCCCTCGATCGTCAACCTGATCGACCAGCGGGTGCTGCATCCCCGGCCGGACTACGTATCCTATTATCTCAGCAAGGCCGGCCTCCACACCGCGACGCAGACCATCGCCCAGGCGCTGGCGCCCCGCATTCGCGTCAACGGCATCGGCCCGGGGCCGACCGTGCAGAACACCCGCCAGACCGAGGCCGATTTCGAACGCGAGGCGGCGGGAACGCCGCTCGGCCACGGCAGCTCGCTGGAGGACATCGCGCAGGCGGTGGTCTATCTCGCCCATGCCCGCAGCGTCACCGGCCAGATGCTGGCGGTGGACGGCGGCCAGCACCTGGCCTGGGCCTGAGAGACCGGCCTATTTCTCGACGATGTCCGGCTTCATCGGCGCAAGGATGGCGAGGAGCTCCTTCTGCTCGCGCGCCGGCACCTTGAACTTGGCAAGAGTCCTGTCGAGATCCTCGACCAGAGCCGCGAAATGCTCCTCGTGGATGCCACGGCCCTGGTGCGCCGTCTTCATGTCCTTGCCGGTGTAGACGCAGGGACCGCCCGTGCCGGCGCAGAGCTGGTCGACCAGCTTGGCCTTGAAGCTCTTGGCATCGGTCTTGGCGAAGAAGCCGTTGATGCGCTTGTCGGCGGCGACGTTGGCGACGAAATCGTCGACCACGGCGACGATGGCGGGCCGACCGCCGAGCCGCTCGTAGAGGCTCTTCCCGGCCTCGGCCGCGCCGGTCGACATCGATATGGCGCCGGCGACCAGGCCGGCGATGAGCAGTGTTGCGCGCATGGCGTCCCCCTCGATGATTCGGCCGGACCGCTCGTGCGGTCCGGCCTCGCCATTACGGGAGCGATGCGGGCAGAGTTGCGCGGCCGGCACCGGCCGCGTCGGCCTCACCGGCAGGGCGGCCTCTCGCAGCGGGGGCGGCGGATCTCCGGCCGGATGGTCGGCGGCCGCGACGGCCGCACCGTCTCGCGCGGCGGCCTCACTTGCCGTTCGGTCCGCAGGTCGGGCGTCGTCCTGGGCACCAGCACCGGCTTGTCGCGGGTCTCGCGCGGCGTCGTGACCTTGGGCAGCCGGGTCTCCTTCTGCACCCGGGTGTCCTTGCGCAGCCGGTCGGCCGCCGGCGGCGTCCCGGTCGCCGGCAGCGTCCTGTCCGCCGCCTGGCCGAGCTCGTGGTCGGGCTTGCGCGGCCTGCCCTTCGGCGGCTTTGTCTCGAGCGTCGCGGGATTGCCGGCCAGCGGCTGGCCGGGCTGCCCCTCCTGCAGGCGCTTCAGGTCGGGCGTGACCTGGTTCTGGCCCTGGAGGCGCTTGAGGTCGGGCGCGCCGGGCCCAGGCTTCAGGACCTCCTGCGGGAGCAGGCGGTCCTTCCCGGGCAGGGGCTGCGCGCCGGGCAGAGGCGCGCCGGGCAGCGGCTTGAAGCCCTGCACCGGCCCACCGGGCACCGGCTTGCCGTTGACGAGATTGGCCGGCGGCGCCTTGCGGGCGATGGAGGGTGGCAGCGCTACCCTGAGCAGGGCGGCACCGGCACCGACGGCGGCGACGCCGCCGACCACCTGGCCGGCCGTGAGATGGGCCGCGCCGGGCCCGCCGACGTCGATCCGCTCGTGGATGTTGCGGAACAGCTCGTTGCCCGGCGGCGGCACCACGTAGCGCGGCGGCACGACCCAGCGCGGCACCGGCACGAATACCGGGACGGGCAGGACATAGGCGATGATCGGCGGGGGCGGCGGCGCCAGCACGATGATCACCGGCGGCGGCAGGAAGATGATGGGCGGGGGCGGTGGTGGCGGCAGGCGCCAGACGGGATCGTCGAAGAACAGCACAGGCCGCTCGCAATAGACGATCTCGTCCGGCGGCGGCGGCGGCACGTCATAGGCGATGGCGGTGAAGGTCGGCGGCGGGGCGAAGGCGGCGCTGAGCTCGCGCAGCCGCCGGCGGGCGTCCCAGGCATGGGGGCCGCGGGGATAGCGGTCGAGATAGGACCAATAGGCCTGGGGCGAGTCCGCGAGCCAGGTTCGGCGCCAGGTGATCGCCTCGCGCCGGGCGGCGAGGATGGCCCGCACGCGCGCCGCCATCGGATCGTCCGGGAAGGCGACGAGGAAGTCCTCGTAGCCCTGGAACGTGTCGCGCGCCACCGCGGCGGCATAGGCGTCGGCCGGCGTGAAGCTGCGGATCGGCTGGCTGCGCAGGCGCGGCGCGTCCTGATAGGCCTGCGGCGGGGGCGGCGCATCCGGCGCGCGGTCGAACAGGCTGACGGGAGCCGAGAGCTTGGCCGCATCCCAGGGCAGCTCGGCGCCCTTGGTGGCCTCGCCGACCCGCAGGCGTGTCTGGGCGAAGACGTCGGGCAGGGCCAGGCCGCCCTGGCGCAGCATCTCGGCCAGGGCCTTGGCATAGGCACCGTAGGGGCCGGTCTCCGGCGGCCCGATCGTGCCGGGCGCGGCGTTGAAGGCGATCAGCATGCCCGGATCCGGGTCGACCAGGGCGAGGCCGCCGGCGAGCGGCTGCGGATCGGACTTGAGGAAGGGCGAGGCCCGGGCCGCATCGAGGACGAAGACGGAGGCCTTGAGCCCGAGCCCGGCCAGCGAGCGGGTATAGTCGGACAGGCGCACGGCTTCGACCGGCACGTCGGCAGCATGGGCCAGGCGGGCGTCGACGGGCGCGAAATAGTTCTCGCCCTGGAACTGCAGGCCATAGCCGGCGAGATAGACGAAGGCGACGGTGCCCGGGCCCGAGGCCGAGGCCTTGTCGAGGAAGTCGTGGAAGGCGCGCCGCAGCGATTCGCCGTCGAGGTCGCGGGCGCCGACCACGTCGAAGCCGGCGGCCTGCAGGGTCTGGGCGATCAGCCCGGCATCGTTGGCCGGCGTCGGCAGGGCGCCGGCGGCATAGGCCGCGTTGCCGATGACGAGCGCGATGCGCTTCTCGGCCTCGGCGGCATGGGAAGGCAGGGTCGACAGGACCAGCCCGGTGAAGACCAGGATCGCCCGCCAGATCGTCGTCATCGGCGTTTCCCCGCGAAGACAGAATGTGCCGCCCACTCCCCTTGCGTCGCAATGAGCGCGCGCGACATGGCAATCCTGTGACGCAAACACGCCGAATTCGGGCGGCGCCGGGCCTGCCCACCGCCGCGGTCCCCCTCGCCATGGCGGCGCGGAGACATTACCTTCCGGGCATGATCGATTCACCCCGCGACACGGTCGAGGACGGCTTCGAGGAAGCGGCCTCGGCGATTGATTTCGCCTTCGACGAAGCCAGCCTGCCCACCTCGCTGCGGGCCGGCGCGGCGGTGATTCATGCCTTCTGGAAGACGCTGCCGAACGGGCCCGGCGTCTACCGCATGATCGATGCCGAAGGCGCGGTGCTCTATGTCGGCAAGGCACGCTCGCTGAAGAAGCGGGTGGCGAGCTATGCCAGGGGCGTGGCGCCGACGGCGCGCATCGGCCGGATGATCGCGGAAACGGCGGCGATGGAGTTCGTCACCACCGAGACCGAGACCGAGGCGCTGCTGCTCGAGACCAACCTGATCAAGAGCCTGAAGCCGCGCTTCAACGTGCTGATGCGGGACGACAAGTCGTTCCCCTACATCCTCCTGACCGGCGACCATCCGGCGCCGCAGCTGACCAAGCACCGCGGCGCCCGCACCCGCAAGGGCGACTATTTCGGGCCCTTCGCCAGCGTCCTCGCCGTCAACCGCACCATGAACGCGCTGGAGCGCGCCTTTTTGGTGCGCTCCTGCACCGATTCGGTGTTCTCGACCCGCACCCGCCCCTGCCTGCTGCACCAGATCAAGCGCTGCTCGGCGCCGTGCACCGGCGAGATCGGCCCCGAGGCCTACGGCGAGCTGGTGGGCGAGGCGCGCGCCTTCCTGACCGGCAAGTCCAAGGCGATCAAGGAGCGGATGGCGGCCGAGATGCAGGCGGCGGCGGACGAGTTGGAGTTCGAGCGCGCCGCCCGCTACCGCGACCGGCTGGCGGCGCTCTCGGCGATCCAGTCGACCCAGGGCGTCAACCCACAGACCGTGGAGGAGGCCGACGTCTTCGCCATCCACGAGGAGGCCGGGCAGTTCTGCATCGAGGTGTTCTTCTTCCGCACCTACCAGAACTGGGGCAACCGCGCCTATTTCCCCAAGGCGGACAAGACCTTGACCACGCAGGAAGTGCTCGATGCCTTCCTGGCGCAGTTCTACGACGACAAGCCGGCGCCGCGGCTGGTGCTGCTGTCGCACGATGTCGAAGGGGCGGACCTCCTCGGCCAGGCGTTGAGCCTCAAGGCCGGCCACCGCATCGAGGTCTCCAGCCCCAAGCGCGGCGAGAAGCGCGACCTCGTCGAGGCGGCGCTGACCAATGCGCGCGAGGCGCTCGGCCGGCGCCTGGCGGAATCGTCCTCGCAGATCAAGCTGCTGGAAGGGGTGGCCGAGGCCTTCGGGCTGGAGGAGATGCCGCACCGGATCGAGGTCTACGACAACTCGCACATCATGGGCACCAACGCGGTCGGCGGCATGATCGTCGCCGGACCGGACGGCTTCATGAAGACCAGCTACCGCAAGTTCAACATCAAGTCCGAGGAGCTCACCCCGGGCGACGATTTCGGCATGATGCGCGAGGTGCTGCAGCGGCGCTTCTCGCGCCTGCTGAAGGAAGCGCCCCGGGCCGAAACCGGGGCGGAGAAGGAGGGCGAGGCCTCGCCCTGGCCGGACCTGGTGCTGATCGACGGCGGCGCCGGCCAGCTCAAGGTGGCCCGCGAGACCCTGGTCGACCTCGGCATCGAGGACGTGCCGCTGGTCGGCGTCGCCAAGGGGCTCGACCGCGACGCCGGCCGCGAGACCTTCATCATCGAGGGCCGGCCGCCGTTCAAGCTGGCGCCGCGCGACCCCGTGCTCTACTTCGTGCAGCGCCTGCGCGACGAGGCACACCGTTTCGCCATCGGCGCGCACCGGCAGAAGCGCTCGAAGTCGATGCGCGAAGGCGGCCTGCAGGAGATCGGCGGCATCGGCCCGCAGAGGAAGCGCGCCCTGCTCCACCATTTCGGCACGCTGAAGGCGATCTCCCGCGCCTCCCTCGCCGACCTGCAGGGCTGCCCGGGCATCGACGAGCGCACGGCCCGGAAGGTGCACGCCTTTTTCCAGCAGGAGTCGAAGTAGGATTGCGGCTCCGGACTCGGCCGGAAACGGAAGGACGGCGTATGGCCAAACGCCTAGATCAGATGCGGTTGAACCCAGCGGCGAATTGGACGATTGCCGATGTTGTTGCTGTTTGCCGCGAGCATGGCATCGTGTGCGAGGCGCCTCGGTCGGGAGGCTCTCACTACAAGATCGGCCATCCGAGTCAGCAGCAGATTCTGACCGTCCCTTTCAAGAGACCGATCAAACCCGTATATATTCGGAAGCTGGTCGCATTCGTTGATGCCGTAAGGTCTTTGCTATGAGCCGTCTCGAATATCCGGTAGTGGTTGAGCCTTTGTCCGAAGAAGAGGGCGGTGGTTTCATGGCCACTGTGCCGGATCTTCCAGGCTGCATGAGCGACGGCGAGACGCCTGAGGAGGCGATCGTCAATGTGCAGGACGCAATCCTCGCCTGGATTGAAGCTGCGGGAGACCTCGGACGAGACGTGCCGAAGCCTTCTCGCCATCTTGCTGTCGCCGGCTAGTCGGACGGAATCGAGATAATCGCAGGTCAGTGCACGCGGCGTGGCCGACCCACATGAAGCCGTCGGGGTAAGGCCAAAGGCGCAAGCTTGAGCCTGTGCACATTACCGGAGTTCCCTGAAAGAAGGTTCGGCGGAAAGTATGGCGGTTTAATTGCTCACAAGATGGCAAAGCCCGTGAAATACGTTGATTTCGGCTTTGCGTCCGCTCGAGAATTTTGGGCGGAAGTGGTGGTACCCACCTGCGACCGATTCAAATTGGAGCCTACCCGAGCAAACGCGATCATTGCGTCGTTGCATGTGTGGCATCTGCATGAGTGGATATGGCACGAGCAACATCCGGGTGTGGATACGCGCGGCAATAGCGATTACAGCGACTTCAAAAATGCTCTTTTCAGAGACTGCCAGGAACTCGCATGGATTCGTGATGTCGCGGATGCTGGTAAACACCGGGGCCTCGGGCGAAGCGTGGAGGTCTCTGAGGTGGTGAGCAAGAGGCGTTTGATTGGATCCCTCAATACCGCGCCGTTGAACACCATGCCACTAAACAGCGCTCACGCAGTGACAACACCGCTTCTTCTTATGTTCGAGAATGGTAACGTGTGTGGTTTTGGAGATGTTCTATCGCGGGTCGTAGAATATTGGCGAATGAAGTATTTCCCGTAGGGATACTCCTTCACCATTGTCGAGCTCAATAAACTGCAGTTCCAATGCATTCGATTGGTACTGACGCCGCCGTGACCACCGTGCGAGGCAGCGACGGCCAGGCGTTGCGCAGTCCGGAGGCCGGCGATAGGCCGGCCTCCGTCGAAAGCACGCGGGACGTCCGTGTTCCTCCGGCCGCGAACGGACGCGGACCACGGGCTCCGGGTCAGAGCTTCATGCCGAGATTGATCTTGAAGGCATGCTGCTGGGCGTCGCTGGCGACCTGCCCGGAATAGGAGGCGCCGAGCGTCGCATTCGGCGAGACCGCGATGTCGAAGCCGGTCTCGACGGCCAGCGCGTCCTTGGCGAGCGGCGCACCCGAGATGGTGAAGGACGAGCCGTTGTTGAACGTGAGGTTCGAGGTCTGGGTCACGTCGTCGAAGGCGTGCTGCCAGCCGAGCATGCCGTACAGGTTCACCTTGGTCTCGGCCAAGGCGAAGTCCGTGGACGCACGCACGCCCAGGGTCGAGAACACGGTATCGGCCGAGCCCTTGGCGCCGGTGAGCGCCGCCGTCGTGCCGCCGGTCTCGGCGAAGCGGTCCGCGTTCAGATGGACATAGGCGAGATTGGCGAAGGGTTCGAAGGCGGCCGGGGCCAGATCGATCCGGTAGCCCAGCTCGCCGAAGGCCTGCGCCGTCGCGGCGTCATAGCGGGCGGACAAGGTCTCGTTGAAGGCGGGGAAAACCACGCGACGCTTGGTCTCGATGTTGTTCCAGCCATAGACGGCGCCGGCGCGGAAGCCGAGCGGCCCCCATTGCGTGCCGCCGTAGACGCCGAGCTGATAGGCGTCGTTGGAGCCGTCCGAGCTGCGCTCGGAAACCTTGTAGCTGGTATGGCTGTAGCCGGCGAGCACGCCGAGCCGCCAGGCGCCGACCGGCACGTCGATACCGCCGATGAAGCCGCCGCTCGAGCGGTCGAAGGTGGCGGCATAGCCCGAGCCCTTTGCCTGGCCGATCGTCGCGAGCGGCGTGCCCCAGACGACGATGCCGTCGGCATCGCCTGTCGCCGTCGCCCCGGCGGGCGGCGCGGCGACGGCACCGAAGGCCGAGCGGATGCGGCGGCTGGCGGCGTCGCCGACATAGCGGCTGTCCTCGATCAGCGCGCCTTTGATGTCCGCGTGGATTTCGCCGGACAGGGCATTGCCGTAAGGCCGCACGTAACGATAGAAGCCGATGCCGGTCTCACCCGGATTGTTCGGGTCTTCCTCCCGGTTGAGGATGTACATCGCCCAGCCGTCCGGGCTGTTGTTGAAGGACAGGCCTTCGACCTCCTGCTCGCCGTCGATCTTGAGGTTGCCCAGCACCTCGACCTGGCCGGTGACCAGGTTCGCACGGTAGATCAGCTTCTCGTCATTGTCGGTCGAGAAATACATCCAGCCATTGAAGAGCTTGCCGCCCTGCGCCTGGTCGATGGTCTGCGACAGAGGGATATATTCCTTGAAGGACCAGTCCGAGAGATTGTAGACGGCGATTTCCGTCGCATTCTCATAGGCCATGCCATAGCCGAGGCCGTTCTTGGCGTCGACCGCGACCCAGCTGGCGATGTCATGGGTCCCGTGCGGCGGGTTGAGCGAAAAAGACTGGCCGGTATAGGTCAGGGTCTTGGCGTCGTAGATCGCAAAGACCGGCCGTTCATACTTCTGGTTGGTGGTCGGAGAGCGATTGCTCGTGTCCAGGGAGATGTAGAGATATCCGTCGGCATAGTCGATGTCGCCGATATGGTTCAGGCCGATATCGGAGAACTGTGACGGATTCTTCAGGGAATCTGGAATGGCCGGCGTGACCAGCATTTCGGATTCATACGAACCGGTGGTCTTCTCCAGCGCATTCGTGCCGGAAAAATACCAATTGGTTCCATCGGTCGTGACGCCCTGGCCGCGCGAGGGGTCGACGCCGGAGAACATGTTCTTTTCGACCATGATCCACGGCTCGACCGCGAAGGCGGGCACCGCGGTCGCGCAGAGGAGGGCCGACCCGAGGATGCAGGACCTGACGGTCCGGGGGGCGGACTTCGCGGCTGTCCTGGCGTTGTCAACGGCCATTGATGACATTGTCTCGACTTCTCTTTCGGTGGTGGTTTCGGGGGTTGCGCAACACGCAGGGCGTCGATCGCCGGCCGGGAACCCGCCGACGACGATCAGATTCGGGGTGGTGAAGGGGCGACCCAGCCGGACCGCCGAGGGTGTCCCGGCAAGGGCCGACCGACGCATCGACGGCGGAGCGCCCTCAGGCGGCTCTCCGGTGCGACGCTGGTCATGATCGGCCAATATTGGCGCGATCAAGGCGCTGTTTCAATAACGATTATTATTCTTTGTGGCTGAAGTGAGCCGTCACACGATAGTACGCCGGCCGTATTGTAAGATTTCACGAAATTACATCATGACATCACTTTCAAGGTGCATGCATTTGTTGAGTATATTTTATGTTGTTGTTGCGAGAGGGCCATGAAGCCTGCTCGTCGCCGTGCTCAATAAGGGCAGCGCGTGACAATGATATGAATAATATGAAGAATGCTGAGGGCGCATTCGGAGCGACGGAAGGGCCTCGCGCCGCGAGGGCTGCTCCGGTTCCCGCTGCTCTGGCCGACAGGGGCCGCCCCGCCCGGTGTGCTGGGGACAATAGGGTTGCGAATTGACGAAGGCGTATTTGTTCATACTAATATGACAATTGAATCGGCATGCGATCCGCCCGCCATGCGCCAGCCGAGCCCGCAAGCAAACAGGTCCGCCGGGATGAGCCTTCACGCAAAGCTGCTGGATCAGCTCGGTCAAAGCATCGTCCGGGGAGATCTCGCGCCCGGTGATCCCCTGCCGAACGCGGACGACTGGAGCGCGGCGCACGGCGTGAGCCGCACGGTCCTGCGCGAGGTGATCAAGGTGCTCGCCGGCAAGGGCATGGTCGAGGCGCGGCCCAAGGTCGGCACGCGCATCCGCCAGCGCAGCGACTGGAACTTCCTCGATCCCGACGTGCTGGCCTGGCGCTACGGCGCAACCGCCCGTTTCGAGGACGCGCGCTCTCTCTTCGAGTTGAGGCGGGCGATCGAGCCGATGGCCGTCGCCCTTGCGGCGGACCGTGCGGGCGAGGCGGAGGTTGCGCAGCTGGAGGAGCTCTATGCCAGGATGGAGCACTATGTCGACGACAACGAACGGTTCGCGCAGGCAGACCTGGCGTTCCACCAGGCCATCCTGCGCATGACGGGCAACGAGCTGTTCGGATCGCTGGCAGCCCTGACCGAGACGGCCATGCTGATCAGCTTCCGGCTGTCCGACGACAATCCCTATGGCCAGCGCCCGTCGCTGCCCATCCACAAGCGCATCTGCGACTGCATCGCGCGGCACGATCCATCCGGCGCACGGGATGCCCTGGTCGAGCTCCTGGACCGGGCCGAAGCGGATGTCAGCCGTTCCATCGCCGCCCG
This sequence comes from Labrys wisconsinensis, assembly GCF_030814995.1. Taxonomy (GTDB): domain Bacteria; phylum Pseudomonadota; class Alphaproteobacteria; order Rhizobiales; family Labraceae; genus Labrys; species Labrys wisconsinensis. The sequence continues at coordinate 329,228 of NZ_JAUSVX010000009.1, read as the reverse complement.
GCGCAAGTCGGACGGATGAGGCCCCGCCGCGAAACCGCAGGCCCGGAAGCTACGCGTAGTTACGGTGACAGTGCATCCGATTGACGCTGCGACGGCGATGGGCCATGATGCGGCATGGCTCGTCTGGCTCGCGTCGTCATTCCCGGTCTCCCCCACCACGTCACCCAGCGCGGCAACGGGCGCCAGCGCACCTTCTTCGGCGAGGAGGACTATCAGTTCTACCTGGCGTGCCTGGCCGCGGGCTGCCGGGCGGCGGAGGTTGAGGTCTGGGGTTGGTGCCTGATGCCGAGCCATGTGCATCTCATCCTGGTGCCTTCCGATGCCGACGGGCTGCGCCGGGCCCTGGCGCCGGCGCATCGGCGCTATGCCGGCACTATCCATGCCCGCCGCAAGCGCACGGGCCATTTCTGGCAGGGGCGCTATGGCGCCGTGGCGATGGACGAGGACTATCTGGCGGCGGCGCTGCGCTATGTCGCGCTGAACCCGGTGCGGGCCCGGCTGGTGCGGGCGGCGCAGGACTGGCGCTGGTCGAGCACGCAGGCGCATCTCACCGGCACCGACGACGGCCTCACCGCGCTGGAGCCGGTGCGCCGCCGCTTCGGCAGCTTCGCCGATCTCCTCGACCGCGGGCCGGATGCCGAGATGTTCGACCGGCTGCGGGCCGCCGAGAGCATCGGCCGGCCGCTCGGCGACGAGGCCTTCCTGGACAGGATCGAGGCGATCACCGGCCGCAGCCTGCGGCGCGGCAAGCCGGGGCCGAAGCCGAAGGGCGACGAGGCGTAGGCCGCGGATTCATGTAAGCTGTCCCTGCAATTGCCGCGGGCCGGATGCCGAGATGTTCGACCGGCTGCGGGCCGCCGAGAGCATCGGCCGGCCGCTCGGCGACGAGGCCTTCCTGGACAGGATCGAGGCGATCACCGGCCGCAGCCTGCGGCGCGGCAAGCCGGGGCCGAAGCCGAAGGGCGACGAGGCGTAGGCCGCGGATTCATGTAAGCTGTCCCTTCAATTGCACTTCCTGGACATCGACGGCATCGAGATCAGAACCGAGGTCGTCCTCCTCATGAAGGCTTAGCCGTCCGAGTTGCGCGCCGTCGTGTCCGGCTGCGACTCACGTCGCCCCGGCTGCCGCCGGCGCGAGGCTCGGCTGCACGGACGGGCGTTGCCCGGCGAGGCCGTCCGCCACCAGGAAGGCAGCGCCGAGGACCACGGCGGCGGTGGCGAGCAGGACGAAGAATGCCGGGGGCGGTCCGTAGAAAAGGATGTCCTTCGGCATGATATCGCCCCAGGTCGCCGCAGGCGGCATCAGGCCGAGACCGATCATGTCCCATTTGACCTGGGCGACCACCGACCAGGCAAAGAGCGTGGCAGCGAGCGCCGCGACAGGCCGGACGGCGGTCGCAGCATCCTTCCGCAGGGCGTAGGCGGCGACCGGCGCCATCAGCAGGCCCCACGCCACCGGCATGAGCTCGCCGAAGGTGCCGAACACCGGGATGCAGAGGAACTGCAGCCAGGCGACCGGCAGCACGCCGACGCAGAACAGCATCAGCATCCGGCTCGACCACTGCCGCTCCAGCAGGAAGGACGGGGCGACGACCAGGATGTGCGCGGCGACGGCGATCAGCCGTCCGAACCAGCCGGGCATGATGCGCGCGAGCAGGCCGAGCGGCCAGCCCGCCGCGATCGCCAGCGCGGCGCCGATGCCGCCGGCCACGAAGCTCCAGCCCGTGCCTTCGATCAGCCGGCTGAAATAGTCGCGTCCCATGAAGTCGGTGCCGAGCAGATGCTCCGTGCTCGGGGGCCCGGAGGCGTTTCCCGGGTCCGCCTGCCAGGGGTCCGGCAGCGGCAGCCACGGGCCGGCCGCGGCGACGGCACCGATGACGACGAGGACGGCAAGGCCGACGGCCAGTTTCAGCGACATGATGAGCTCCCCCCGCGTCAAGCCTAGCAGAGCGCGCGGCCCGCACCAGGGGGTGGCATTCTTTCGTTATGGCGCCTTGCGGTCGAGGGCCTGGCGGTATTTCTCCGCGTCCCAGTTGGTGAGCGCGTCCTCCTCGGCCGGGGAAAGCTGGCGCAGGCGGGCGCGGGGGTCGATGCGGGCGGCGACGTCGGCGAGGCAGCGGGCGAGGGCGGCGGCGCCGGGCGTGGCGGCTTCGTGCAGCAGCACGCCGGCGCCCTCCGCCAACAGCATCGGCAGGGCCGGCCGTCCGGCCAGTGCGGCCATGGCGTCCGGGGCGGCGCCGGGCGGCAGCGGCACGGCGGCGGGGCCGAGGAAGATGACGTGATCGGGATAGAGCGAGCCCGATGTGGCGAGGAGGAAGCTCGCGGGATCGGTGGCCGCCGCATGGGTCGCCGGATCGGCGGCGGGACGGTAGCGCGAGCCGGCCGCGGCCCGTTCCAGCGCCGCAGGGTCGGAAGGCGGCGCCTTGCGGACGGGTCGGCGCAGCCGCGCCGAGACGGCGGCGAGCAGCGCCTGCGCCTCGTCCACCGTCTCGCCCGCGACCACCAGCCCGTGATTGCCGAGCACGAGCACGCTGACGCCGGGGCGCAGCGCCGCGAGGATGGCGCGGGTGAGGGGGCGGCCCGGCCGAGCATAGGGCACGAAGGCCCAGTCGAAGCCGGCCAGCTCCTGCGACAGAGCAGCCTTCGCATCCCAGCGCACGGCCCAGGCGATGGTCTCGACGCAATGGACGTGCACCACGATCCGCTGCGGCAGCACGGCGTGCATGGTGGTCTCGATCGAGGGCCGCAGTCCCTGCGGATTGGCCTCGGCGACGACGAAGTCGACCGAGGTCTCGGAGGCGGGATCGTCGCGCTCGACCGCCCGGAGCAGCGGATCGAGGCGCACGGGCACCATGATCGGCTTCTCCAGCGCATGGGCCAGCCAGGCGCCGGAGGCCTTGATGGTCAGGACCCCGTCCTGCTTGATCGAGGTGTTGCCGCCGGCGCCCTGGACCAGGGCCGGGTCGGCGCCGATGCGGGCGGAGAGGGCGAGGAGACGGTCGAGCTCGGACATGGCGCGCTCAGCACGGGTTGAGCGGCGGCTCGCCGGCGAGATAGCGCCGGACCTCCTCGGCGGCGCGCTCGGCGGCGTATTTCACCGTCTTGACCGAGGCGCCGGCGATGTGCGGGGTGAGCGTCACGTTGTCGAGCTGCAGGAGCTCCCAGTCCGGCGGCACCGGCTCGACGGCGAACGTCTCGATGGCGGCGCCGCGCAGGTGCCGGCTCTTCAACGCCTCGGTCAGGGCGGCATAGTCGACCAGGGGGCCGCGGGCGGTGTTGACGAAGAAGGCACCGGGCTTCATCGCGGCGAACTGCGCCGTGCCGAAGAAGCCGCGGGTCTCGGCGGTGACGCGCGCATGCAGGGTGACGACGTCGCTCTCGGCGATCAGGCGCTCCATCGACGCCTGCTCGACGCCGTCGTTGAGGTCGTCGACCGAGAGCTGGACATAGGGATCGTGCACCAGCACGCGGCAGCCGAAGGCCTTGAGCAGGCGCACCACCTTGGTGCCGACATGGCCGTAGCCGACGACGCCGACGGTCATCTCCGAGAGCTCCTCGCCGGTGAGGTCGGCACGGTAGAGATCGCCGCGCCACTCGCCCCGGCGCAGGCTCTCATGGCCGCGGGTGATCAGCCGCGTCTCGGCCAGGATGGCGCCGATGGTGAACTCGGCCACGGCGCTGGCGTTGCGACCTGGGGTGTTGACCACCCGGATCTTGCGCGCCCGCGCGGCCGCCATGTCGATGTTGACCGGTCCGCCGCGCGAGACGGCGATCAGCCTGAGGTTGGGCAGGCGATCCATCATGCCGGCGGAGAACGGGGCGAGCTGCGTCACCACGATCTCGGCATCCCCCACCAGGCTGACGATCTCGTCGGCGTCGCCCTGGTACTCCTTCAGCCCATCCATGCCGGCCTTGGCGTAGCCGTGCTCCATCGGCTCGTCCGGCCAGGGCATCTCGTGCGAGCGGATGTCGACCGGCCGGTCGCCGCACTTGTCGCGGATCGCCCGCTCGAACATGCCGGGCAGCATGAAGCGATCGCCGATGATGACGATGGAGGTGGTCGGCGAGGCGTCGGGCGAAGCGGTCATGGGGTTCGTTCCTGTCTGACGGAGTTGAGCGCGGCCCATGCCGGCGGCATCGCTTCGCGGACCGTGCGATAGACGGAAAACAGCCCGTCATAAAGCCGGAGCAGTCCCGGATCGGGCGCGGTGGCCTCGCCGAGCCGCGGCGTGACCCAGGCCTCGGCGCAGGCCGCCAGGTCGGGATAGAGGCCGAGATTGACCGCCGCCATCATGACGGCGCCGGCCGCGCCGGCCTCCTCGCGCTTGACCGTGCGCACCGGCACGCCGAGCGCCGAGGCGAGGATCAGGCGGATGGCGGCCGAGCGCGCCGCTCCGCCCCCGAGCCGCACCTCGCGCGGGATCGAGCCGGCGGCGAGATAGCAGTCGCGCGCGGCGAAGGCGAGGCCCTCATAGACGGCCCGCATCAGGTCGGCGAAGCCGGTGCGGGTGGAGAGGCCGGTGAACTGCGCCCGGGCGTTGGGGTCGAGGAAAGGGCCGCGCTCGCCGGCCTCGAAGATATAGGGGTGGTAGACCGCCGCGCCGGGCGTGGCGGCGAGCACGCGGCCGTCCATGCCGGCGAGCAGCTCCCCGCGTGTCACCTCGGCCCCGGCCATGGCGGCCGCCTCGCGCGCCACGTCGAGCAGCCAGTCGATGTTGAGCGTCGCCGCCATGTTGGACTGCATCTGCGCCGAGGCGCCCGGCACCGGGAAGCACTTGGTGTAGCCGGTGCGGTCGGCGTTGAGCCGCACGTCGTCGGGCGTCGCGGCGAAGCGCATGTGCATGCCGGTGGAGCCGAAGATCGAGACGCCGACATCGTCGTCGCGCTCGTAGAGGCCGCTGCCCAGCGCCGTGCACACCGTGTCGAGATAGCCGAGCACGATCGGCAGCCCGGACGGCAGCCCGGTGACGGAGGCGGCGGCGGGCGAGAGGCGCCCGGCCGTCCGGGTGCCCTCGACGATCGGCGGCAGCAGGCGGCGGCAATCGGCGATGCCCATGGCCTCGAGGATGAAGGGCTCGTAGTCCCGGGTGCGGTAGTTGCCGAAGGTGAAGTTGGCCTCGGAGGGGTCGGTGACGCGCTCGCCGGTCAGCTTGAAGTAGAGCCAGTCCTTGCAGTGCAGGGTGGTGGTCGCCCGGGCGATGCGCTCGGGCTGGTGGCGCTTCATCCAGGCGATCTGCCCGGAGGCCATGCAGGCGTTGAGCCCGGAGCCGGTGAGGGCGTAATGCCGGGCATAGGCGTCGGTCGCCATGTAGCCGGCGACCAGCGAAGCGGCGCGGCTGTCGAGCCAGAGCAGGCCGCCGCCGACCGGCTCGCCCTCGGCGTCGACCAGCCAGGTGCCGTCGCCCTGGCCGGTGACCGCGAGCGCCGCGGTGCGGGCGGCGAGATCGGGCACCATGTCGCCGAGATCGCGCAGCGTCGCGGCCGCGTCCGCCCAGGTGCGCAGCATGTCCTGCTCGACCTGGCCGGGCCCCGGGGTGGCGTAGCTGTTGGGCCGCGAGGCCATGGCGACCTGCTCGCCGGCGAGGGTGAAGGCGACGGACTTGATGACGGAGGTGCCGGCGTCGATGCCGATGAGGATGTCGGGGGTCATGGGGTGAAGCCGTGCGTGCGACCCCTCTCCCGGCCGGGAGAGGGGCAGGGGTGAGGGATGGGACCTTTCCGGAGAGGGCGGCGCCGGTTGTTCCGCCGAGGCGGCCGGTGCCTCCTTGCTGATGGGCTTAGACCCTCACCCCTGCCCCTCTCCCGGCCGGGAGAGGGGTTTCCGGCGTGATGTCTTGCAAGAGGAAACATCACGCCGCCTCCGTGCCGTGCGACACCGCCGCCCCCGACCCGGCATCGAAGACGTGCAGGTCGGCCGCGTTGAGGGCGTAGCGCAGCGTCTCGCCGGGCCTCGCCGCCACCGCGGCGTGCGATACCGCCACCAGGAGCTTGCCCGCCACCTCCAGCGCCAGGTGGCTCTGGTCGCCGAGCCATTGGTTGGAGACGATGCGGGCCTCGTGCGGGCCGGCGCCGAGGCGCACCGCGTGCGGGCGCACGCCGATCACGGCCTCGCTCCGCTGCCCGATCGCCGCGCGCACGGCCTGCGGCAGGTCGGCGGCGGCGAAGTCGAGCGTCGGGCCGCCGGCGACCGCGAAGCGCAGGCGGTCGCCGTTCTCGATCCGGGCATCGAAGACGTTCATGGGTGGCTCGCCGATGAACGTGGCGACGAACAGGTTGGCTGGCCGTTCCTTGAGGGCCTTCTGGCTGGCGAACTGCTGCAGCACGCCGCCTTCCATCACCGCGATGCGGTCGGCCAGGGCATTGGCCTCGGTCTGGTCGTGGGTGACGAAGATCGAGGTCATGCCGCGCTCGACCAGCAGGTTCTTGAGGCGGCCGCGCAGCACGGCCCTGAGCTGCGGCTCGAGTTGGCCCATCGGCTCGTCGAGGAGATAGAGATCGGCGCGCCGAACCAGGGCGCGGGCGAGGCTGGCGCGCTGCTGCTGGCCGCCTGATATGGAGGAGGGATAGCGGTCGAGGATCTTCTCGATCTCGACCAGCGCCGCCACCTCGCCGATCGACCTGGCGATGTCCTCCGCGCTCATGCGCGAGGATTTCAGGGCGAAGGCGATGTTGTCGCGCACCGTGAGCGGGGGATAGAGCGAATAGCCCTCGAAGGCCATGGCGACGTTGCGCCCGGCCGGCGGCAGGTGCTCGATGCGGCGGCCGGCCAGGGAGATCGAGCCATGGGTGACCGCTTCGAAGCCGGCGATCATGCGCAGCGTCGAGGTCTTGCCGCAGCCGGACGAGCCGAGGAGCGCCACGATCTCGCCCTTGCCCACCGCCATGTCGAGAGCCTTGACCGCATGCACCGGCGGCTTGCCGCGGCGCTGGTAGATCTTGTCGACGCCATCGATCGTGAGCGCGATGTCAGACATGAAGAGGCTGCTCCCGGAACGAACGCGCAGTGCGCCGGGCCGGACGCATCCGGCGGGAGGCGCTCAAAGCAAAGGCCTTCGCCACCGCCCTCACGCGGCCCTCGGCGCGATGCGGCGGCCACCGGCGGCCTCGAACAAGAGGATGGCGGCGGCGTCGAAGCGGGCATGGGCCGGCCCGTGCCGGCGCGGCGCCTCCTCGTTGCCGGCCTCGGAGGCCAGCAGCTCGCGGCCGTCGTCGGTGCGCAGCAGCAGCACGGTCTTCTCGTTGAGCGGCGTCACCGCCACCACCTCGACCGGGAAGCTCTCGGGCTCCGGACGGTCCGCGGCCAGGATCGCCTCCGGGCGGAGGCCGAGCACGCAGTCCGTGCCGGCGGCATGGGCATAGGACGCCGGCAGGTGCAGGACCTTGCCGCCGAGCTCGATGCGCGGGCCGGCGGGCGAGGCCTGCGGCGAGACCGGCACCAGGTTGATGGTGGGGTCGCCGAACAGGCGGGCAACGCCGAGGCTCGCAGGCTCGCGATAGATCTGCGCCGGCGTGGCGACCTGGGCGAGGCCGCCATCGAGCAGCACGGCGATGCGGTCGCCGAGGGCCATGGCCTCCTTGTAGTCCTGGGTGACGTAGAGCACGGTCGAGCCCGAGGCCTTGAGCAACGAGGGCAGCTCCAGGCGCATCTCGTAGCGCAGCTTGGCGTCGACATTGCGCAGGGGATCGTCGAGCAGCAGCACCTTGGGCTCGGCGGCCAGCGCCCGCGCCAGGGCGGTGCGCTGCTTCTGGCCGTTGGAGAGCTCGCGCGGCTGGTGCTGCAGGACATGGCCGATCTTGAGGAGCTTCGCCACCGCCTCGACCCGGCCCTTGATCGCCTCGGGCGAGCACCGGCCGGCGGTGAGGGCGCTGGCGATGTTGTCGTAGGCGCTCATGTGCGGGAACAGCGCGAAGTTCTGGAAGGCCATGCCGACGCCGCGCGTCTCGGGCGGGGCGTCGGTGACGTCACGGCCGTCCAGCCGGACCGCGCCGGCATCCGGCTCGGCGACGCCGGCGACGAGGCGCAGCAGCACGGTCTTGCCGGCGCCGGAGGGGCCGAAGACCACGACGATCTCGCCCGTCTCGGCCACCAGCGAGAGGTCGGAGAAGACGGGGCCGGTCTTGAAGGCCTTGGCGAGGCCGGTGAGCTCGATCTGGGCCATGGCTCAGCCTTTCACCGCGCCGAGCGACAGGCCCTCGACGAGGTAGCGCTGGGCATAGAGGGCGAGGAGCAGGGTCGGCGTCACCGACAGCACGATGGCCGCGGCGACCTGCCCGTACTGGATGCCCGAGGCGGTGACGAAGGCGAGCGCCCCGACCGTCACCGGCTGTTTGTCGGCCGAGGCCAGGATCAGCGCGAACACGAAATTGTTCCAACAGAAGATGAAGGCGAGCAGCCCGGCCGCGGCGATGCCGGGCCCGGCGAGCGGCACGGCGATGCGGGTGAAGGTGCGCCACCAGCTGTGGCCGGCGACGCGGTAGGCATGCTCGATGTCGGGCGAGATGTCTTCGAAATAGCCGCGGACGATCCACAGGATCAGCGGCAGGGCGATGAGCTGGTAGACCCAGATCAGGCCGAGATAGGTGTCGGTGAGGCCGAGGTCGCGGAAGAACAGCGACAGGGGCAGCAGCACCAGCAGCGGCGGGGCGAAGCGGAAGGAGAGCAGCGTGAAGGCGATGTCCTCGCTCATGCGGAACTTGAAGCGGGCGAAGGCATAGGCCGCCGGCACGCCGAGGATCAGGGCGACGGCCACCGAGACGGCGGAGAGCAGCACGCTGTTGCCGAGGTTCTTCATGAAGGCGATGTCGAGCGTGCCGGAGGCCGAGGTGAGCTTGCCGGTGATCAGCGCCTGGTAGTTCGACAGGGTCGGCGAGAAGAACGGGCTCGGCGGAATGCGCAGGATGTCCTCGTTCGTCTGGAACGACATCAGGACGATCCAGAAGATCGGGAACAGGAAGAAGAGCAGCACCAGCGCGATCAGCACGCCGCGCACGATCCGCTCCAGGGGCGAGGTGTGTTCCATGGCCGCCTCCTCACGCCGTGCCGTGCGCGCGCTCGCGCAGCTTCAGCCATTGCTTGATGAAGACGTTCGACAAGGCATAGGTGATCGCCCACAGGATCACCAGGAGCGCCGCCGAGCGGCCGACATTGGTGTAGGAATAGAACTCGATATAGGCGCGCACCTGGAAGGCCATCAGCGTGTTGCCCGGGCCGCCCTGCGTCATGGCGTAGATGATGTCGAACTGCTGGATGCTGTCGAGCAGGCGGAACAGCGCCGCGGTGATGATGTAGGGCATCAGCATCGGCAGGGTGATGCGGAAGAAGACGAAGCGGCGCGGCACGCCGTCGAGCGCGGCGGCCTCGAAGGGCTGCTGCGGCAGCGAGCGCAAGCCGGCCAGCAGCAGGATCATGATGAAGGGCGTGTAGACCCAGACATCGACCAGCACGACGGTCAGCATGGCCGTGCGGGTGTCGGAGGCCCATTTGAAGTCCTCGAAGCCCAGGCTCTGCACGAAATAGGAGAGGACCCCGAAATTCGGGTTGGTCATCAGCTTCCACATCAGCGCGGCGATGGCCGGCGCCGTCATCAGCGGCAGCAGCAGCAGGATCGAGGCGAGGTCGTTGAAGCGCGTGCGCCTGACCAGCAGCATGGCGATCATCAGGCCGAGCACCAGCTCGATGCCGACGGTGAGCACGGTATAGGTGAGCGACACCCTGACCGTGTTCCAGAACTCGGCGTCGGAGAGGAAGGCGAGATAATTGCCGAACCAGATGAAGCCCTTCATCGCCGGCATGTTCAGGCGGAAGCGCATCATCGAATAATAGACCGCGGTGACGAAGGGCACGAGGATGCCGATGCACACCAGGAGCGCGGGCAGGCTGAGGAGATAGGGCAGGACTTGGGCCTTGCGGCGGCGCTTGAGGGGGGCGGCAGCTGTCATCGCGGGAACCGGCTGGGATCGAGAGGGGGACGGGACGGCATCGCCGTCCCGTCCGGCGGTGTCCGGCTCAGCCGAGGCCGGCGTCCTTGAGCTGCTTGTCGATCGAGGCCGCGAGCTGGTCGAGGCCGTCGTCGACAGGCACTTCCTTGGCCACCATCTTCTGCAGCGTCTCGGCCCATTGGGTGGTGACGTCGAAGAACAGCGGCTGCGGGGTGAAGTAGATCTTCGCGCCCGGCGCCGAGGCGTCGTGCTGGGCGAGATAGCCGTTATAGGACTTGTCGATGCGGCTGCGGAATTCCTCGTCCTTCCAGACGGAGGCGCGGACCGGATTGACGAAGTCCATCTTGCGGGCGCCGAACATGTCGTGCTCGGTGGAGGAAGCCCACTGCATGAAGTACCAGGCGGCGTCCTTCTGCTTGCCGGCGGCGTTCATCGCCAGCGACCAGATCCAGACGTTCGGGGTCGGCGCCTTGGCGTCCGGATTGGCGGCAAAGGCGTGGAAGCCGAGATTGCCCTTCTCCTTGTTGTCGCCGCCATTCATGAAATAGCCGAGGATGTCGGCGTCGAAGATGGTGGCGGAGGCGCCGGCGCCGAGGTCGGTGCCGACCTGGTACCAGGTGTAGGTCGACCAGTTCTTCGGGCCGGAGTTCTGGACCATTTCCACGAACAGCTTGTGGTAAGCCTTTGATTCCGCGGTGTTCATCGCCGCGGACAGCTTACCGTCGGTGACCTTGAGGTCGCGCTGGCCGTAGTTGGAATAGCCGGAGAGGAATCCGGGATGGATCGAGGCCCAGGAGCGCGAGCCGCGGACGCCGATGCCGTAGGGGCCGCCGAGGTCCTTGGTCAGCTTGGCCGACTTCTCCACGAGGTCCGGCATGTTCTTGGCGGGCTCGATGCCGGCCTTCTCGTACATCTTCCTGTTGTAGGTGATCGAGTTGAGCTCATAGCCCCAGGGGATGCACCATTGCTTGGCATCGGCCGAGCCGAGCTCGCCGCCGGGCACGCCGTTCCAGGCGGTGGAGGCGCGAAGGCCGGGCAGCACGTCGTCCCAGGCATAGGCGGGATTGGTCTTGGCCGGGTCCTTGATGTACTCGTTGAGGTCGTCGATCCAGCCCGCAGGACCATAGGTCCAGGTCATGTAGGCGCCGGTCATGAAGGCGTCGTACTGGTCGGACTTGGAGGAGAGGGCGGCCGTCACCTTGTCGAAATAGACGTCCTCGGGGAAGATGTCGTAGCTGACATCCATGCCGGTGAGCGTCTTGAAATTGTCGATGTCGGCGATCATCGCGTCGGCATAGGGGTGCTTGTTGAGGAGCAGCTTGATCTTCTGCCCCTTGAACTTCTGCCAGTCGAAGTCGGCGGCGATGGCCTGCGTCGCCGCGGCGTTGAGCATGAAGTTCGCGGCTGCCGCGGTCAGGCCGAGCTTGCCGGCTCCTTCCATCAGCTCGCGGCGGCTGATGCGGCCCGCCTTGAATTGCCTGAAGAAGTCTTTCGCCTTTTCGGACATTCGTTTTCTCCCGTGATCGATGGTTGGGCGGCTGGAGCCGCTCTTGTGCTGGTGGTTGGGAGCTTCAAGCTCCGGGTATCGGACCGACGAGGCGACGAGCCGTTGCTTCGTCGGTGATCAGTCCCTTCAAAAAGTCGCTGTTGAGAACGGCGCGTATGGCGCTGGTCTTGCTGGGGCCGCCGGCGATGGCGACGACGCGCCGGCCGTGCAGGTCCTCGACGCCCACCGAGATCGAGCGCTGCGACAGCGGCGTCTCGATCACGCGCCCGTCGGCGCCGAGGAAATGGCTGAGGATCTCGCCCTCGACGCCGGCGCGCTCGAGATCGGCGACCTCGTCGGCGCGCAGCATGCCGGATGCGACGAGCGAGCCTTCGGCGCGCGCCTCGCCGATGCCGGCGAACATCAGCGTCGCCGAGCGGGCGAGGGCGAAGACGTCGGCGATGCCGATCTGGGAGACCAGCACGGCGCGGTCCGCGGCGGTGTTGGCGAACACCGGCATCGGCATGACATAGGCCTCGGCGCCGGTGCGCTCGGCCAGGCGATGGATGACATCGAAGGGGCTGGCGGAGAACTTGCGGGTGAGGCCGCCGAGCAGCGAGACGAACCTGGCCTTCGTGCCCGGTACCTGCGGCAGATGGGCGACGGCGGCAGCCAGGGTGCGGCCATGGCCGATGCCGATCACCATCTCGCCGCCCGATTCCAGCTGCGAGCGCAGGAAGGCGGCGCCGGCGAGCCCGAGCGTCTTCAGCGGCAGGCCGCTCTCGCCGATATCGGGCGAGACATGGCAGAACTCGATGCCCCAGCGCTGCTTGATCGCTTCCTCCAGATGGAAGCATTCGGCCACCGGACCGTCGACGAAGACGCGGATCAGGCCATCGCGGCTGGCGCGGGAGATCAGGCGATGGGCCTTGACGCTCGGCACGTTGAGCCGCGCCGCCACCTCCGCCTGGGTGAAGCCGCCGGCGAAATAGAGCCATGCGGCCCGGGTGGCGAGCGAGGCCTCCTCGTCGATCACGGCTGCACCGAGGGCCTGGGCCACGCGCTCATCCACCCTGTAATTTTTTGTCGTTGGTGTAAAAATTTGCAGAGACGGAGAGGGCTGTCAAGGCGGGATATTGCGATGGGGTGTCCATCCCCGTGCGTCCGCGGCGGGACTTGTGCAGACCGGCCAAAGCAAAGCCCACGACCCGGCAGGGGGCGTGGGCTCCGTGGCGATGCGGTGTGGTGGGTAGGGCCCGTCCGCGTCGATCGAATCGGTGGTTTCCCGCTTCGGAGCCGGGTCAGCGGCCGAGGTCGACCACGATCTTCCCCGGCGCATGGCCGGTGCGGTTGCGCTCGATGGCGGCCGGGAGCTCGCCGAAACCGACCGTCTCCGCGATCGCCGATTTCAGCCTGCCGGAGGCCACCGCTTCGGCGATCTCGTGCAAGCGCGATGCGTTGGGCCGATTCACGAACCAGATCCCGCGCCGGCCGGGCAGCGTCCGCGCGGCAATATCCGGCGTGGTCGTGCTGATCATCACGCCCGATGGCCCCAGGACGGACCAGGAGCGATCCGGCACATCGCCCCCGATCAGGTCGACAACCACGTCGATATCGCCGACCTTCTCTTCGAAGCGCCCGGCGGCATAGTCGATCACCTCGTCGGCCCCGAGGTGCAGCACATGCGCGCGGCTGCGCGCCGAGGCGGTGGCGAACACGGTCGCGCCGGCGGACTTGGCGAACTGGACGGCAAAGCCGCCGACGCCGCCGGCCGCACCGTGGATCAGCACCCGCCGGCCCGGGAGCGCGACGCCGGTGGCCTCCAGCAGCTGCCAGGCGGTCAACGAGGCGACCGGTAGCGCGGCAGCCTCCACGTCCGACAGCCCGTCGGGTACCAGGCACAGCTTCCCGGCGTCGACCGCGACGAAATCTGCATAGGCGCCGAAGCCGGCCAGGGGTCCCATGACGCGGTCGCCGGGCCGGAGATGCCCGACGCCGGCCTCGGCCTGCAGCACGACGCCGGCGAGCTCCAGCCCGAGCGTGACGGGCAGGACGAGGGGAAAGGCATCGCGGACATAGCCCTCGCGGGCTTTCCAGTCGAGGCCGTTCACGCCCGCCGCCTTCACCTGGATGAGGACCTGGCCCGGGCCGGGGACGGGCGTCTCGACGCTGTCGATCGAGACCGTCTCCGGGCCGCCATAGGCGTGGAGACGGAGGGCGCGGCCTCTCGCAGGGATCGTGGGCGCTCGCGGGTGGCTTGCCGATTCAGGGGTGGTTCGGGTCATGGTCTTGCTCCTTTCGATGAGGACTCATAGACCGTCCCGAATGTGCGGATTAAGATCGAAACTATAGACGGCTTGTCCCGGAAATGAGACGGATATGGACCTTTCGGCGCTTTCCGATTTCGTGCTGGTGGCCTCGAACGGCGGCTTCGGCGCGGCGAGCCGCAGGACCGGCCGCCCCAAGGCCACGCTGTCCAGGCGGGTCATCGAGCTGGAGGACGGCCTCGGTGTCCGCCTGTTCGAGCGGGGCGGGCGCGTCCTTCGGCTAACGGAGGAGGGCTCGGCCCTGCTCGTCCGTACGGAGGGGTTGCTGGGCGAAATCCACGAGGCCGGAGAGGCGGTGAGCGCCGGGCGCGACCGGCCCCGCGGGCGCCTGCGGGTCAGCGCGCCCATCCTCTTCTCCCACATCGCCATGGGCCGGATCGCCGCCGCCTTCTCGACCCGCTATCCCGACGTGCAGCTGGAGGTGACGGCGGAGGACCGACCGGTGGATCTGGTCGCGGAGGGATATGACGCGGTGATCCGCATCAACCCGCGCGCCGACGACGCGCTGGTGGGACGCTGCTTCCTCAGGGACCGCCAGATCGTCGTCGCCACGCCGGCCCATGGGCCGCCGAGCGGCCAGAATCTGGGAGGCTTTCCCGCGGTCGTGCGCACGAACGCGCCGGCCGAGCCGCTCTGGCATGTCGAGGGCTTCGGTGCGCCGCTCGCCCCGCAGCCGGTGCTGCGCCTGTCGTCCCAGCTGATGGTGCGGGATGCCGTGCGCGCGGGCGCCGGCGCGGGCCTGCTTCCGCAATCCCTGGTCGGAGCCGACGTCGCCGCCGGGCGCCTGACGAGCTGGGGCACCCAGCATGGCCCGCCCACGGAACTCTGGGTGCTGCATGCCTCGCGCCGGCTCGCGAGCGCAAAGATCCGGGCTTTCGTCGACCACCTCCTCGGCGCGTTTCCAGAAGGCGTGCTGGCTTGACGGTGGGCGTCGGCACCATTTCTCACACAATCGTCACGCACGTTTGCGCGCGATTTCCGAGACAGGATAGGGGGTGACCAGGGCGTCGGCGGGGATGCCCCATTCCCGGTTGAGCCTGTAGATCTGGTGGAGTGTCAGGGGACGCCGGCGGTTGAGGACTTCCGAGGCCCGCGACCTCGAGCCGAGCAGTTCCGCCAATTCGGTCTGGGTATGGCCCAGTTCTTCCATGAAGAAGCGAATCATACCGATCGGGTCCGCTTCGGGAATCGGGTGATGCCTGGCCTCGTAAGCTTCGATGAGGGTGGTCAGAACCTCGAGCTTGTCCGCCTCAGGAGTACCGGGTTCGGCGCTCCAAAGGGTTTCCACCTCATGGAGAGCGGCCGTGAGGTCCTCGTCGGAGCGGATCGGGCGAATATCCATGGCAACAGGCTCAAGTCCAGACTCAGTCGGCTGCGTCGGTGCGGTCAACGATCCTCCCGACGGTTTGCGGCTTTCCAGCAACCAGGAATATTCGGTACCATTCGAGATCTTTTCGAGCAGCCAGCTCCGCGTCGCTCAGTTCGTGCTCTTCGGCCAGACTCAGTTGGTCAACCCCGACATTCTGGGCGGCAACAAAAGCGGTGTACTCGCCCTGACCAATAGTGGCGGAGATGGGCGGCACGTCGTCGATCACCGACATGACGGACACGGCTCCGCTGTCGGAACGAAAATCGACGCAGGTGACGCGCTGCCACTCTTCAAGGTCTGGCGGTTCGTCTGACAGCACCAACTCTACCCAGTGGTCGTTGAGGTCGGCTTCCGTGCCTACCGAGCGGAACGTCGGCGACCCTGCAAAACCTCGATTCCCTTTGTCGTCTTTCCAGTTCGCGAAGTCGCTGCCGATCTTCCTCGGATCGTCGCAAATGACGATCTGATAGTGACTCGCGAAAAGACGTGCTGCTCCGAGCAATTTCTGGCTCATGTCTTGGCCTATCCCGAACGCCACGAAGGGCCTAAGCGTCAGCGTGAACGGCCCGCCGATCACATGGTCATGCGGAGGTCGGCCGCCTGTCCACTGCGGCCGACTATGCCTTTGCGCCGTTTAGTCCGTCACCCCTGCCTCTCTCTCAGCCGGCCGATGCCCGCGGCGCGGCGGCTTGATCTCGATGCCGACGCCGATCGGGCCGACGGCGCCGTCCCATTGGTCCGGCAGCGTCGGGCAGGGCGTCTGCGGCACGGCGACGACCGGGCCGGTCGGCGGCCGCGGGGTCGGCGGCTTCACCACGACATAGGAAGAGGTCTCGATGTCGCAGCCGCGATCCTGCGTCTGCGCCAGCGCAGGCGCGGCGAGGACGGCGAACAGGAAGAGGGCGGTGGCGCGCAGCAGCATCGGTCCGATCCTGCCGGGCACACTAGCACGGGCGGCCGCGGCCCGCCGGCAAAGCTGCGGGAAGCGTGAATCCGTGGTTCAGGCCGGTGGCTGATGCCGAGTCACCCGGTGCTCCCTATAGTCGTAGATGACACCGTTCTCGGTGAAGCCGGGCGACAGCAGCATGACGATGGCGGGCGCCAGCTCCTCCGGCGTCGGCACGGTCGCGGGGTCCTCGTCGGGCCAGGCCTCGACCCGCAGCTCGGTGCGGATCGGCCCGGGGCTGATCAGGTTGGCGCGCACCGGGGTGTCCGCCACCTCGTTGGCATAGACGCCGACCATGGCCTCCAGCCCCGCCTTGGTGGCGGCATAGGGCGTCCAGCCGGCGTGGCGCTTCCAGGCGACGCCCGAGGTGACGAACAGGGCGCGGCCGGCGTCGGAGCGGCGCAGCAGCGGGTCGAACTCGTGCAGGAGATGCCAGTTCGCAGTCAGATTCACCGAAATCGCATAATCCCAGTCCCGGCCCGACATTTCGCCGATCGGCGCCTTGGGGCCGAGCAGCCCGGCATTGCCGAACAGCCCGTCGAGCCGGCCGTAGCGGGTGCCGACGAGGTCGGCGAGCTCGTGGATCCGCGGCGCGTCCGCCATGTCGACGGCGGCGGCGAAGAGGTCGCCGCCGACGGCCTTCGCCGCGTCCTGCAGCCCGTCCATGGCGGCGAGCGTGCGGGCGACGCCGACCACGGTCGCACCCTCGGCGGCGAGAGCCAGGGCCGCGGCGCGGCCGATGCCGCGCGAGGCGCCGGTGACCAGGATGATGCGGCCACGAAGGGAGGAGGGCATGGGCGTTGTCCCGCTTGGTGTGCCCATGCCCTAGCGCGAGCGGAGGCGTCACTTCAAGGCTGCACGGCCAGCATGGTGCGTTCCCCAAGCTTGACGGATATCCTACAAGTGGATATGGGTGCGCATCAGAGCCGGCGCTCGGCCGGCGTCCTCTCCGGGAGCGGGCATGCCCACCATCAAGCGCCTCGACCGGCCGCCGCTGCTGCACGTCTCGGTGCAGGAGAGCCTCAAGGCCTATATCGACGAGGCGCAGCTCAAGCCCGGCGCGGCGCTGCCGCCCGAGGGCGAGCTCGCCCAGCGGCTCGGGGTCAGCCGCAACTCGGTGCGCGAGGCGATCAAGGCGCTGGAATCGGTCGGCATCATCGAGACGCGGCGCGGCATCGGCGTCTTCGTGCGCGACTTCTCCTTCGACCCCCTGCTCGACCATCTGCCCTACGGCCTCGGCCGCGAGCTCAGGGATGTCGGCGACGTCCTGCAGATCCGCTGCACGCTGGAATTCGGCCTGATCGCCGATTGCGTCACCGCCATCGGCGAAGCCGACCTCGCGGCCCTGCGCCTGACGCTCGATGCCATGCGCGCCAAGGCCGAGCGGGGCGAAGCCTTTCCGGAGGAGGACCAGCAGTTCCACCGCCTGCTGTTCCGCTGCCTCGGCAACCGCGTGCTCGACCGGCTGATCGAGATCTTCTGGGTCGCCTTCCACAAGGCGTCCGGCTTCTTCAGCCTGGGCAACCCGGACCCGATCGCCACCTGGCGCGACCACGAGGAGATCTACGACGCCGTCGTCGCCCGCGACGCCGTCCGGGCGCGTGACAGGCTCGAACGCCACTACCGGGGCATCCGGAGCGTGCTGGCGCGCTGAGGCGGCCGCTCCGAGGACAACAAAGGGGAGGGAGACATGAGCTTGAGAACCATGACGTCGGCGTTCGCGCTCTGCGCCGCGCTGCTGGGCGCCGCCGTCGGCGCCCCGGCGCGGGCCGAGGAGGCGGTGATCACCGGCGGCTTCGATGTCGGGCCGGGCGGCTTCCAGGGCAATTTCAACCCGCTGGCCGCCACCGCCGGCTTCACCTGGCTCAGCCTCTATTTCGAGCCGCTCGTCGCCTATGACGACAAGCTGGAAACGATCGTCGGCGTCCTGGCCGACCGGTTCGAGACGAGCCCCGACCAGCTCGCCTACACCTTCCACCTCGCCGACGCCAAATGGCACGACGGCCAGCCCTTCACGGCCAAGGACGCGAAGTTCACCATCGAGCTCGCCAAGCAGGGCACGAGCGGCACCGTGTTCGCCGCGCGCCTCGCCGCCATCGCCGCGGTCGAGACGCCGGACGAGCGGACGGTGGTGCTCAAGCTTTCCAAGCCGAGCTCCGGCCTGCTCGACGTCCTGACCAAGGTGATGATGCTGCCGCAGCACGCGCTGGCCGGCATCGCGCCCGATGCGCTGGCCAAGAACGCCTGGTGGTCGACCACGCCGATCGGCACCGGGCCGTTCAAGTTCGGCCGCTATGTCACCGACCAATATGTCGAGCTCGCCGCCAATCCCGACTATCGCGGCGGCAAGCCGGCGGTGTCGCGGATCATCAACCGCTATTTCGGCAACACCGCCGCGGCGGTCGCGGCCCTGCGCGCCGGCGAGATCCAGTTCAGCTATGTCGACGCCGACGACGTGCCCACCCTGACCGACGCCGGCAGCTTCCGGGTGATCGAGGGCAATTCCTACGTGGTCAACTATCTCGGCTTCAACCAGGAGCTGCCGCTGTGGAAGGACCTGCGCGTGCGCCAGGCGGTGATGCACGCCATCGACCGCAACGCCATCATCCAGAGCCTCTACAAGGGCGCCGCGGCGCCGGCCAATTGCGGCTATGTCGCCGAGCGCCTGGTGCCGGCCGATGCCGACCCCTATGCCTACGACCCCGACAAGGCGCGCCAGCTGCTGCAGGAGGCGGGCTGGGACAAGCTCAACGGCGACAAGCCGATCACCGTGCTGACCTATTACAACACGCCGCTGGCCACCAATGTCCTGGCGGCGATCCAGGCGATGCTCGGCCAGGTCGGTATCAACGTCGTGCCGCGGGCGGTCGATACCCCGACCTATAACGGCACGATCATGGCCGCCAAGCCCGACCCGGCCCAGTTCCCGCTGGTCTATGCCGGCCTGCAGAACGGCCCGGACCCCAGCAACCTCAATGTCGGCCTCAACGAGAAGCAGATCCCGCCGGCCGGCGCCAACTTCCTGCATATCCGAATGCCGGAGGTGAGCGCCGCCTTCGACGCAGCCCTGGCCGAGACCGACGAAGCCAAACGCGCCGACCGCTATCGCGACGTCTGCAAGGCGATGAATGCGCAGCTGCCCTGGGCGACGCTGTGGGTCGCCAAGCGCTACGGCGTGGCCTCGACGAAGCTCAAGAACTTCGTCTGGACGCCGGCGCCCGGCGGCGGACCGTATCAGGCTCATCCGGAGACATGGGCGGTGGGGCAGTAGGATCGAGGAAACGCGACCGTCATGGGCGGACTTGATCCGCCCATCCACGCGAACACCGGCCGGCGTTGCGTTCGCGTGGATGGACGGGACAAGCCCGTCCATGACGGCAAGCGGTTGCGCCTCAAGAAGAATTTTGCAGCCGCTGAGCACAGGAAGCTTTTTCCGGACAGTCGTGGGACCAGCCCGCCCCTGACGGAATTGTCGAGTCCCAAACAGGCGACGTCCCCCACCCGCCGCGGAGAAAACGCCATGCTGCGCTTCTGCCTCCGCCGCCTCGCGATCGGGGCGGCCATGCTGGTCGCCCTCAGCCTGCTGGTCTTCGTGCTGCTGCGGCTGACGCCGGGCGATCCGGCCGACGCCTATATCAACCCGACCGTGCCGATGTCGCCGGCCGATGTCGCGGCGCTGCGCACCCGGCTCGGCCTCGACCTGCCGCTGCCGGTGCAATATCTCGCCTGGCTCGCCCGCGCCCTGTCGGGCGATCTCGGCTTCTCGCTCCAGCGCTTCGGCGAGCCGGTGCTCGGCCTGGTGCTGTCGCGGATCGGCCCGACGCTGCTCCTGATGGGCGCGGCCCTCGGCCTCGCCATCGTCGTCGGCATCCTCGCCGGCATCGCCGGCGCGGTGCGGCGCAATTCCGGCACCGATGTCTCGCTCTCCGTGCTCGCCCTGGTCGGCATTTCCAGCCCGGCCTTCCTCACGGCGCTGATCGGCGTCTATCTCTTCGCGGTGAAGCTGCACTGGGCCCCGGCCGGCGGCATGACCACGCCCGGGGGCGCCGCCGGCCCCGGCGACGTCCTCGCCCATCTCGTCCTGCCGGCGCTGCTGCTCTCGATCGGCCAGGCGGCACCGATCATGCGCTACATGCGGGCCTCGCTGCTGGAAGTGATGAGCCAGGACTATGTCCGCACCGCCCGGGCCAAGGGCGTGCGCGAGCGCTGGGTCATCCTCAAGCACGCCCTGCGCAACGCCCTGCTGCCGGTGGTCACCCTGATCGGCTCGACCATCGGCATCGCCGTCGGCGGGGCGATCTTCATCGAGAGCGTGTTCAACTGGCCCGGCATGGGCCTCCTGCTGGTCAAGGCGGTGGAGAGCCGCGACTACCCCGTGATCATGGGGGCGACGCTGGTCATCGGCGCCTGCGTGATCCTGGCTAACCTCGTCACGGACATTGCCTATGCCGCCATCGATCCGCGCATCAAGGTCGCCTGAGATGGCCTGGCGCCTAACGCCGCGCCCCGACGGTCCGACCGGCCGGGCCCTGCGCCGCTTCGCCGGCAACGGCGCGGCGCTGGCGGGCCTCGCCATCATCGTGCCGCTGCTGGTCCTGGTGCTGGCCTATCCGCTCTGGCTCGGCCACCGGCCGAACGACATCGACCTCGTCGCCATGAACAAGGGCCCGACGCTGCGCCACTGGTTCGGAACCGACGGCGTCGGCCGCGACGTGCTTGCCCGCGTGATGCAGGGCGGGCGGATCTCGCTCCTGGTAGCGGCCTGCTCGGTGGCGCTTTCCACCCTGATCGGCTTCCTCGTCGGCGCGGTGTCGGCCTTCGGTCCTCGCCTCGTCGACGCCGCCGCCATGCGCCTGGTCGACCTCGCCATGACGCTGCCGCCGGTGATCTTCCTCCTGGTGCTCGCTTCGATCACCGGGTCGGGCATCAGCCCGACCATCGTCGTCATCGCGCTCCTGTCCTGGCCGGTGCTGGCGCGCATGGTGCGGGCCCGGCTCCTGGAGCTGCGCGAGCGCGACTTCGTCGTCGCCGCGCGCGGCATGGGCGCCGGCCTCGGCCATCTGCTCTGGCGCCACGGCCTGCCCAACGCGATCGACATCCTGGTGGTCTATGCGACGCTGCAGGTCGCCAACGCCATCCTGCTCGAAGCCGGCCTCTCCTTCCTCGGCCTCGGCGTGCCGCCGCCCGAGGCGAGCTGGGGCAACATGCTGAACGCGGCGCGCAGCACCATCGTGCTGGAGCAATATGCCTGGCAATGGCTGTTCCCCGGCGCGGCGCTGGTGCTGGCCGTGCTCGCCATCAATTTCGTCGGCGACGGCCTGCGCGACGCCTTCGACCCCCGATCCGACCTCCATTGACCCCAACCCCAGGCAGACCATGACCTTCTCCGGCGTCATTCCCCCCGTCGTCGTCCCGCTGAACGACGACTTCACCGTGGACTTCCCGTCCTACACCCGCGTGCTGGAGCACCTGATCGCCGGCGGCGTGCACGGGCTGTTCGTGCTCGGCTCGACCAGCGAGGTGGTGTTCCACGACGAGGCGGCGCGGCGCGCCATCATCGAGCACACCGTCCGGGTGGTGAACGGCCGCGCCAGGATCCTGGCCGGGGTGATCGACCCGACCACCGACCGGGTCATCGCCCATGCCAGAGCGGCCAAGGCGATCGGCGTCGACGCCGTGGTCGTCACCGCGCCGTTCTACACCCGCACCAGCCAGCCGGAGATCCTCGACCATTTCCGCTATGTCAAGGCGGCGGTCGACCTGCCGGTCGTCGCCTACGACATCCCGGTCTGCGTCCACGTCAAGCTCGACCGAGCCGGCGTCGTCGCGCTCGCCCGCGAGGGCACGATCGCGGGCCTGAAGGATTCCAGCGGTGACGACGGCAATTTCCGCATGGCGCTGCTCGACCTCGCCGACCGGCCCGACATCTTCCTGATGACCGGCTCGGAGATCGTGGTCGATTCCGCGCTGGCCGCCGGTGCGCACGGCGTGGTGCCCGGCCTCGGCAATGTCGACCCGCACGGCTATGTCCGCCTGTGGGATGCCGCCCGCCGCGGCGACTGGGCGGCGGCGCGGGCCGAGCAGGAGCGGCTCTGCCGCCTGTTCGAGATCGTCTTCGTCGGCCTGCCGCGCACCAGTTCGGGCGCCGCCGGCGTCGGCGGCTTCAAGACCGCGATGCGCCGGCTCGGCATCATCGCCACCAATGTGATGGCGCGCCCGCAACGCACGCTCGACGAGGCCGAGGCGGCACGGATCGACCCGATCCTGCGCGCAGCGGGGCTGCTGGGATGAGACGCCCTGAAGGACTGCAGCGGAGGAAAGGTATGGCTGTTCGGCGGGGCGAGACGCCATGTGGTCGGAGCTCGACGCGACGCCTGTGCCCTCCCTCCCCCTTGTGGGGAGGGATGAAGGGTGGGGGTCGAACAGGACAGGGCGCGCCCGATGTCAACGACCCCCACCCCTAACCCCTCTCCACAAGGGGGAGGGGAATGGCCGGCGTCGCGTCCGACGATCGGCTCGACGCAGCCCACCCTCGCCATCAGCGGCCTCACCACCGTCTTCCGCGGGCGTGGCGGCGAGATCACCGCCGTGGCCGGCCTCGACCTCAGCATCGCGGCCGGCGAGACCCTGGCGCTGGTCGGCGAATCTGGATCCGGCAAGTCGGTCACCAGCCTGTCGATCATGGGCCTGCTGCCGGCCGGGACCGGGCGGATCGCCGCCGGAAGCGTGCGCCTCACCGGCAAGGACGGCGTGGTGCGCGACCTCGCCGTGCTCGAGGGCGAGGCGCTGCGCCGGATCCGCGGCAACGACGTCGCCATGGTGTTCCAGGAGCCGCTGACCAGCCTCAACCCGGTCTACACGCTCGGCGACCAGATCGGCGAGCCGCTGCGCGTCCACCGCGGCGCGGATCGGCGCGCGGCGCGCGAGGCGGCGATCGCCCTGATGGGCCAGGTCGGCATCGCCGATCCCGGCCGGCGGGCGGGGCAATATCCGCACGAGCTCTCCGGCGGCATGCGCCAGCGCGCCACCATCGCCATGGCGCTCGCCTGCGACCCGACGCTCCTGATCGCGGACGAGCCGACCACGGCGCTCGACGTGACCATCCAGGCGCAGATTCTCGACCTCCTGCGCAAGCTGCAGCGCGAGCGGGGCATGAGCATGCTGTTCGTCACCCACAATCTCGGTGTCGTCGCCGAGATCGCCCAGCGCGTCGCGGTGATGTATGCCGGGCGGGTGGTCGAGGAGGGGCCGGTCGAGGCGGTGTTCCGGCGCCCGCGCCATCCCTACACCATCGGCCTGCTGGCCTCGACGCCGCGGCTCGGCACGGCCACGGCGCTGCGGCAGTCCGGCCGGCCGCTGCCCGCCATTGCCGGCACGGTGCCAAGCCTGCGGGCCATGCCGCCCGGCTGCGCCTTCGCGCCGCGCTGCCGCCATGCCGAGGCGGCCTGCACCCTCGCGCCGCCCGCAATCGTCGACACCGGCGGCGGCCATGGCAGCCGCTGCCTGCGCTGGCGGGAGATCGCGGCATGAATCCCGGCATGACTGGCGCGCTCCTTTCCGTCCGCAACCTCGCCAAGGATTACGGCCCGCGCGGCGCCGGCGGCTTGCGCATCCTGCACGACATCTCCTTCGACGTCGGCCGCGGCGAGGTGGTCGGGCTGGTCGGCGAATCCGGCAGCGGCAAGACCACGATCGGCCGCTCGGTGCTGCGCCTGATCGAGCCGAGCGCCGGATCGGTGGTGTTCGACGGCCGCGACCTCGTCACGCTCCCCACCGGGGAGATGCGCCGCATGCGCCGGCGCCTGCAATATGTCTTCCAGGACCCCTTCGCCAGCCTGTCGCCGCGCATGACCATCGGCGAGATCCTGACCGAGGGCCTCGACATCCAGGGCATCGGCACGCGCCGCGAGCGGCTGGAGCGGGCGCGCCGGGCGCTGGGTGAGGTGGAGCTGCCGGCGGACGCGCTCGACCGCTATGCCCACGAATTCTCCGGCGGCCAGCGCCAGCGCATCGGCATCGCCCGGGCGCTGACGCTGCAGCCGGAGTTCCTGGTCGCCGACGAGCCGGTCTCGGCGCTCGACGTGTCGATCCAGGCGCAGGTGGTCAACCTGATGCGCGGCCTGCAGGCACGGCTGGGGCTGACCATGCTGTTCATCTCCCACGACCTCGCCGTGGTGGAATATGTCTGCGACCGGGTGATCGTGCTCTATCTCGGCCGGATCATGGAGATCGCCCCCAGCGCGGCGCTCTACGCCACGCCGCAGCACCCTTATACCAGGGCGCTCCTGTCGGCGATCCCGTCCCCCGACCTCGACCGCCCGCGCGAGCGCCAGGTCCTGCGCGGCGACATCCCGAGCCCGGCGAGCCCGCCGTCCGGCTGCGTCTTCCGCACCCGCTGCCCCGCGGCGATCGCCGCCTGCGCCGAGACGGTGCCGCCGCTGCGGGTGGTGGGAGAGGGGCACCTGAAGGCTTGCATAAGGGATGATATCTGAGGGGACTGGGCAGCATGATGCATCGCCCGCGACGCCGGCTTTTCCCCTCCCCCTTGTGGGGAGGGGTTAGGGGTGGGGGTCGTGACGCCCGCCTCGACGGATCAGAACAACGCCTGATGCCCTTCGACCGGTGTCGCGTCCTATCCTACACGACCCCCAGCCCCTTACCCCTCCCCACAAGGGGGAGGGGAGGCCCAGGCGTCGCGCCTTCGCCGACAACGGTCCCGCCTCGCCCGATCGTTGTTATCCCCGACCGTCATCCCGCAATCCTGCCCCCAGGCGCCTTGCCCGGCCGCGCCCCCTCGGGTACACACCGGCCCAATCCTCGAAACACCAGTACGGCAGGGCGCGGCGATGGCCTCCTATCAGTTTGTCTATCACATGCAGGGTCTCAACAAGACCTATCCCGGCGGCAAGAAGGTGCTGGAGAACGTCAACCTCTCCTTCTACCCCGATGCCAAGATCGGCGTGCTCGGCGTCAACGGCTCGGGCAAATCGACGCTGCTCCGGATCATGGCGGGCATCGACAAGGAGTTCACCGGCGACGGCTGGGTGGCCGAGGGCGCGCGCGTCGGCTATCTCTCGCAGGAGCCGCAGCTCGACCCCGCCAAGACCGTGCGCGAGAACGTCATGGACGGCGTCGCCGCCAAGAAGGCGATCCTCGACCGCTACAACGAAGTCGCCATGAACTACTCGGACGAGACGGCGGACGAGATGACCCGCCTGCAGGACGAGATCGACGCCAAGAACCTGTGGGACCTCGACAGCCAGATCGACCAGGCGATGGAAGCGCTGCGCTGCCCGCCCGACGACGCCGGCGTCGAGACGCTCTCGGGCGGCGAGCGCCGCCGCGTGGCGCTGTGCCGCCTGCTGCTGCAGCAGCCGGAACTCTTGCTGCTGGACGAGCCCACCAACCATCTCGACGCCGAGACGGTCGCCTGGCTCGAAGGCCATCTGCGCAACTATCCCGGCGCGATCCTGATCGTCACCCATGACCGCTACTTCCTCGACAACGTCACGGGCTGGATCCTCGAGCTCGATCGCGGCCGCGGCATCCCCTACGAGGGCAACTACACGTCCTGGCTGGCGCAGAAGCAGAAGCGCCTGGCGCAGGAATCGCGCGAGGAGGAGAGCCGGCAGAAGGCGCTGGCGGCCGAGCAGGAATGGATCTCGGCCTCGCCCAAGGCGCGCCAGGCCAAGTCGAAGGCGCGCATCAACGCCTATGAGGACCTGCTGGCCAAGGCCAACGAGAAGGGCCCCGCGACGGCGCAGATCATGATCCAGACCGGCCCGCGCCTCGGCGGCGTGGTGATCGAGGCCGAGGGCCTGTCCAAGGCCTATGGCGACCGGCTGCTGATCGACGACCTCTCCTTCAGCCTGCCGCCGGGCGGCATCGTCGGCGTCATCGGCCCGAACGGCGCCGGCAAGACCACGCTGTTCCGCATGCTGCTCGGCCTGGAGAAGCCGGATGCCGGCACGATCCGCTTCGGCGAGACGGTGAAGCCGGGCTATGTCGACCAGTCGCGCGACCAGCTCGACCCGAACAAGACGGTGTGGGAGGAGGTCTCCGGCGGCAACGAGATCCTCTATCTCGGCAAGCGCGAGGTGAATTCGCGCGGCTATACCTCCGCCTTCAACTTCAAGGGCGGCGACCAGCAGAAGAAGGTCGGTGTGCTCTCCGGCGGCGAGCGCAACCGCGTCCAGCTCGCCAAGATGCTGAAGGAAGGCTCCAACGTCCTGTTCCTGGACGAGCCGACCAACGACCTCGACGTCGAGACGCTGCGGGCGCTGGAGGATGCGCTGGAGAATTATGCCGGCTGCGCCGTCATCATCTCCCATGACCGCTTCTTCCTCGACCGCCTCGCCACCCACATCCTCGCCTTCGAGGGCGAGAGCCATGTGGAATGGTTCGAGGGGAACTTCGAGGCTTATGAAGAGGACAAGAAGCGCCGCCTGGGCATCGATTCCATCATCCCCAAGCGCATCCATTACAAGAAGTTCTCGCGGTAAGGGCTTGAAAAAGCCTTCTCCGCGTAGCGGGGAAGGTGGCCCGACGAAGTCGGGTCGGATGGGGTGTGGCGGGCAGGTCTCGGTCTGTGTTCAGCTGGCACGACCGTCGTGCAAGATTGTCGAAAGGCCAGCCTTGCCCGCCACACCCCATCCGTCGCCGCTTCGCGGCGCCACCTTCCCCACCTTCGGTGGAGAAGGCTTTCGTGACCCGCCTCTCCACCCCCAACTCCGAAAGGGAGCCACCCATGAAATCGCGTGCCGCCGTGGCCTGGGAAGCGGGCAAGCCGCTGACGATCGAGACCATCGAGATCGGCGGGCCGAAGGCCGGCGAGGTGCTGGTCGAGATCATGGCGACGGGCGTGTGCCACACCGACGCCTACACGCTGTCGGGCCTCGACTCCGAGGGCAAGTTCCCGGCGATCCTCGGCCATGAGGGCGCCGGCGTCGTGCGCGAGGTCGGGGCCGGCGTCACCGCGTTGAAGGCGGGCGACCATGTCATTCCGCTCTATACGCCGGAGTGCCGGGCCTGCAAGACCTGCCTGTCGCAGCGCTCGAACCTCTGCACCTCGATCCGCGCCACCCAGGGCCAGGGCCTGATGCCGGACCGCACCACGCGCTTTTCCTGCGAGGGCGGCGAGGTCTTCCACTACATGGGCTGCTCGACCTTCTCCAACTTCACGGTGCTGCCGGAGATCGCCCTCGCCAAGGTCCGCGAGGACGCGCCCTTCGACAAGATCTGCTACATCGGCTGCGGCGTCACGACAGGCATCGGCGCCGTGGTCTACACCGCCAAGGTCTGGCCGGGCGCCAATGTCGTGGTGTTCGGCCTCGGCGGCATCGGCCTCAACGTCATCCAGGGCGCCCGCATGGTCGGGGCCGACAAGATCATCGGCGTCGACCTCAACCCCTCCAAGGTCGAGATGGCCAAGACCTTCGGCATGACGCATTTCGTCAACCCGGACGAGGTCGGCCGCGACAAGGTGGTGCAGGCGATCGTCGACCTCACCGGCGGCGGCGCCGACTTCTCCTTCGAGTGCATCGGCAACGTCCACACCATGCGCCAGGCGCTGGAATGCTGCCATCGCGGCTGGGGCGAGAGCATCATCATCGGCGTGGCGCCGTCCGGCGCCGAGATCGCGACCCGCCCGTTCCAGCTCGTCACCGGGCGGGTTTGGAGGGGCTCGGCCTTCGGCGGCGCCCGCGGGCGCACCGACGTGCCGAAGATCGTCGACTGGTACATGGACGGCAAGATCGAGATCGACCCCCTGATCACCCACACCATGCCGCTGGAGGAGATCAACACCGCCTTCGACCTGATGCACGAGGGCAAGTCGATCCGCTCCGTGGTGATCTATTGATGGAGACCGTCTCCAAGGCCCTCAGCCATGGCGGCGTGCAGGGCGTCTATCGCCATGAGGCGGCGACGACGCGCTGCCCGATGACCTTCGCCGTCTTCGTGCCGCCGCAGGCGCGGGACGGCGTCGTTCCCGTACTATGGTACCTATCGGGCCTGACCTGCACCCATGCCAACGTCATGGAGAAGGGCGAATACCGCGCCGCGGCGGCCCGGCACGGCGTCATCATCGTCGCGCCCGACACCAGCCCGCGCGGCCCGGACGTGCCGGACGAGCCCGGCAACTGGCAGTTCGGATCGGGCGCCGGCTTCTATGTCGATGCGACCGAGGCCCCTTACGCCGCCAATTACCGGATGTATTCCTACGTCACGCAGGAGCTTCCGGCGCTGGTGGCGGCCGAGTTCCCGGCCGACATGAGCCGCCAGGGCATTTTCGGCCATTCCATGGGCGGGCACGGCGCGCTCACCATCGCGCTGAAGAACCCGGGGCGCTATCGCAGCTGCTCGGCCTTCGCGCCGATCGTGCAGCCCTCGACGGCGGATTGGTCGCGCCCGGCTTTGGAGAAGTACCTGGGGCCGGATGCCAAGGCCTGGCGCGCCTGGGACGCCTGCGCCCTGATCGAAGACGGCCACCGCCTGCCCGAGCTGCTGGTCGACCAGGGCACGGCCGACAGCTTCCTCGATACGGGTCTGCGGCCCTGGCTGCTGCGCGAGGCCTGCGAGAGGGCAGGGATGCCGCTCACGCTCACCATGCGCGAGGGCTACGACCACTCCTACTTCTTCATCTCGACCTTCATGGCGGACCACATCGCCTGGCACGCCGCGCGGCTGGGCTGAGACGAGGCCGCGCCCGGTCGCGCTCTTGCGTCGCGGATGTTTTGCCGCGGGCGGCGCCATCGACAGGCGGGCCGGCTCGGCCCATTGTCATCCGGACCTTTGCAGCGCGCGGTGCGGCGTCGGCGCCGGCTCGTGCGCCACGGCACGCAACCGAAGGAGGTCCGGGATGAGCAGGACCATCGCCGTCGTCGCAGCCGGCGCGATGGGCGCGGCCGTGGGCGCAAGGCTCGCGGCCCGCGGCGCCCGCGTCGTCACCTCGCTGGACGGCCGCAGCGAGGCCAGCATCGTCCGCGCCCGGGCCGCAGGCATGATCGGCGTCGGTGACGCGGAGCTCGCCGGGGCCGAGATCTTCCTCTCCATCGTGCCGCCCGACAAGGCGGTGGGCCTCGCCACGCGCATGGCCGCCGCCATCGCGGCGGCACGGACGAGACCGGTCTATGTCGACCTCAACGCCGTCAGCCCTGCGACTGCGCGCGAGGTCGGCGCCATCGTCGCCGCCGCGGGCGCAACCTTCGTCGACGGCGGCATCTTCGGTGCGCCGCCGCAGCGCGAGGGCAAGGGCCCGGCCTTCCACCTCTGCGGACCGGTCGGCGACTGCGCCGCGATCCTCGCCGGCCACGGGCTGGATGCGAAAGTGCTGGAGGGCGGCGTCGGCGCCGCCTCGGCGCTGAAGATGGCCTATGCCGGCATCACCAAGGGCCTGACCGCGCTCGGCGCCGGCATGATCCTCGCCGCCACCCGTCACGGCGTCGGCGGGGCGCTACTGGACGAGCTCGGCGCGAGCCAGCCCGAGCTGCTGGCGCGCCTGGCCAAGGGCATCCCGGACATGCTGCCCAAGGCCTATCGCTGGGTGCCGGAGATGCGCGAGATCGCCGCGACCATCGGCGAGGACCGGCCGGAAAGCGCGGTCTACACGGCGATGGCGGAGTTCTACGCCGCGGTGGCCGCCGATCACGCGGGCGAGGAACGCGAGACGGCCCTGCTGATGCGCTTCTTTGCGGGGCGAGGCTGACGCACCGCTCGGGGCGGGAGATGCCGACGCTGGACCCTCCTTCCCGTGATCGCGCTCGCTTGAACATCGCCGGCATCCCACTGTAAGGGATGCGGACGCGTTGCGAGGCTGGAGCAGGGCCAGGTTGTCGATCGAGAGCGACGAGCCCGGACATGGCCTGGGGGAGGCGGTCGAGCGGCTGCTGACCGGCCTGACGGTCAGGGCGGCGGGTTTCATCGTCACCATCTATGGCGATGTCGTCGAGCCGCGGGGCGGCGTGGTCTGGATCGGAAATCTCATCGAAACCTGCCGGAGCGTCGGGATCACCGAAACCTTGGTGCGGACGGCGGTGTCGCGGCTGGTCGCGGCAGGACGGCTTCGCGGCGAGCGCGACGGGCGCCGGAGCTACTACCGGCTGACTGCCGACGCCCAGACGGAATTTGCCGGGGCTGCCGCTCTTCTCTACGGGCCGGCACCGGCAGCGCGATGGCAATTCGTCCTGATCAACGGCCCCGCTCCGGACGAGATCATGCAGGGTCTGGAGCGGGACGGCTTTGCCAAGCTCGGCCCGCGTCTGGCGATGGGGACCCACCCCGCGACGCACCTGCCGGAACGCGTCGTCGTCTTCGACGCGACGCTCGCGACCCAAGGCGGCGCCCTGAAGGACTTCGTGGACGAGGCCTGGAACCTGCCGCGTTTCGCGGCGGCTTATGACGAGTTCCTGCATCGCTTTGGCGGGTTCTCGCAGCGGATCGGGGACGGCTCTTCTCTCTCGCCGTTGGCCTGCCTGGTTGCGCGGCTCCTTCTGGTGCATCAATACCGCCTGATCATGCTGCGGGAGCCGCAGCTTCCCAAGTCGGCCTTGCCCGCCGGCTGGCCGGGCGGAGAGGCGCGGCGGGTCTTCGCCGACCTCTATGTCAGGCTCTCCGAGAAGGCCGACGGCCATGTCGGCCGCCACTTCATCGATGGGGCGGGAAGATTGCCGGAACGGACACCGGCGGGCGCGAATCGGATCGAGCGCCTCGAGGCGCTGCGCGCCGACCCGATCTAGCAGGCTGTCGCGTGCCGCAGCGGCGGCAAGCCATGGCGTGTGCGCTTGAATGTCACAGAAATTCAGAAAAATTCCATTTATCCGTGACGTGTTTCGTGCTAATTGAGTGACTGGTCGGTCGGTTAATTGACGCCGAAGGCGTGCGCATCCGGGGAGGAAGGCATGAACCAGGCCCATGTCTGCGATGCGGCGGGAACGCCGATCAGCCCCTCGGCGGGCCTGCTGTCCCCATGCGCGGGGAAGATCGGGCGGGCGCCGTGCGCGGTGGGCATCGCTCTCGGCCAGGGCACCGCCATCATTCTCGGGCGCGTCTGAAGCGCGCAGCCAGGAGGCGAGGGTCATGTATGCACAGCTGGTGAAGACCGACGGCGCCCGCATCCGCTCCCTCGACGAGATGGATCCGCAGGAGCGCGCTTTCCAGGAGCGCATCGACGCCGGCCAGAAGATCGAGCCGAAGGAATGGATGCCGGAGAGCTACAGGAAGACGCT
Organism: Labrys wisconsinensis; assembly: GCF_030814995.1. Taxonomy (GTDB): domain Bacteria; phylum Pseudomonadota; class Alphaproteobacteria; order Rhizobiales; family Labraceae; genus Labrys; species Labrys wisconsinensis. The sequence continues at coordinate 297,937 of NZ_JAUSVX010000009.1, read as the reverse complement.
GGTGCGCCAGATCAGCCAGCACGCCCATTCCGAAATCGTCGGCCAGCTGCCGGAAGGCAACTGGATCACCCGGGCGCCGACGCTGGAGCGGAAAGCCATCCTGCTCGCCAAGGTGCAGGACGAGGCGGGCCACGGCCTCTACCTCTACTGCGCCGCCGAGACGCTCGGCGTCAGCCGCGACGAGATGTACGAGCAGCTCCATGCCGGCAAGGCCAAATATTCCTCCATCTTCAACTACCCGACGCTGACATGGGCCGATATCGGCGCAATCGGCTGGCTGGTCGACGGCGCGGCCATCATGAACCAGGTCCCGCTGCAGCGCTGTTCCTACGGCCCGTATGCCCGGGCCATGATCCGCATCTGCAAGGAAGAAAGCTTCCATCAGCGCCAGGGCTTCGACGTGCTGATGAAGATGGTGAGGGGCACGCCGGCGCAGAAGGCCATGGTGCAGGATGCGCTGAACCGCTGGTGGTGGCCCTCCCTGATGATGTTCGGCCCCTCCGACGAGGCTTCGGTGCATTCGGCCCAGTCGATGGCGTGGCGGATCAAGCAGAACTCCAACGACGAGCTGCGCCAGAAGTTCGTCGACCAGACGGTGCCTCAGGCCGAGTATCTCAGCCTCGCCATTCCCGACCCGGACCTCAAATGGAACGAGCAGAAGCGCGGCTATGACTTCGGCGAGCCGGACTGGGCGGAGTTCTTCAACGTGATCGCCGGCAACGGCCTCTGCAATGCGGAGCGCCTCGACGCGCGTCGAAAGGCCTGGGACGACGGCGCCTGGTTCCGCGACGGCCTGACGGCCTATGCGGACAAGGCCGCCGACCACGCTGCCGCTGCGCGAACCGCCACCGCATGAGGCCGAAGACACGGGAGGCGCCGACATGTCCAGCGAATGGCCGCTCTGGGAAGTCTTCATCCGGGGGCAGCACGGCCTCAACCATCGCCATGTCGGCAGCCTGCATGCGCCCGACGCCGAGATGGCGATCAACAATGCCCGCGACGTCTATACGCGCCGCAGCGAGGGCGTCAGCATCTGGGTGGTGAGGTCCCGCGACATCGCGGCGAGCGCTCCCTCGGAGAAGGGGCCGCTCTTCGAGCCGTCGAACGCCAAGATCTATCGCCACCCGACCTTTTTCGACATTCCCGACGACGTGGGGCACATGTGATGGCGACCGCGGCGCTCGAACCGGCGGTCGATCGGACCGCGCTCTTCGAATTCCTGCTGCGCATCGGCGACGCGACGCTGATCCTCGGCCATCGCGTCTCCGAATGGTGCGGTCATGCGCCGGCCCTGGAGGAGGATATCGCGCTCGCCAACACGGCCCTCGATCTGATCGGCCAGACGCAGCTCTGGCTCGGCCTTGCGGGCGAGGTGGAAGGCAGGGGCCGCTCGGCGGACGATCTTGCCTATCTGCGCGACGGTTTCGAGTTCCGCAACATCCTGCTGGTCGAGCGCCCGAACGGCGATTTCGGCAAGACGCTGATGCGCCAGTTCCTCTTCGATGTCTGGCATCACCTGCTGCTGAAGGCGCTGAAGAGCTCGACCGACCGGCGCGTCGCCGAGATTGCGGAAAAGGCCTTCAAGGAGGTTTCCTATCATCTCGACCGCAGCCGCGACCTCGTGGTGCGCCTCGGCGACGGCACGGCCGAAAGCCACCTGCGCATGCAGCGCGCGCTCGATGACCTCTGGCCCTTCACGGGCGAGATGTTCGTCGGCGATGCGGTCGACGCCCCCCTTGCGGAGGCCGGCGTCGTGCCGGAACCGCGGAGCCTCGCGGCGGAGTGGGACGAGATCGTGTCCGAGGGGCTCGCCGAAGCCACGCTGAAGAAGCCGGCGGACGGCCACATGCACAAGGGTGGCCGCCACGGCGTGCACACCGAGCATCTCGGCTACATCCTGGCCGAGCTGCAGTTCCTGCAGCGCGCCTATCCCGGCGCGGTCTGGTAGGGGTCGGGGATGGTCACGGCACCCCACCCCGCCGTCGAGGAGATCTGGCATTGGCTGTCGGCGGTGCCGGACCCGGAAATTCCGGTCCTGTCGCTCACCGACCTCGGCGTCATCCGCGATGTCGAATGGCAGGATGGGACGCTGGTGGTCACGGTGACGCCGACCTATTCGGGCTGTCCCGCCACCGCGGCCATCAGCCTCGATATCGAGCGGGCGCTCGCCGGCCGGGGCCTCGGCACGGTGCGGCTGCAACGCCGGCTCTCTCCCGCCTGGACGACGGACTGGATCAGCGCCGAAGGCCGCGAGAAGCTGCGCGCCTACGGCATCGCCCCGCCGATCGACGGCACGGCGGCCGAGGGCCGGCTTGCCGGACGCATCGACAGGCTCGCCGGCCGTTCGAGCCTCGTGATCGCCTGTCCGCGCTGCGGATCGCAGCGGACCGAGAGGATCAGCCAGTTCGGCTCGACGCCCTGCAAGGCGAGCTGTCGCTGCACCGACTGCCTGGAACCGTTCGACTATTTCAAATGCATCTGATGCACGGGAAGGGGCCCTCATGGCACGTTTTCATTCCCTGACCGTCACCGAAGTCCGCCGGGAGACGCGCGATGCGGTCGTCGTCACGCTGCTGCCCTCGCAGGAGGACCGGGCCGTCTTCGATTTCACGCAGGGCCAGTACCTGACCTTCCGGCGCCGGTTCGAGGACGAGGAGTTGCGCCGCTCCTACTCGATCTGCGCCGGCAGGGACGAGGGGGTGCTGAAGGTCGGCATCAAGCGCGTCGACGGCGGCTGCTTCTCCACCTGGGCCAACGAAAGCCTGAAGGTCGGCGACAGGCTGGAAGCCATGCCGCCGATGGGCGCGTTCTTCACGCCGCTCGAGCCGGAGGCCGCCAGGCACTATCTCGGCTTTGCCGGCGGCAGCGGCATCACGCCGGTGCTGTCCATCATCAAGACGGTGCTTGCGCGCGAGCCGCGATCCCGCTTCACGCTGGTCTATGCCAACCGGCAGATCAGCTCGATCATGTTCCGGGAGGAGCTGGAGGACCTCAAGAACCTCCATCTCGACCGGCTGTCCGTTCTGCATGTGCTGGAGAGCGAGGCGCAGGATATCGACCTCTTCACCGGTCGGATCGACGGCGAGAAATGCGCGGCGCTGTTCAAGAGCTGGATCGACCCCGGCTCCGTCGCGACCGCCTTCATCTGCGGGCCCGAGCCGATGATGCTGGCGATCGCCGCGGCCCTGCGCGACCACGGGCTGCGCGACGACCAGATCAAGTTCGAGCTCTTCGCGTCCTCGCAGCCCGGCCGGGCCCGCCGCAAGGTGGAGGCGGCGGCCGGCGCCGATCGGGGAGCGGCCTGCGAGGCGACCGTCACGCTCGACGGCGCGACGCGCATCTTCAAGTTCTCCAAGCACGGCCAGAGCCTGCTCGACGCCGCGCTCGAGAACGCGATGGACGCTCCCCACGCCTGCAAGGCCGGCGTCTGCTCCACCTGCCGGGCCAAGGTTCTGGAAGGAGACGTCGAGATGGAGGTCAACCACGCGCTGGAGGACTACGAGGTGCGCCAGGGCTACGTGCTGACCTGCCAGTGCTTCCCGCTCACCGACCGCATCGTCGTCAGCTACGACCAGTGAAGTCCGGCGGCATCCGGTCGAGCCGAAAGGGGACGTGATGTCCGATACGATGACCATCGAGGACTATGTCGCGCAAGGCGGCATTCTCTCGTCGCCGGCGAACGTGCCGCCGCGCTACCGGGGAGAGCTGCTTCGCCTGATGGCGAGCTTCGTCGACAGCGAGCTTGCCGGGTCGGCCGGCTTTGCCGGCACGATCAACGACGCGCCGGGCATCCAGGAGCGCATCACGGCGGCCCGCATCGTGCTGGAGAAGGCGGACCATGCCGGGCGCGTCCTGAAGATCATGGAGACCTTCGGCGCCGATGCCGGCCGCTATGCCGTGCACCATCCCTGGGCCGCGAGGCTCGCCCGCGACGCCGAGATCGGGGCGAGGCGCCAGGGCGGCGACATGCGCCTTTCCGTCTTCCACTATCCGCTCGAGGGCTGGGTCGATGCCGTGGTGATGAACGTGCTGATGGGGCTTGCGACCGTCATACAGCTGGACGAATTGTCCCGCGTCTCCTACCAGCCGCTGGCGGAGGTCTTCCGCGCCATCCTGCCGCGCGAGACGCGGCATGCCGAGTTCGGCGTCGCCGGCCTGGTTCGCGTCACCGGCGACGGCGGCGGCACGGCGAAGGCGAGAAGCTCGATCGCCTATTGGCATCCCCGCGTCGCCGCGACCTTCGGGCATTCCAACTCCCCCCGCTTCGAGGCGCAGGCGCGTTTCGGGCTGCGACACGCATCGAACGAGACGCTGCTCGCCAAATGGCAGGCGGTGGCGGATGCGCAGCTGATCGGGTTGGGACTGAACTAGAGCAAAGCGCGTTTGGGCGGAAACGCCGCTTTGCTCCAGCTCCTTGTTTCGACGCGTCTTTGCGATCCTTGGCGATTCCGCCAAATCGCAAAACGCTTTAGGAGGCGGACGAGACCATGACACCCCAGGCAAGGCAACCGCGTCGGCTCGAAAGCTATGTCTGCGGCACGTGGGCGTCCGGCGCCGGCGACGGCGTGCCCCTGCTCGACGCCTCGACCGGCGCAGCCGTCGCCTTCATCGATTCCGGCGGACTCGATTTCAAGGCGGCGCTCGCCCATGGTCGCGCCAAGGGGGGCGCCGCCTTGCGCCGCATGTCCTTCCACGAGCGAGCCGCCATGCTGAAGGCGCTCGGCCAGGCGCTTCTGGAGCGCAAGGAAGAGCTCTACGCGCTGTCGACGGCGACCGGCGCGACGCGGGCGGACAGCTGGATCGACATCGAAGGCGGTATCGGCACGCTGCTCTCCTACGCCTCCAGGGGCCGGCGCGAATTGCCGAACGCCCGTCTCCTGCTCGACGGCGACGTCGAGGCGCTTTCAAAGGACGGCAGCTTCTCCGCGCAGCACGTCCTGACCCCGCTGCAGGGCGTCGCCGTCCACATCAACGCCTTCAACTTCCCCTGCTGGGGCATGCTGGAGAAGCTGGCGCCGACATGGCTCGCCGGTGTCCCGGCGATCGTCAAGCCGGCGAGCCAGACGGCCTATCTCGCCGAACTGATGGTTCGCCACATCGTCGAGACCAAGCTGCTGCCGGACGGAGCCCTGCAACTGATCTGCGGCTCGGTCGGCGACCTGCTCGATCACGTGGAAGGCCAGGACGTCGTGACCTTCACCGGCTCGGCGGCGACCGGCCGGCGCCTCAAGATCCATCGGGCGATCGTCGAAAATTCCGTGCGCTTCACCATGGAGGCCGACAGCCTGAACGCCGCGGTGCTCGGCCTCGACGCCGGGCCCGGCACCCAGGAGTTCGACCTCTTCGTCAGGGAGGTCGCCCGTGAGATGACCGTCAAGGCCGGCCAGAGATGCACTGCGATCCGCCGGGTCATCGCGCCGCGCGCTTATATCCAGGCCCTGATCGAGGCCCTGCGCGAGCGCCTCGGCAAGACCCCGGTCGGCAATCCGGCGGACGAGGCGGTCCGCATGGGCCCGCTCGCCAGCCTGGCCCAGCGCGAGGACGTGCGCGCCGGCATCCGCAGCCTTGCCGCCGATGCCGAGATCGTCGCAGGCGATCCCGACAATCCCAGCGTCATATCCGGCGACGCCGGCGCCGGCGCCTTCCTCGATCCCGTGCTGCTCTACTGTGACAAGCCGGCTTCGGCGCGCGCCGTGCACGATGTCGAGGCCTTCGGCCCGGTGAGCACCGTCATGCCCTACGACAGCCTGGAAGAGGCCGTCGATCTGGCGCGGCGCGGCAAGGGCAGCCTCGTCGCCTCCGTCTTCACCAACGACCCGGCCTTCGCCGAGGAGGTGGTGCTGGGCCTGGCGCCGTTCCACGGCCGGGTGATGATCGGCAATCGCGTCAGCGCGAAGAGCTCGACCGGCCACGGGTCGCCTCTTCCGGGCCTGGTGCACGGCGGCCCCGGCCGCGCCGGTGGCGGCGAGGAGCTGGGCGGCCTGCGCGGCGTGAAGCACTATATGCAGCGCACCGCCGTGCAAGGGGCGCCGACGCTGCTCTGCGCCGTCACCGGCCGCTGGCTGCAGGGCGCGGAAGCGCGGGAAGGGGGCGAGCATCCGTTCCGCAAGTCGCTCGCCGAGCTCAGAATCGGCGACCAGCTCACGACCGCAAGGCGCGTGGTGACGCTCGAGGACATCGACCATTTCGCGCGTTTCACCGGCGATACCTTCTATGCGCATATGGACGAGGCGGCGGCCAAGGCGAACCCGTTCTTCGAGGGGCGTGTTGCCCACGGCTATCTCATCGTCTCCTTCGCCGCGGGCCTTTTCGTCGATCCGGCGCCGGGCCCGGTCCTCGCCAATTACGGGATCGACAATCTGCGGTTCCTCAAGCCGGTCAATCCCGGCGATGCGCTGCAGGTGCAGCTCACCTGCAAGGAGATCAATCCGTGGGCCAAGGCTGAGCATGGCGAGGTGCGCTGGGATTGCGAGGTGACCAACCAAGACGGCGAGACGGTCGCGCGCTATGACGTCCTCACCATCGTGGCCAAGGCCAGGGATCGAGCCGCTGCCCCGCCCGCGGCGTGAGGCGCGGCGAGGGCATTCGGCCGGCCCCTCATTCCGCAAGGGCGAGGCTCACCGGACGGCCTTGACGCCTTCGAGGAGCAGGGTCGTGGCGATGTCGGCATATTCGTCGCGCGAGATCGGCCCGTCGGCCCGAAACCACATGTAGACCCAGTTCATCATGCCGAAGAGCGACATCGTGACCGGCGTCAGCAGTGGCCGCTCGTCGTTCAGCCGAGGGTTGACCTCGATGATGACGCGGGAAAAGCGCTTCACGATCCGCCGCTCGATCGTCTTCAGCTCCGACAGCTGCTCTGCGGAAAGGGCGCTCGTGCCGTTGAGCTGCACCTTGTGCTCGTTGTCGGCTCCCCGATAGCTCTCCAGGATCGCGCGGACGAGACGGCGCAGCCGCTCCTGCGGGGCAGCCTCGGTCTCGTCGGCCGCGGCGATTGCGGTGTCGAGCTCGGTCAGGTGCGTGCGCACGATATCGAAGATGAGCGCATCCTTGCTCGGGTAGTAATGGTAGAGAAGGGCCTTCGACACATTGCTCCGGGAGGCGATCATCGACATCGATGCCTTCTCCATGCCCATTTCGGCAAACACAGCCGCAGCATTCGCCAGAATGCCGCGTTGTTTCTCTTCGAAATCGACTGCGCGGGTCCTTGCCATGGCGTCCTGCTCTGCCCATTGCCAGCGCGACAGGTCCGGTCGGTGGCCAATGTTGCGAAAGTATACGGCCGGTTCGATGGAGAGCCGGCCCACTATCCTGTCTACTCATTCCTTCGGGCGGTTGTCGACCACGCGTTTGGCCTTCCCTTCCGAGCGCGCAACGCCGCCGGGATTGTGCACGACGATCTTCGTCGAGACGCCGACGATGCTCTTGATGTGATGGGCGAGCTCCTTGGCGGATCCGGATCGGGACCCCTGGTCGGTCGAATTGAGCGTGCATTCGACATGCACCGTCATGTCGTCCATGCGGCCCGAGCGCGTCAGCTCGATCTGGAAATGCGGCGCGAGTCCCCGGCACTTCAGGATCTGCTCCTCGATCTGGGTCGGGAAGACATTGACGCCGCGCAGGATCATCATGTCGTCGGAGCGGCCGGTGATCTTCTCCATGCGCCGCATGGAGCGCGCGGTCCCCGGCAGAAGCCGTGTCAGGTCGCGCGTGCGGTAACGGATGATCGGCAGGCCCTGCTTGGTCAGGGTCGTGAAGACCAGCTCGCCGATCTCGCCGTCGGGAAGGACCTCGCCGGTTTCCGGGCTGACGATCTCGGGGTAGAAATGATCCTCCCAGACGTGCAGGCCGTCCTTGGTCTCGACGCATTCGCTGGCGACGCCCGGCCCCATGACCTCCGACAAGCCGTAGATGTCGACGGCATGCATGTCGAACGCGTGCTCGATCTCCTGGCGCATGGCGTTCGTCCACGGCTCTGCGCCGAAGATGCCGACGGCGAGCGAGCTTTCGCTGGGATCGACGCCCTGGCGGCGGAACTCGTCGAGGATCGACAGCATGTAGGAGGGCGTGACCATGATGATGCGCGGCTTGAAATCCTGCATCAGCGCGACCTGGCGTTCCGTCATGCCGCCGGAGATCGGCACGACCGTGCAGCCGAGCTTCTCGGCGCCATAGTGCGCGCCGAGGCCGCCGGTGAAGAGGCCGTAGCCATAGGCGACATGCACGATATCGCCCGCGCGGCCGCCCGAGGCGCGGATCGAGCGGGCGACGACGCTCGCCCAGGTGTCGACGTCCTCCCGGGTGTAGCCGACGACCGTCGGCTTGCCGGTGGTGCCCGACGAGGCGTGGATCCGGGCCAGCTTCTCGCGCGGCACGGCGAACATGCCGAAGGGATAGGTGTCGCGCAGGTCCTTCTTGGTGGTGAAGGGGAATTTGGCGAGGTCGGAAAGGCTCCTCAGGTCGGATGGGTGCGAGCCCGCCTCGTCGAAATGCCGTCGGTAGAACGGCGAGTTCTCATAGGCGTGGGTCAGCGACCACTGCATGCGTTTGAGCTGGACTGCCGATATCTCGTCGCGCGATGCCGTCTCGATCGTCTCCAGATCGCCCGGGCGCGGGGACAGGTCTTCCATGAATGTCTCCTCCGGTGGGATTCGGCGCGCGGGCGTCCGGCCTAATCCGGCAGGTGGCGTCCCTTGACGGTGCGCGAGTGGCCGCGAAATTCCGCGATGTGCTCGCCGTTCTGGTTGACGATGTTGACGTCGTAGATGCCTCCCCGACCGCGGCGCGACACTTCCCGTGCCGTCGCGGTCAGCACGTCGCCTTCGAATGCGGGGGCGATGAACGAGACGGAGCAATGCTGGGCCACCGTCCGCTGATCGTAGCTGTTGCAGGCAAATGCGAAGGCGGAGTCCGCGACCGAGAAGATGTAGCCGCCATGGCACGTCCGATGACCGTTCAGCATGCCCGCCGTGACGGTCATCGTCACCGTCGCCGTGCCCGGCCCGACGGATCGAAGCGCCATGTTCAGCGACTGGGACGCGTTGTCCTCGGCCCACATCGAGCGGGCACAGGCCTCCGCGAGCGCTTGCGGTGAGAGATCGGCGCTCATCGGCCTTTGAACGCCGGCTCGCGCTTCTCGATGAAGGCGGTGACGCCTTCGGCATAATCGGCGCTGCGGCCGGCCTCCCGCTGCAGGTCGCGTTCGAGATCGAGCTGCCGGTCGAACGAGTTGGCGGCCGCCGCCTGGATGGCCCGCTTCGTCAGGCCATAGCCCTTGGTGGGGCCGGCGGCGAGCCGGGTCGCAAGGGCAGCGGCCTCGTCCATCAGCGTGTCGTCGTCGACCGCGCGCCAGATCAAGCCCCAGTCGGCGGCGGTTTCCGCGTCGAGGGATTGCGCCGTCAATGCCAGGGCCTTGGCGCGGGCCTCGCCGATGAGGCGGGGCAGGCTCCAGGTGCCGCCGGAATCGGGCACGAGCCCGATCCTGGCGAAGGACTGGATGAAGCGGGCGGAGCGGGCGGCGAGGGTGATGTCGCAGGCGAAGGCGAGGTTGGCCCCCGCGCCGGCCGCCACGCCGTTGACGGCGCAGACCACGGGCTTTTCGAGGCTGCGGATGAGGCGCAGCAGCGGATTGTAGAAGGTCTCGATCGTGTGGCCGAGATCCGGCGTGCCCTTGCGGGGATCGCGGTCGCCGAGGTCCTGGCCCGCGCAGAAGCCGCGGCCGGCACCGGTCAGCAGCACCGCACGAAGATCGGTGTCCTCACGTGCACGCTCGAAGCCGGCCCGGAGGGCGAGATGCATCCCTTCGTTGAAGGCGTTGAGCTTGTCGGGGCGGTTGAGCGTCAGGCGCAGGACGCCATCGGTGGCTTCGGCGATGACGGTATCGGTCTGGGACACGCTTCCTCCGGGGTCGCGGGCATCGACGGAGAAATCCGTTGCATAAACCGGCCGGCCGGTCAATTATGTTTTGGATCGAAGTCGGCGGCCAGCCGTGCCGCCTTCGTCGCCAATCGCTTCGCACGGCGATATGGCGTCGCCCCCTGAACGCATGAGAGGTCCGGCGCATGGATCGTGCTCGTCCCGGCCGAGATGCCCGGATGCACCGAGCCGCGACAGCAGCGGCTGCCGCGCGGCGGTTTCCGTCCTCGACCATCGCCCCCGCGGATCTCCGGCTTCGGCGGCGCAGTCTCTGGGTCGAAGCCGATCTCCTCGCCGGGAAGGCCAGACCATGACGATGTCCATCACGAGGACGGGATCGGTCGCCGTCGTCTCGATCGACAATCCGCCGGTCAACGCGCTTTCCCAGCAGCTTCGCGCGGATCTGCTCGAGGCGGTGAGGCAGCTCGACGCGGACGATGCCGTGAAGGCCGTCGTTCTCGTCTGCGCGGGTCGCACCTTCATGGCCGGTGCGGATGTCGGGGAGCTCGGCAGGCCACCCCAGCCGCCGCATCTGCCGGCCGTGGTTGCGGGCATCGAGGGGGCGCGAAAGCCCTGGGTCGCGGCGATCCACGGCAGCGCGCTCGGCGGCGGCCTGGAAGTGGCGCTCGGCTGCGCCTATCGCGTCGCCGCTGCCTCCGCCAGCCTCGGCCTGCCGGAAGTGAAGCTCGGCATCATCCCCGGTGCCGGCGGCACCGTCCGCCTGCCGCGCCTGGTCGGCCCCGCAGCCGCCGTCGATCTGGTGACGAGCGGCAGCCCCGTCGGCGCGGCGAGGGCGCGAGAGCTCGGCCTTGTCGACGCCGTCATCGACGGCGACCTGCGCACGGGCGCGATCGCCCTCGCGCGCGACATCGCCGACAAGCCTGCGCCGCAGCCGATCTCCAGCCGCCCGGTGCCGGCGGTGGAAGCCGGCTTCTGGGAACGCGCGGAACAGGCTGTGGCCGCAAGGGCGAGACAGGAACTCGCGCCTCTCCGGGCTCTCGCGTCCCTCCGCAACGCGAGCATGACGGATTTCGCGGGCGCGATGGCCTATGAGCGCGCGACCTTTCTCGAGCTCCGCGATTCCGCGCAGGCCGCCGCCCTTCGCCATGTCTTCTTCGCCGAGCGCGCGGCGCCCCGCCCGCCCGAGCTCGCCGGCGTGACGCCGCGCGACATCCGGTCTGCCGCCGTCGTCGGCGGCGGCACGATGGGAGCGGGCATTGCCGCCGCGCTCCGGGATGCCAGCCTGCCGGTCGTTCTCGTCGAGCGTGATGCGGAGGCGGTCGAGCGTGGCCTCGCCGGCATCCGCGCGATCTTCGAGGCTTCCGTGAAGCGCGGTCGCATGACGGCGGAGATGGCGGCCGAGCGCATGGCCGGGATCGTCGGCAGCGAAGATTACGGCCGGCTCGCCGAGACGGACCTGGTCGTCGAGGCGGTCTTCGAGGATATGGCCGTCAAGCGCGCCGTGTTCGGCAGGCTCTCGGACGCGTGCCGGCCCGATGCGGTGCTCGCCACCAACACGTCCTATCTCGATCCGAACCGGATTGGCGACGGGCTGGCGCGGCCGGAACGGTTCCTCGGCCTGCATTTCTTCAGCCCTGCCCACGTGATGAAGCTCCTGGAGATCGTGCCGGCGGACGCGACGGAGCCGCAGGTTCTGGCGACCGGCTTCGCGCTCGCCCGCCTGCTCGGAAAAATCCCGGTCCGCGCCGGCATCTGCGAAGGCTTCATCGGCAACCGCATCCTGAAGGCGACGCGCGCGCAGGCCGAACGGCTGCTGCTTGCCGGCGCGACGCCATCGGCCGTCGATGCGGCGATGCGCGCCTTCGGCCTGCCGATGGGCCCCTTGGAGGCGCAGGATCTCGGCGGCCTCGATATCGCGGCCTTCCAGCGCAAGGCCGCCCGGGCGCGGGGGGAAGCCCCCTTCGCGCCGATCGCCGACAGGCTCTGCGCGGCCGGCCGATTGGGCCAGAAGGCGGGGGGAGGGTGGTACGACTACGCGGACGGGGACCGGAGGCCATCGCCCTCTGACAGGGTGGCGGAGATCATCGCGAACGAGGCATCCGGGAGGGATCGGCTCCACTGGGACGAGCGCTCCATCGCGGATGCCATCGTGCTTCCCATGGTGAGCGAGGGAGCTGCCATCCTCGATGAGAAGATCGCGCTGCGCTCCGCCGACATCGATCTCGTGCAGATTCACGGCTACGGCTTTCCGAGATGGCGAGGCGGTCTCATGCACCACGCGCTCGTCCGTGGCCTGCGGGACGTCGTGGACGGGCTCGAGCGCCTTTCCTCGCAAGGTCTAGCGGCGCCGCCCTCGCGCGCGCTGATCCGCGCAGCCGCGGCGGGGGCGTTCGACGATCCGTGAGCCGCGTCGCGGCGAGGCGGGCCGCTCGAGCCGGGCGGACCGGGACGGCCTCCCGTGCGGGTGGCGGCGATGCGCGAGATCGCGATGCTGGAGGACTTCTTCCCCGGCCGCCATCAAGACGTCGTTCATCATCATTTCGGGCCGTCGCGACATGTCCCGAGGAGCCAAGGCTTTTTCATCGCCTTTCAACACGTGCGGGCCTATCGTCGTGGTCGAAATCTTCTGCGCAATGCGCCCCTGGCGTGCAGCAAACACCGATCATGCCCTGAGCCGGCCGGCGCGCGGCGCCCGACCTCGGGATCGCGGGAGGAGCCATGCTTCACGATGAAGCCCGTGCGGCGACGCCGCGGAAAGCCGATCGGCCTCGACGGCTGGTGCCGGTCGCGGCTCGGCGAACCGCGGACTTCAGCCATGTCTGACCGAGCGGCATTCACTCGGCGCCGGGCGCCGAACCTCACGGGAGATGCGGCGCGCTGGATCCTCGCCGGCGTGGCGGCGCTTGCAGCCCTGTCCCTCGGCGCCGCGTCCGCCCGGCCCGTCGGCGAGGACCCGTGCTTCCTGGCCGCGGGGGCAGAGCAGGGCGCCGGCCTGCCGCGGGCGCCGTGGCGCGCCCGCCTCGACCGGGACGTCGCGGTCTATCTCATCAAGCATGCGCAGCGGGCCTGCCATCGGCTCGAAGGCCTGGCGCGCGGCGATGCCCGATTCGCCGAAGGCGGCTCGCCCGATGCCGGGCTCGCGGCGGTCGCCGGGCTCCTGCGCGGCGGCATCCTGGAGCCGGTCTACCGCAGCTATCCCGCCCTGCGCGGGCAGGACCTGAGCGATCGCCCGACCACGGCGCTCGATGCCACGCCTGTTCCGAGGCAGGGCGGCGACCGTTCCGGCACGCCGCGGTTCGGCCTGATGATCCGCCCGAGCCGACTGGCGCGGCCGACGGCCGTGCGCCTCCTCCGCGCCGCCGACGGCGCACAGGCGGCATTCGGCAAGATTGCGGCGGATCGCCTGAAATCCACCGATCTGGCCAAAGCCGAGGAGCTGATCCGGGTGCTCAGCGATGTCATCGCGGAGATCGGCTTCATATCCTCGCCCGCCTATGCCGCCTTTCCCGACCTTTGGCGTGCGCAGGTGCGCAGGACAATGGCCGAGACCCCGCCGCGGACCGCCGCGAGCGATGCGTCCTTTCGCAAGGCCGCTCGGGCAGCGGGCATCGTGCACGTCAGCGAGCGGGCCCTGTCGGCCATCCGCTGCATGCTGGCCTTGTCGCTGCGGGACGGTGGATCGCGTGACCAACTGGCGACGATCGTCTGGTCGAAGGGAGGGCAGGCCAGGGGCCCCGGCGATACGGCGTGGAAGGAGCTGCCGCCCGGACCGCAAATGGGCCTCTATTCCAGGCGTCAAATACCGCCCGACATCATCCGGCGCATCGGCGGTGTCGACATCGTCTTCATGGACGACGACCCGCCGCGGATGGCCGGCAAGACGATCGACTTCGAGAACGGCAGGCTGGTGCTGAAGGAGCCGTAGCGGCGTCCCTGTCACGCCCTGCGATAGCCCGGCAGCGCGGCATCGTCGACGTCGGGCAGGTTGACCACGATGTTCTCGGGCGACCGGCAGGCGATCCACCACAGCTCCTCAGTCGTGCTCATGTTGGCTTCGAGATGCGGCAGGAACGGCGGCACGAACATGAAGTCGCCGGCGGCGAGGTCGACGAACTCCTGATAGTCCCGGCCGAAATAGATGCGGGCGCGGCCGGAGAGCACATAGGCGCCGGTCTCGGCCGGCCCATGGTGATGCGGCAGCGAGCGGAAGCCCGGCCGGTTGCTGGCCTTGCCGAACCAGAGCTGCTTTGCCGGCGTGTGCTGCGGCCCGACGCCCGTCACCAGCGCCAGCCCGCCGGACTGGGCCGTGTCGCCCTGCTCCTGGCCGCCGCGCGTCACCACCGGCCGATCGTTCATGGCCTGTCCATCTCCCGGCCGCCCGAAGCGACCGTCCGCCGACGCTCCCTCGACATGCCGACCTTACGCGCCTGCCGATGACGTGCAACCCGCGAGGCTGTGCCGCAACGAACTTGCCGGCGTGCCGGATTGCAATAGGCTCGGCCCCGTCGCGCAGAGACAACAGGGGAGATTGCTTGTCGCCGCTCCTTCTGCTGATCGCGTCCCTGCTGGCCGGCGCCTGGGGCAGCCTCGTGCTGCACGAGGGCGCCCACGCCCTTGTCGGCCGGCTGGTCGGACTGCAGATCCGCGAGATCCGCTTCGGCATCGGCCCGACGGTCTTCCGCTGCCGTCTCCGAGAGACCGAGATCCGCGTCGGGCTGCTCCCGTCGGGCGGCTGGGTGATGACGTTTCCGCCCTTGTCCCACGGCAAGCCCGCCCTGGCGCTGTTCTACCTCGCGGGGCCGATCGCGGACCTCGCATGGCTCGTCGGCCTGCTCGCGGTGTTTCGCGCCTATGGCGGGACGCCGGCCGTCAACATCGCGATGCTCTCGGTCATCCTCCTTCATATCGTGCGGTTGTGGGGGAGCCTCGTGCCGCATTGGGGCACGCTTTACGGCACGCGCCTTCCCAACGACATGCTGGCGCTGTGGCGGACGCTGCGGCGGAAGGACGACCAAGCCTATCGCGCGGCCTATCTCGATGCGCTGCGGCGGTATCGCGATCCAGCCGAGCCGGCGCCACCCCTGTCCGGCCGGTCCGACCGGATCGCCTACCATATCCTGCAGGCTCGTGCGGCGCTTCGCCCTTTGACGGACGAAGCGATCGATGCGCTCGGGCGCGAGCTGTCGCGCGCATCCGAACGCAGCGAGCAGCTCCTGATCATCGAGTCGATGGTGATGAGCGTGCTGGCGCGACCGGGCTCGCGCCACCGGGTCCATCTCGATCCCTGGACGAGCCGGGCCCTCGCCCTCTCGCCCGATCTTCCGACGGTCAGGGGATCGCGCGGGGCGGCGCTGGTGCGCCTGGGGCGCCATCGCGAGGCGCTCGACATCCTGGCCCGGGCCGAAAGCGCCGATGATGCCGACCGCTGCCTCACCGGCGCCTTCCAGGCCCTGGCCCATTTTCACGAGGGCCGCCGGGACCTCTCGGCCGATCTGATCGAAGCGTCGCTGACCATCCTGCGGACGCACGGCTGGGAGGGGTGGATCGGGCGGGGGATCGTCGAGCGGATTCGCGCGGAGATCGAGCCGCGCGCCGGAGGGAATCCGCAGCGGCGGCCCGAGGACGAGATTCCCACGCAGGCCTGAGCAGCCAGACGGCGCCGGCATGGCGGGGGCTGGCGCCACGGCCGCCGTTCGCGCGCGTCAGCGCTTGCCGTGGGACAGGCGCGCGGCGGCGAGCGAGGCCACCCGACAGGCATCGACCACGGCGCTTTCCACCTCCATGCGCTCCCTGGTGACGCGGTTGGACCCCACGGCACAGATGCTGCCGGTGCGCAGCCCGAACAGCGAGCCGAGGACGAACAGCGTCGCCGCCTCCATCTCGAAGGTGGCGACGCGGCGCGAGCGGAGATAGTCGGCCGGCCCTTCGGCATCGGTCAGCACATGGCCGCCGGGAATGGGATTGCCCTGGCCGCCGTAGAAGGAATCGGCGCTCGCCGTCAGCCCGACATGGTAGCGCAGCCCCAGTTCCTCGCAGGCCGCGACCAGGGCGTTGGTGACGGCGAGGTCGGCAATGGAGGGATATTCGCGGCCGACATAGGCATCCACCGTGCCGGTCAGGCGCACCGCGCCATGCTGGATGACGAGAGAGCCGGGCGCAATGTGCTCCTGCAATGCGCCGCAGGTGCCGACGCGGATGAAGGTGTCGGGACCGGCCTCGGCCAGTTCGAGCACCGCGATTTCGGTCGACGGGCCGCCGATGCCGGTGGAGCAGGCAGCGATATCGGCGCCGTGCACCGTGCCCTTGGCGAGGCGGAACTCGCGGGCGAACGAGATTTCCTCATAGCTGTCCCACACCGTACCGATCAGCGGCACCCGGCCAGGATCGCCCGGCACCAGCACGCAGCGGGGCAGGGCGGCATCGCCGATGTCGACATGGCGCTTGCGGCGGCCGACAGTGGGGTTTGGCGCTGTGGTCGTCATGGCATCCGATCGAAGCGGTCAGGCATCCCGGGGCGGCCCGGCCCCCGCCGCGGACTGGACCTTGTGGGCATTGATGATCGCCGGGATCAGGCCGGGAAAACGGCTCTCGATCTCGCTGCAGCGCGAGGAGTTCTGCATCTCGACGCCCTGGCGCTCGCTGCGGATCAGGCCGGCCTCGCGCAGCACCTTGAAGTGCTGGGACAGCGTCGATTTGGGGATCGTCCTCTCGGCGATGGTGGCGAAGGCGGCGCAGTTCGCCGCGCTGCCCGATCCGGCGATCTGGATGAAGATGGCGACGCGCGCCGGATCGGACAGGGCATGCAGGATGGCCTCGACCCGGACGTCCTCGACGGAGGGATGAAGCAGCGGCCTCATGGAAATGGATATAGGCCCTCTTGCAGGGTGGTTCAATAGTTCATAATTTCAGAACTACGCGACTAATGAACTCGCGGAGGCGCCGCCTCCGGTTCCGGTCGCACCACCCGAAGGAACCACCCATGAGCAGACTTTCCGGCAAGGTCGCGGTCGTCACCGGCGCGTCGAAGGGCATCGGCGCGGCGATCGCCAGGGCGCTCGGCGCCGAGGGCGCCTCTGTCGTCGTCAACTATGCCTCGAGCAGGGAGGGCGCCGACAAGGTCGTCTCCGCCATCACCGGCGCCGGCGGCAAGGCGGTGGCCGTGCGCGGCGACGTCGCCAAGGCCGCCGAGGCGCAGGCCGTCATCGACAAGGCGATCGAGGCCTATGGCCACCTCGACATCCTGGTCAACAATGCCGGCGTCTACGCCTTCGCCCCGCTCGAGGCGATCACCGAGGAGCATTTCCACCGGATCTTCGACATCAACGTGCTCGGCACGCTGCTGACGACGCAGGCGGCCGCCAAGCATCTCGGCGAGGGCGGCAGCATCATCAACATCGGCTCGGCCGCCAGCCGCCTGACGCCGCCGAACTCGGCCGTCTATACGGCCAGCAAGGGCGCGGTCGACGCCATCACCGGCGTGCTCGCCCGCGAGCTCGGCCCGCGCAGGATCCGCGTCAACGGCTTGAACCCGGGCGTGGTGGAGACCGAGGGCACCCACAGCGCCGGCTTCGTCGGCTCCGAGTTCGAGCAGGGCATCGTGGCCCAGACGCCGCTCGGCCGCGTCGGCCAGCCCGAGGACATCGCCAGGGCCGCCGTGTTCCTGGCCACGGCCGAAGCGGGCTGGGTGAGCGGCGAGACGATCATCGTCGGCGGCGGCCTGCGCTGAGCGAAGGAGGAGGCGGCGGGCGAGGCGGGCTTGGAGCGCGTCGCCCGCTGCCGATGCAGGCTGGATCGGATGACATCGAGCAACTGCCGAGTGCAGAATCCTGCAGCTGTTCTACCCTTCGCGCGATGACGTTGGGGCATGGGGCGAATGCGTAGGAAGCTCGGACGATCCGTTTTGATGCTCGCCGTCGCGCTCGGCGGTTGCGACGCGCTTCGTGGCGTCAGCACGACGGCGCAATTTCAGGGGCGCTTCGATCCATCCTGCATCGATCGAACTCTTCGGAAGGTTCCTGGAGTCACGGGGGTCAGCTTCAAGCCTCGCGACACGCCTGGGCGTGAAGGCCCTGTGACCGCTAGCCTGTGGGTCTACGAGACAGAAGGCTCGATAGGGTCCGTTCAAATTATGAGTAGTAAAGGAGATTTGCACTATTTGAATGGGAATCAATGCATGAATTGTAAGATGAGCCTTGCTGAAATGGTTTCATATCAGCCGGTGATGAGAAGGGTTAACGCAGAGCTCACGGACAAATGCGGATTTTCCCTGGGCGACTCGAAAGAGACATTCGCTCGATAGGGAGGTCGCAGACCTCGTAAGCTCCGCAGGGTCTGGTGCTATGCCGCGCCATTCGGCTGCGGAGCATCGGGGCACTGGAACAGCGAGGCCCTGTCGTTGGAACCGCGAGGCGAGTGCAGCCGATCGCTCTGGAGCGGTTCAATCGGCTGCCGTGGCGTGGAACATGGCGACTGCGGCGGCCACCAAGGCCGCGTTGTCGCGTGCCGTTGTCCCATCCCCGAGATGCTTGCCGTCCTCCAGGCCGACGCGCGTCGACCATCGCCGCTGGCGCGCAAGCCCGACGAAGGGCCAGACCGTCGCATCGAAGCCGTGCAGGAGGATGGGGCGTCGCATGCCCGCGCGGTCGAGCACTGCGGCAATGCCATCCGCGACCTGGCGCGCGACATCGAGGTCCTGCTCCTCGATTTCGATCAGGACCCGGAAAACCCGGCGGTGATCGGGGAGCGTGATGAGGCGCTCGGCGTCGGCGACGGATGCAAGCCCGGCCTCGACCCCGACCCCGCGCCGATGCAGCAGGTCGATGATGGCCGGCGCGTCGAATTCCGACAGGTTCACCGAGGCATAGTCCGGCAGTTCGCTCCACGCCGCGATGAGATTGCGCGTCTGCGCCTCGTCACTCTCGATCCAGGCGCCCGTCGACACGCCGACGAGGGTGCCGGGGCAGGCACGGCGAACGGCGGGAATGGTTGCGTCCACGGCCGACAGGCTTTCCCGCCCATCGGGGCCGCGTGGGTGGATGTGCAGCTCGGCCGCACCGGCATCGACGCAGGCGGCGCCATCGAGCGCCATGGCTTGCGCCGTCAGCGGCAGCCGAGGGTGGAAATCGACGGGGCGTGCGCCGTTGAGGCAGGCTTGGACGATCATGAGGTTTCCGGTCGGGACAAAGCGAGGGGTATCGTAGCCTCGCATCGAACGGCGCGCAAAAGGCCGAAAGCAGCCGAAAGTCCCGATGGCAGGGCATAGGATTGCGGTATCTGCGCTTTTTGACGGTCGCGTCTGCCATCGGACCAAGCCTTTGGGATTGCTCATCCCGGATCGGCCATACGCAGTCACCGCCCGTCCGCGTTCGTGTAACGGCGGGTCTTCGCTGCCGGTCTCTTGAATGATAGGGGCCGGACCGATCTCGACCCATCGGACGGCACGTGCCAGGATCGGACTACATCCGCAGAAGACGCGTTCTTTGCACCAAAGACAACGCAGCAATGGGTGAGGACGATGGCGAACATCTACGGCACCAATGGTCCCGATGTCCTCAACGGCACGGGCGGCAACGACAATATCTACGGCAATGCCCAGGGCACCGATCCGGCGCTCGACACCGGCAACGACACCCTGAACGGCCTGGCGGGCAACGACGTTCTGTGGGGATATGGCGGCGACGACACGCTGAATGGCGGGTTCGGCAACGACACGCTGAATGGCGGCATCGGCAATGACACCATCCGCGATGACGATTCCACGACCGATCTCGGAAACGATCAGATTTCCGGGGGCGACGGCAACGACTTCATCTTCAGCATCGGTGGTGTCGATACGATCGACGGCGGGGCCGGCGTCGACACGGTGTTCCTCAGTCGTGCTTCGACGGTCGACCTGACCTTCAACATGACCGGCAGCACGGGCACGACGGTTCTCCAGGGGGACGGGACCACCGTCAGCAACGTCGAGGTGGTGAATCTTCGTACCGGATCCGGCAACGACACCCTGTCCCTGACCGGGAGCTCCGTGGTGGGCTCCCTCCTCGACGGCGGAGCCGGCAACGACACCTTGAGCAATGCCGAAACCCTCATGGGCGGCGACGGCGACGACAAATTGACCGGCGGCGTCACTCTGCTCGGCGGCGCCGGGGACGACGTGCTGCGCAACGGCATCAACATGTATGGCGGCGACGGCAACGACAAGATCTATGGCGCCGGCGCCGTGCAGATCTACGGGGGCGCCGGCGACGATACGATCTCGTTCGACAGTGCCCAGGTCATCTATGGCGGGGCTGGGAACGACCGGATCGTGGGCGGCGACGGCTTCGACAACCATGTGCTGGACGGCGAGTACAACGGGCGATTCGATCCCGGAAACGACGTCATCGCCACCGGCAGCGGCAATGACATCATCGAGAGCCGGGGCGGGGCCGATACCATCGATGGCGGCAGCGGCATGGACCAGGTGCTGCTCGACCGCAGCACGGCCACGGCCGGGTTGACGTTCGTGATGACGAGCACCGCCGCCGCCACGACGCTGGTCGGCGACGGGACCACCGTCCGCAACGTGGAGCAGTTCCACATCATCGGGGGCAGGGGAAACGACACGTTCAGCACGCTCGACGGGGACGATACGCTCGAGGGCGGCGGCGGCGACGACACGCTGAATGGCGGCGGCGGGTTTGACCACCTCGATGGCGGTGCGGGGAACGATCATCTCGATGTCGGCCTCGGCGGAGGACGGGCACAGGGCGGCATCGGGGACGACGTTCTGATTGCCGTCGGCTTGGGGAGCGAGGATGCCTATCAGCAGACCGAGCTCGATGGAGGCGCCGGCAACGACACCTACATCATCGATTCGGGCGACGTGAAGATCTACGAGGACACCAATGCCGGCGTGGATCTCGTCCAGTCGAGTGCGTCATACATACTGATGTCCGCCGTCGAGAACCTCACGTTGATGGGTTCGGCCGCGATCGACGGCACCGGCAATGCGCTCGACAACACGATCTTCGGCAACAATGCGGACAACACGCTCAGCGGCAGTTATGGCAACGACGTCCTGCGCGGCCATGGCGGCAACGATGTCCTGATCGGAGGGGACGGCACGGACACGCTGTCGGGCGGCTCGGGCGACGACATCCTGTACGGTGGCGCCGATCCGTTTGGCGGTGCCGGCGACACCATGATGGGCGATTCGGGCAACGACGTGCTGAACGTCACGGGCAGCCCGGTCCTGGTGGATGGGGGCACTGGCACCGACACGCTGAACGTGCGCACGAGCGCGACCTTCGCGGCCGGCAGCGTCCTCGGGATCGAGAGGATCAATGTCGCGGCCGGGGCGCATGCCGACTTCTCGGCCATGGATGTCGACCTCACCGTTCAGACCTTTTCCTCCGCCGCAACCTCCGCAACGGTGGACGGTGGCTCGGGTGTCGATCGGCTCTATGGCAATGTCGGCGTCGACATCCTGAACGGCGGCGCCGGCCGCGACGGCCTGTCCGGCTTCGCCGGCAACGACGTCCTCAACGGGGGGCTGGGCGCGGACACGCTGACCGGCGGAGCGGGCGCCGACCAATTCGTGTTCAACGCGCCTCTGGTCGCCGCCAATGCCGACCGCATCCAGGACTTCGAGGTGGGCACGGACAAGCTGGTGCTGGACCATACGGTGTTCACGGGTCTCGCCGCGGGCTCCCTCGCGGACAGCCAGTTCGTCGTCGGCACGCACGCGACGAGCGCGCACGCCACGGTGCTCTACGACGCATCATCCGGACAGCTCTTCTACGATCCGGACGGCACCGGCAGCGAAGCTGCCGTGCGGTTCGCCTATCTGACCGGCAACCCCACCATCCACGCGAGCGACTTCACCATCATCTGACGTCGGGCCGCGGAAGGCGGCGCGATGCTGCGGTCCTTGCTTCGCGCCATGAAGTTGCAGCGGAGCGCCCTTCTCCTGGGTGCGGGCGGCGGCGTGGTTCTCGCCGCGCCGTTGCCGGCTCCCTATGCCGGGCCTGCGCCGTCCTCCATCGCACGCATCAAGGCGGCGATCTCGATCGTCGCGAAATGGGAGAACGTGTCGGAGATCGCGTAGGGCAGAATGATCCGGTCGTTGTGCCGCATGGCTCCGCAGGTATAGACCACGTTCGGAACATAGCCCTCGCGCTCCGAGGGGTCGGGGCGGACCAGCGGCTCGCGGGAGCGGGCGAGAACCTTGGAGGGGTCGTTCTTGTCCAGCAGGACGGCTCCGATCGAGTATTTTCGCACCGGGCCGACGCCATGGGTCAGGAGCAGCCAGCCCTGGTCGAGCTCGATCGGCGACCCGCAATTGCCGATCTGCACGAACTCCCAGGGGAATGCCGGCTTCAGGATGGCGACACCTCCATTCCACTCGTACAAGTCATCCGAGTAGATGAGGTAGAGGTTCTCGTTGTCCTGTCTGCCGATCATGGCGTATTTCCCGGCGATCTTTCGGGGAAACAAGGCCATGCCCTTGTTGCGCGCGGCAGTACCCCGCAGGGGCGTCATCCTGAAGGACATGAAATCGGTGGTCTCGATCAGCTCGGACCGGATCGCCTTGCCGCTATAGGCCGTGTAGGTTGCGAAGAACGTCTTTCTTCCCTCGTCCTCGAACTCGACGAAACGGGCATCCTCGATGCCGTTCGACTGGGATTCCGTCACTGGAAATATCACGCGTTCGCTGATTTCCTCGTCCGCCTTGAAGTCGACCTCGACAATGTCGCCTTGCGGTCCCGGGATCCGGCTCGTGACGCGGGGGATCGAGGCGAGGCGAGCCGTCGGATCGACGGTGACGCCGCCCTGCAATCCGATGGACCCGGACCGGAAGGTCAGGGAGGACACGTGGCCCTCTCCGACGGCGCGCAGGCTCAGGACGAAGCGACGCTCGCCGTCCGGCACGCCGGACTGATCGGGGTGAGAGACGATGCTCGGATTGAACAAGGCCGCCGCCTCGAACGAGTATTCATGCAGGAAATACGCTCCGACCAGCCGGCGCTGCGGCTTGGTGAATGCGGCATGGGCGGCGAAGGCCTCCTCCATGTCGTCGGCGCGCGCCTCGAACGTCGCCAGGAGGTTGCGGTGCCGTCCCTGAAAGTTCTCCAGCACGTCGGCCAGTTGTTCGGCCGCGGCTTCGGGGCTCAGGGACAGGACCCGGTCGACGATATGGTTTGCCCGCGCCTTGTCGGTGGGGTTGAGGTCCCGCGGCTCGGTCGCCGGCTTGAAGGGGCGCACGACGACCCTCGCCGGGTCAGGCCGCAGGTAGAGAGCCTGGCGATTCAAGAACGTGACCTGTGACACTGCTTCCCCGGCTCCCGTCCATCCATGCAAAGCACCGCGTCGGGCTTTGAGTCCAAAAATACGTCCTTGCGCGGAGCTCAATGCGGGCGCGCGAGGGGGCCTGCCGGCTCCGGTCCGCGGGCCAGGTGCGGGACGAACCGTCCCCGCCTCTGGCTCAAGCGGGCGATCTGACGGATCTCGGCGAGGGCAAGAAGGTAGGACAGGACGGATTCGGCGCCCATGTTCTCGTTGGGCCGATCCGGGTGCAGCCCGTCGCGGCAACTGCCGTTCTCCACATCGGCCAGCGGGGACGACAGGTCATTGTCGCCCAGGAACCATGCGAAGGCGCGCTCTGCCTCGCCTCTCCATGCGCGATCGCCGCTTGCCCGCCACGCCGCGATGCACGCGGAGATCGTCGCCGCGGCCTCCAGGGGTTGCTGGTCGAATGCCGGTGGCTGCCGTCTTCGGACGTCGCCGAAGCCGTGCGTGCCCACGGGCCTGAAGCATCCCAGCGGCGCCGTCTGAAGCGTCGTCAGCCAACGCAAGGACCGCAAGCCTGCCGCGACCTGGGCGGACGTTCCGGTCGACATGCCCGTCGCGATCAGAGCCTCCGGCAGCCGGGCGTTGTCATAGGCGAGGCCGTCCTCGAACCACACCCAGTCCTGCGCTTCGACCGCCGACAGGATGGTCAGCAGCCGGTTCGCCAGGACCTGGCGGATGGCCTCGGCCTTCGCATCGTGCGGGACGGCGGCGCAATAGGCGTTCAGCCCGAGCAGCGTGAAGGCCCAGGCACGGGGTGAGCGAAGGCTCTCCGCCACAGGCAGCGCCTCGGCGAACAGGCGGGCGGCCCAGCCCCGCCGCGACATGTTGGCGTCGCTGCGTGCGCATTCGCCGAGAGCCCAGAGGGTCCGGCCATGGCTGTCCTCGGAGCCGCTGTCCTCCAGCCAGGCCCGGCCGTAGCTCATGAAATTCCGGAACCGCCGCGTGTCGGGATTCCAGGCATGCTGGATGAACGCGGCGAACCGCCCGGTCAGAGTCTCCGACAGGCGTTGCTCGCCCGGGCGATTGAGAGCGCAGGCGAGCAGCAGCGCACGCGCGTTGTCGTCGACGCAATATCCGTGCGAGCGGTCGGCGACCGAATGAACGGCGTGCTGCAAGAGGCCGGTGTCGTCGCAGAGCGAAAGAAAATAGCCGATCCGCATCGCAGGCGGCGCCCGATGATCGGTGAAATGGTATTCGGCCGAGAGTGCCGCCTTGCCCGGCGGCATCTCTTCGGGGCGATGCCCGCGCCGGGCGCTCTCGAACACGGCGAGATAGCGGCCGGCGGTCCGCTCCCAGGTCATCGACCGGCTGCTTGCATAGGCCCGCTCGCGCATGGCCTGTCGCCGCGGGTGGTCCGTGAGCAGCCCCGCGATTTCGCTGCCGATTGCAACGGAATCGCCGAACGGAACCAGAACGCCGCGCCCGCCGGCCAGCAGCTCCTGTGCATGCCAATAGGGTGTCGAGACGACGGCTTTCCCCAGACCGAAACTGTAGGCCAGGGTGCCGGACGTCATCTGCGCCTCCCGCAGGTACGGCGTGACGTAGACGTCGCACATCGAGATGAGGTCGAGCAAAGTGGCCTGGTCGACGAACTGGTCGAGAAAGACGACATGGTCTTCGATGCCGAGCGCCCGCACCCGGGCCAGCAGGCTCTCGCGATAGGTCTCGCCCTGGTCCCGGACGAGGTTGGGATGCGTCGCCCCGAGCACGACATAGACCGCATCCCCGCGGCTTTCGAGGATCGAGGGCATGGCATCGATCATGATCTCGATGCCCTTGTTGGGAGACAGAAGGCCGAATGTCAGAATGACGGTCCTGCCCGCGAACCCACGTTCGGCCTTGACCCGGTCGGGCTCGACGAAGGCGACATCGGGGATCCCGTGCGGAATGACCTCGATCTTTTCCGCCGGCACGCGGTAGACGCTCTGCAGCAGGGTCCGGCCCTTCTCCGCCATGACGACGATCTTCGCCGACGTATCGATGATTCTGTTCATGACGCTGCATTGGACTGGCGTCGGCTCGGCCAGGACCGTGTGCAGGGTGGTGACCACCGGCATGGTCAGGCGCGAGAGGAGCGCCACGATATGGCCGCCGGCGTCGCCGCCGAAAATGCCGAACTCGTGCTGGAGAGAAACGACGTCGATCCCGCTTGCGTTCAGAACCTCGGCCGCACGGACATATTCGGAGATGTTGCCTTCATCGATTTGAAGGTGAACTGCGGGCGGATATTCGTAGATGCGCCCGCGGTCCGTCATCGCCACGATGCTGGCCTCGACGCCCGCGCATGATGCTTCGATTGCCCGCTGCAGGTCGGCGGTGAACGTGGCGATGCCGCAGCGGCGCGGGAGCGAATTGCCAATGAGGGCGATGCGGCTGAGTTGGGCGATGATCCTGGCTCCGTTGAACGATACCGATCCTTGAGAACGCATCCGGCACATCGGCTGGCTGCCATCGACGCCTTGTCGGGGCAGCCATGCTCGACTGCCTCATCCCTTCTTCTTCGAAGCTTCGAACGAAGTCTTTGGGACGAGCGTCGGAATAGATGCGCTCTTGGCCCAGGTGTTCGCCGCCGCCACGGATTCCACCTTCTTCTTCGGCTTGCGAACCTCACGATTGCCGCGCATGCGTCCTTTGGCCAAACCATCCTCCCGTGTCGTCTCGATCCGCTGCGACGGCGCAGCACCTCCGGAGCTTGAAGCGAGCGATCGGCAAACGCTTTCGCGCCTTCGATCACCAGCAATCCGGTCATCAGGTCTGCTTGGAAACTCGGCTCCCAAGTCGACGCCTTTGCCCCCGTGCACGGCGCGAACACCCCGCACAAGAAAGGCCTTCTGTCAGAAAATAATCTCGGAAATCGAAACCGTTAGAAGAAAACTTCGAGATATGTCTCGATATTTGTCGCTGAATTCTTGGTAATTTATCGCCTGCCACTCCATCAATATGGGTGCTTTTCACATATATTACAAGCCCATTTGAACTCATCTGCGTGATAAAAAACATTGGATATTGGCCTCGTCACGGCTTGCCGCGCCGAATTCATCAGCCGTGGCGCCCGGCCTCGGCCTCGACGGCGTCGAACCGTCGAGGGGCCTCCTCCGACGATTTTGCTGAGGCCGATTTGCGAGCCGCCATCCGCCTCGAATTCTTCAGAACACAGAATGAAATAATGTAATAATATTTTGAATTCTCTTGTATTTTTACTGCGCATCGTGCATGTTATGGGAGAAGATAATAAATAATTTTCAGACGAACGCCCTTCCGGGGGAAGGGAATTTGTTCGTCTGATCGGCCATCGGAGGATCGAGATGAACAGCAATTCCTTGGCGTGGATCAAGCCTGCCTTGTTCGGTGCGTGCGCCGGTGCGGTCGCGCTCGCTGTGGTCGGCTTCCACTGGGGTGGGTGGGTCACTGGCGACGGCGCCAGGAGCATGGCCGAGAGCCAGAGCCAGGACGCCGTCGTCGTCGCCCTGACGCCGATATGCCTGGATCTGGCGAAACGAGATCCGGACTTCGCCGCCAAGCTGGCGGATCTGAAGAAGGCTTCCTCCTATGGGCGTGGAGAGGAGATCGTGAAGGCCGGATGGGGAACGACGCTCGGTACGGAGGCGACCAACAAGCTGGTGGCACGCGCTTGCGCGGACAAGCTGGTGCTCTGAGCGGCGTGCGCCACGCAGCCGTGACGAAAGAGCTGCGTCATCGCCATTTCCCCCTGCAGGATCCGCCGTCGCTGGTCCTGCTCGTGGAGAGAGATCTGGCTTGCCGTCTCCGCTGCGCGCACGAATTGCTCGATTACGGCTATGAAGTCGTCGAGAGCGAGAGCCCCAGCGAGGCGCGGGGTGTGCTCGACGGGCGCGACGATTTCGACGTGATGATCGCCGATATTCATCCGGACGAAGCGCCGGGCGGCCTGGCGCTCGTGCGCTATGCCGCCAGCCATCATCCGTCCATGAAGATTCTGGTCGACTCCGATTGGCCCGGTGCGCGAGCCGAGGCGAATGACGTCGGCGCCGGCGTCATGCCAAAGCTTCGCCATGGCGGCGTCCTGGCTCAGCAAATGCGCGATCTCTTCGACGAGCCGCCCGTCGTGGCGCCTTGGGCGGGCAATTCGTGCCGGCCAGGAGAATAGGGCGTCCGGTGCGGCCCGGCTTATTCTAGAGGACGGTCAAGGAGTTCCATGGTGACGACGGAGTCGAGGCTGATCTACGGCAGTTCGAACGGGGACCGCTGGCTCCTCGTTCCTGAGGACGGTTCGGGGCGGCTGCTGGTGCGGCATGAGCCGAGCCAATCCTCGGGCGGCCTTCCGACGATGACGGACGTCGGCGCGTTCCTGGCACAAGGCGCGGAGGCGCCTCAACATCAGGCGCTGCGGGCGCTTCTCGGCGCATCGCTTTTCCCGAACCGCCATGAAGGGCGCATGTTTGCGGCCGAAGGATCGGACAAACCACAGGATGGGCGGATCACGGCCGCACAGATACGGGCAGCCCGTGGCCTGCTGGGCTGGTCCAGGGAGCGGCTGGCGCTCGAAGCGCAATTGGAGCGCGAGGAGGTCGTGGCCTGCGAGAACGGGCGCGGCACGCCCGTCCATGAACAGCTGCTGCGGATCAGGCGAGCCCTGGAGCTGGCGGGCGTCGTCCTGATGAGCGAAGGCGAGCTCACCACCGGCGGTCCCGGTGTCCGAATGGGGGCGCTGGGCACCTCGACCGGCCAGGCCAGCGATGCTCCGGAGTGGGAGCTCAACGACAACGACCAAAGCGAAGAGACCGCACGGGCGGGGGCTGCGGGCGCGCAGTCCTGACGGCAGGGGGACAGCGGCGGCTCGCCGTCGTCCCCCTTGCCTCACGCCACCTCGCGCCGCAGCGCCTGCGCCATGCAGTGGATGCCGCCACCGGTCTTGGAGATCTCGCTGGTGTCCACCGCCGCGACCTCGAAGCCCCGGGCGCGCAGCTGCTCGATCAGGGTGCGGCTCGAGGTCGGGGCGATGATGCGGTCCTTGCCGAGCGCCATGAAGTTGCAGCCGAGCGCCATCGTGTCCTGGAAGGGCACGTCGATGATCTCGTGGCCCTTGCCCTTCAGCCAGTCGACGATGCCGGGCTCGGTGCAGGCCAGGCACACGGCGGTGAGCTTGGGGGCGATCGGCACCACCATCAGGTCGATATGGACATAGTACTCGTCGATGAAGGCGAGCCGCGTCTCCCAGCCCTCGGCCTTGAACCAGGCCTCGACCTGGCGGGCGCCTTCCTCCTGGGTGCGGGCGCCGCCGCAGCCGATCAGCACCACGCCCTCCTCGATGACGTTGAAGTCGCCGCCCTCGAAGGTGCCTGCCGTGACCATGTCGTAGATCGGGATGCCGAGCTTCTCATAGGTGCGGATGGCGGCATAGTTCTCGCCGCGCCGCCACCAGTTGGCCATGGCGGTGATGATGGCGCCATAGGGGGTCATCACGCTGGAATCGCGGGAATAGACCTGCATCGGCAGCTCGGGCGTCGGCTCGTGCCAATGGATCGCGACGTCGAAATGCTCGTAGGCCGCCACCAAGTCCTTGTGCTGGGCCTGCGCCGTCTGGATGTTGCAGGGCGCCTCGCGCAGGTGCTTGCGCGACAGCGAGCTGGTGGCGAGGTGCTTGAGGAAGGCGGGCGAGCCGAGCAGCACGTCGGTCAGCGGATCGGTCTCGTTGCGGAAGCCCCAGCCGGCGAGCGGCCTGGTGCCGCCCTTCGGGTTGCGGCGCTGCAGGGAGAAGGGCTCGGCGATGCGTTCGTGGCGGGTCATGCGGGGCTCCTCGTGGACGCGGGCGGGGTGGGGATCCACCAGTCCCGGCCGCGCGGGGTGGTGACGTATTCGGGCCAGCGGAAATGGATCGGCGGCTCGTAGTCGCAGAGCGGCCCGATCCAGTTGGAGCCGCCGATGCCGCCGCCGGTGCGCTCGACGAATTCGCGGCGCGCGGCGGCGCGGGCCTCGCCGTCCTCGATCAGGCGTAGCGCCGCCAGCGCCACCGTCTTGGCCGCGCAGACCACCATGGGATCGATGGTCTCAGGCATGCCGCCGAGGGCGTTCATCACCCAGGCGGGATAGGCGAAGCCGGCGGGGGCGCGCAGGGCCGGGCGGCCGACATAGAAGCGCGCGGTCGGCGCGTGCCAGCTCATGTCGGTATAGTCGTCGGAGGTGGAGTTGACCTGCGAGGGCGGCAGGTCGCGCCGGAGGATCGCCTCGGCCGCCTCGGGCTCGATCAGCCGCTCGCATTCCGGGATGAAGGGATCGGCCATGGGCTCCAGGCCGAGGCCGGCCTGGATCTGGCGTGCCAGCGCCTTGGCCGGCTCGTCCCAGCGCGGGGCACCGACCTGCGTCAGCGCCTCGTAGGTGAGGCGGGCCATGGCGTGGTTGGCGAGGCCCGGGCGCGACTTCGACACCCAGTGCCGCTCCACCCGGCAGCCGGCCGTGGCCGCCGCCGCCTCGGCGTTGCGGTCGAGCGCGGCCGTGACCTGCTCGGCCATGGCCAGGGTCGGGACGCGGATCATGTACTGGATCTCGGCGAGGCCGGCGGCCAAGTTGTCGGCGGTGGCCTGGCCGGCGGTCAGCACCGCCTCGCTGATCGACCAGCCGCCCTGGTGCGGCAGCATGGAGTCGCGCAGCGCCTTGGACAGCATGAACATGGTCATCAGCGCTTCGCCCGCGCCCGGCGCCCGCACCGCCGAGTGGGATTGCGGGATCGGCGCGCCGTCGCCGCGGCCCCAGTCCTGCGGCCGGTCGCAGACGAAGCGGTAAACCATCGCGTAGGCGGCGCCGCAATGGGTGTCCCAGCGCGCGGTGTTGAACAGCGGCAGCATGTAGGCGGGGTGGAAGGAGATCATCCCGTCCAGCCCGTCATAATAACCCTTGGCCGCATGGATCGGCTTGGATCCGCGCACCTTCTCGGCCGGCTCGCCGGTGAAGCGCAGCGTGCCCGCCAGGCCGTGGCGCTGCATCGCCGCCTTGCAGGCGAGCAGCCCGCCGAGGCTGGCAATGCCGAGGCCGGAATGCGGGTCGGTATGGCCGCCGGCATGCTCGCTGAGGCCGGGACGCGGACGGCGCACCGGCGCCGCATCCTGGCAATTGCCCGGCACCGCGTCGTACTCGGCATACATGCCGATGGTCGGCCCGGGGCCGTTGCTCCAATGGGCCGAGAAGGCGGTGGGCATGCCGCCCGAGCCTTCCTCGACGGAGAAGCCCTCGCGGCGCAGCCGGTCGACATACCAGGCGGCGGAGTCATATTCGCGCCAGGCGGTCTCGCCGAGGTCGAAGATGTGCCGCGTCCAGGCGGAGAGGGCGGGGCGGGCCTCCTCGACATGGCGCAGGGCGGATCGGGATGCGGGCGTCACGGCACGGGTCTTCCGTCAGGGATGGGCGAAGGCGCCCTCATGGCCGGGACGAGCCCGGCCATGAGGGCGGAAAGGGGCGAGTCCCTATCTGCGGACGTCCCTTCGCCGAGCTTGAAATCCTGGGAAGAGTTAAGCTGTGATCCTCCCGCCAAAAAAGTGATATGTTTTTCCGCTTCCGGCAAATTTGCTTCACCTCACCGGCATCGAATGCGGATTCCCTCGACGCAGGCCCTGCGCGCCCTCGACAGTTTCGCCCGCCACGGCAGCGTCTGGCGGGCGGCGGAGGAGCTCCATCTCACCCGCAGCGCCGTCAGCCATCAGCTGCGGCTGCTCGAGCGCGACCTCGGCTTTGCCCTCATGGAGCGGGCGGGCAAGGGGGCGGCGCTGACGGCGCGCGGGCGCTACTATGCCAACCAGGTGCGCAAGGCCCTGACCGTGATCGGCGACGCCGCGGTCCAGCACGGCGACCGCGGCGTCGGCGGCATGCTCACGGTGAGCTGCACGCCCGGCTTCGCCTCGCTGTTCCTGTGCGCCCATGTCGCCGATTTCCAGGACCTCTATCCCGGCGTGTCGCTGCGCATCGTCACGCCCCGCCGGCTCGACGACGTGAGCAACCCCGACGTCGACATCTTCGTGGCCTTCGGCGACGGCAACTGGCCGAACCGGGCGGTCGAGCTGCTCTGCGAGGTGGAGTTCACGCCGCTGTGCAGCCCGGTGCTGCTCAACAAGATCGGCGGCCTGGCCGAGCCGGCCGGCGTGCTGGCGGCGCCGCTCCTGCATCTCGGCGACTTCGAGGACTGGACGCGCTGGCTCACCCTGACCGGGGTGGAGAATCCCGACACCGAGTGCGGCATCGTCTTCTCCGACATGAACCTGGTGTTCGCCGCGGCGACGGCCGGGCAGGGCATCGCCATGGGCGACGAGCTCACCTGCCGATCGGCCATGCGCGCCGGTCAGCTCGTGCGCCCCTTCGAGGCGGCGATCAAGTCGACCCGCTCCTATTTCCTGGTGGCCGAGCACGCCAAGGCCGGCCACCCCGGCCTCAGGGCCTTCGCGGACTGGCTGTCCTCGCTGATGGCCCAGACCGACGCCGAGGTGGCTGCGCGCCCGTGATCGCGGCAGGGCCTGCCCACGCCCTGGGCAGCTGCGGTGAATTTGGTTTGTCGGCTAGGCGAAAACAATTCGGTTGTCCGCCGCATCCGCTCTGCCTAGGTTTCGACCGTCGTATCAGGGATATCCATGTCGTCGAGCGGGCACGCCGTCGAGATCAGGGCTGAAGGCATCGGCAAGACGTTCGGCACGTTCCGGGCGCTGAAGGACTTGTCGCTGACCATCGGCCGCGGCGAGTTCCTGACGCTGCTCGGCCCGTCCGGCTCGGGCAAGACCACCTTCCTGATGATCCTGGCCGGCTTCCTCGAGCCGAGCCTGGGCCGGCTGATGGCGGACGGGCGCGACATCACCCATGTCCGGGCCGAGGAGCGCAATTACGGTATGGTGTTCCAGGGCTACGCCCTGTTCCCGCATATGAGCGTGGAGGCCAACATCGCCTTTCCGCTCAAGGTGCGCGGGCGCCCGGCCGAGGAGGTCCGCCGCCGCGTCGGCGCGATGATCGAGCGCGTCGGCCTTTCCGGCCATGCCCGCAAGCTGCCCTCCCAGCTCTCCGGCGGCCAGCAGCAGCGCGTCGCCCTGGCGCGGGCGCTGGTGTTCGAGCCGGCGGTGCTGCTGCTCGACGAGCCGTTCTCCGCCCTCGACAAGACCCTGCGCGAGATGATGCAGGCCGAGGTCAAGCGCCTGCACAAGGAGACGGGGACGACCTTCGTCTTCGTCACGCACGACCAGTCGGAGGCTCTCGCGCTCTCGTCACGCGTGGCGATCTTCAACCATGGCGAGGTGCTGCAGGTCGGCGCGCCGCAGGCGGTCTACGAGCGGCCGGAGAGCCGCTTCGTCGCCGAGTTCCTCGGCCAGATCAATCTCCTGCCGCTGACCGACATCGCCGCCGACGGCGCCGGCGGCTCGGTCGGGCGCTGCGAGGCGATGGCGGTCGGCGTGCGCGGCACGCGGCGCAATTACGGCCCGGCGGCGACGCTGGCGGTCCGGCCCGAGCACATGGCGCTGTCGCTGCAGCAGCCCATGGACCGCAACGCCCTGCCGGCGACGGTCGCCGGCAGCACCTATCTCGGCGGGGCGACGCGCCTCGACCTCGTCACGCCAGGCGGCACGCCGCTCAGCGTCACCGTGCCGACCAGCACGGCGGCGGCCAGCCTCGCCCCCGGCGCGCCGGTCTGGGCGACCTGGGCGGCCGACCAGGGATTCCTCCTTCCGGGCGGAGAGTAAGACCCGGCAACCAAGCCAGCCAGAGAGTTCCCCATGGACCACGCCTTCCAGAAAGACTGCCTCGAGATCCTGTTCGACAAGGTCGCGCGGGGCGAGCTCACCCGCCGGCGCTTCACGCAGCTCGCGGCGATGATCCTCGGCGGCGCGCCGGTGCTGCTGCGCGCCGGCGGCGCGTCGGCTCAGGCCAAGGAGCTGGTGTTCGTCAACTGGGGCGGCGATGCGATCAAGGCCTATGACGAGGCCTATGGCCAACCCTTCGCCAAGGAGACCGGCATCACCGTCAAGATGGACGGCTCCGGCCCGACGGAGGGCGCCATCACGGCGCAGTACAAGAGCGGCAAGCCGACCTGGGATCTCGTCGACGCCGACCCGTTCTCGGCGATCTCGCTGGGCAAGCAGGGCATGGTGGAGCCGATCGACTACACGATCGTCGACAAGGCCAAGATGCGTCCGGGCTTCGGCTGGGACTATGCCGCCTCGACCTATTTCTTCTCCTACATCATCGCCTACGACGCCTCGAAGTTCGGCTCCAGCCCGCCGACCGGCATGGCCGACTTCTTCGACGTGAAGAAGTTCCCGGGCAAGCGCTCGCTCTACAAATGGGGCGCCGCCATGTGGGAGGCGGCGCTGCTCGCCGACGGCGTCGCGCCGGAGAAGCTCTACCCGCTCGATCTCAAGCGGGCGCACGACAAGATCGCCGCTTTCAAGGACAACGTCGTGTCCTATTGGGGCGGCGGGGCGGAGAGCCAGTCGGTGCTGCTCAACGGCGAGGCCTCGATGGCGCTGATCTGGTCGACCCGCGCCTCGCTGCTGGAACAGGATTCCGGCGGCCAGATCAAGTTCATATGGGACCAGGGCCTGATCTCGCCGGGCGCCATGGCCGTGATCAAGGGCAATCCCGGCGGCAAGGAAGCGGCGATGAAGTTCATCGCCAGCGCCCAGGACCCGCAGCGCCAGCTCGTCATCTTCAACGAGCTCGGCCAGGGCCCGGCCAACCCGGCGACCGACGCCCTGATCCCGGCCGACAAGAAGCGCATCAACCCGGTCGACCCCGCCAACATGGCCAAGCAGATCCCGCTCGACATGAACTGGTATGCGGAGAATTACGGCAAGGCGCTGGACGAATATACCAAGATCATCTCGGCGTGAGGGAAGGGCCGCTCTCCCGGCCGGCATAGCTTTCCGGGCACGAGACCGGCCGTATTTCCAGGACCATGTTCGAACCGCGACCGTCATGGGCGGACTTGATCCGCCCATCCACGCGATCTCGACGTTCGGGGTGTTCGCGTGGATGGCCGGGACAAGCCCGGCCATGACGCCGATGTCGAGCCTCAGATCGAGTGAGGCGGCGCTCGATCTGGCCGAGGCTTCGGGATCGTGCGGGCCTTCCGACCGCTAACCAGGGAGCCACCCCATGGCCCTGCGCCCCATCGCCCTCCTCGGGCCGCTGCTCCTCTTCCTCGGCCTCGCCTATGCCGTGCCGTTCCTCGGCGTGGTGCAGTGGAGCTTCACGCTGCCGGAGCCGGGGCTCGGGCGCTACGGCGCGGTGCTGACCGACCCGCTGGTGCAGTCGGTGTTCGTGCGCACCTTCCGCATCTGCGCGGCGGTGACGGCCCTCGCCGTGACCGCGGCCTACGCCATCGCCTATGTCTGGGTGCGCGGCTCGCCGGGCCAGCGGCGCTTCGCCGAGTTCTGCATCCTGGTGCCGTTCTGGATCTCGGTGCTGACGCGGGCCTTCGGCTGGGTGGCGCTCCTGTCGAACCGCGGCCTGATCAACACCTGGCTGCAGGCGGCGGGGGTGATCGCCGAGCCGCTGACGCTGGTGCGCAACGAGCTCGGCGTCATCATCGGCATGACGCATTTCCTCATCCCCTTCGCCGTGTTCCCGCTGGCCTCGGCCATGCGCAACCTCGACGAGCGGGTGCTGCTGGCGGCCCGCGGCCTCGGCGCCTCGCGCCTGCGCATCTTCTGGACGGTGTTCGTGCCGATGACGGCGGCCGGCATCATCGGCGCGGCCCTGATCGTCTTCGTCTTCTCGCTCGGCTTCTTCATCACGCCCGCCATCCTCGGCGGCGGGCGCAGCGTGATGGTGGCGGAGCTGGTGTATCTCAGAATGTTCCAGAGCCCGGACTGGGGCCTGGGCGCCGCGATCAGCGTGGTGCTGGTGCTGATCGTCGGCGGCCTGATGGCGCTCCTGTTCCGCTTCGTGCGGCCCTCGAGCATGGTGCGCTGACGATGAAGCAGGCCCGCCCCGGACTCTTCGCCCTCCTCCTGGCGGCCCTCGTCGCCCTGTTCCTGCTGCTGCCGATCGTGGCCGTCGTGCCGGTGTCGTTCACGCCGGCGCGCTTCCTGTCGATGCCGTCGGGCTCCTGGTCGCTGCGCCACTACCAGGCGCTGATCGACAATCCCGACTGGGGCCACAGCATCCTCCTCAGCCTGCGCATCGGCGTGGTGTCGAGCCTTTGCGCCACCGCCCTGGCGCTCGCCTTCGGGCTCGGCATCTGGATGTTCCAGCCGCGCTTCGCCGCGGTTCTGGTCGGCTTCGTGCTCCTGCCGATGATCGTGCCGCCGGTCGTCTCGGCCATGACGCTCTACTTCCTCCTGACGGCGCTCTCCAAGGTCAACGACCTCGTCGGCTACGACACCTGGCTCGGCGTGGTGCTGGCGCACACGGTGATGATCGCGCCCTTCGCCGTGGTGCTGGTGCTGGTGGCGCTGGCCCAGGTCGACCGGCGCATCGACCTCGCCGCCCGCGGCCTCGGCGCCTCGCTGACCCAGCGCGTGTTCATGGTGATCCTGCCCAACATCAAGTTCGGCGTCATCACGGCGCTGCTGCTCTCCTTCGTCCTCTCCTGGGAGGAGATCGGCGTGACGCTGTTCGTCACCAGCGTCAATGCCATCACCCTGCCGCGCCAGATGTGGATGGGCCTGCGCGACAATATCGACCCGGCCATCGCCGCCATCTCGGTGATCCTGATCCTGATCACGGTGGCGGTTCTCGCGGTCCGCATGGTGGTGACGCGGGAAGGGAACGCGGCAGGGGGGTAGGGCGCCTCGTGTCGACCGAGGGCGAACCAGGCCGAGTGTTGGTGCAAGGGTAGAGCCCGTCGCGGGAGAGAGGCGTGCAGTATGGACGGCGACGGTTGCCCCACGCGCAACCGTCATGGGCGGACTCGATCCGCCCATCCCAGCGCAATCGAATTCGATTGCGCGGCGACCACCGGCCGTCGAGGAGAAAGGCACCGGGGACGCAAAGGCTATCGTCGTGTTCGCGTGGATGGCCGGGTCAAGCCCCATAGGCGCTAAGTTAAGAACGCAGTAGCCAGTTGGGCGCGACGTCGATCAATCCCCTCCCCCTTGTGGGGAGGGGTTAGGGGTGGGGGTCCATCAGGATATGTCGAGACCTCTGCCCACGACCCCCACCCTTTATCCCTCCCCACAAGGGGGAGGGAGGGCACAGGCGTCGCGCAAATCTTACAAAGGCGCGTCACGCACAGCGCGATATTTGCCTCCCGGTGGACCTTATCTTAGCGCCTATGGGGTCAAGCCCGGCCATGACGGCGGAGAGGGCGAGCACAAATAGCAACCGTGTCGGCGGGCCAATTTTCCCCTCACGGGGCGATCAGATCGACACCCGGAAAATGCTCGGCATAGCGCCGGTCGCGCGTCAGGATCGGCAGGCCGGCGGTCTGGGCGCAGGCGCCGACGAGGAAATGCGGCAGCACGCCGCCACGCCGGCCGCCGGCGGCGCGGTAGCGCTTGAAGGCCTGGGCCGCGGCGTGCAGGGCCTCGCTGGTCATCGGCATGCGCGCGATGGCGAGCGCCTCCAGCGCCAGGTCGACGTCGGCGGCCTGGCCGAAGCCGATGGCGACCTCGCTGAAGGTGACGTCGACGATGGCGAGCGGCCCGGTCTCCGAGCGGCGCGCCAGCATGGTCTTCGACCAGTGGAACCAGACCGGATCCCGGAAGAACAGGTCGAGCAGCACGTCGCTGTCGACGAGCGTCATTCTTCCTCCCGCGTCAGGCGCAGGATCTCCTCGGCGCTCATGCTGGCGAAGATGCCGCGCCTGCGCAGCTCCTCCAGGCTGTGCTCGATGCGGCCGAGCGCGTCGGTGCGCGTCTTCTCGATCACCACCGTGCCGAGGGCCGTGGCGCGCGCCTCGACATAGTCGCCGGGCCGGATGCCGGCCGCCTCGCGCACCGCCTTCGGCAATGTGACCTGACCCTTGACGGTGACAGCCGTTGCCATGGGCACCTCGTATTACCCGCAGGCTGAAGTAATACCGCAAGCCGCGTCCTCGGGGAAGCGTGGGGCCCTGGCATGGGCCATCCGTCTCGCCTAACCTGCGCACCGGGGGACTTGCCGGCCGGACACGCCCATGCGTCTGAACCGCCGCCAATGGCTGTGCGCAGCCTCGGCCGTCCTCGCGGGCATGGCGATGCCGCGCCTTGCCCGGCCGGACACGATCGCAAAGCCGCCTCCGGCCCTGACGCCGGCCGAGATCCGCGAGGACCTGGCGTTTCTCCGGGCGCAATGGGCGCCGCTCGACCGCAGCTTCGACGAGGCGCAGCGCCGGCGCTTCGACGAGGCCGTCGCGCAGGCGATGGCGGCGGCGGACGGGATGTCGACCGCGGATCTCGCCCTGGAGGTCATGCGGGCGGTGGCGATCCCGCGCAACGGCCACACCGTGGCCATGGTAGGGCGCCTGCTCGGCGACCTGCCGGTCAGGGCCTGGTGGTTCGCCGACGGCCTGTTCATCGTCCGCGCCCACCCGCAGGCCTCGCACGTGCTCGGTGCCCGCATCGAGAAGCTCGGGACCCTGACGCCGGAGGAGGCGCTCGCGCGCCTCACCCCGTTCGTCTCGGGCACCGACCAGCGGGTGCTCTGCCTGAGCGCCGCCTATCTCACCAGCCCCGCGGTGCTGCGCCGCATCGGTGCCGTCGCCGCAGCGGAGGAGGTGTCGCTGGCGGTGCGCCTGCGCAGCGGGGGAAGCGACCTCGTCCGGCTCGGCGCGCCGGATGCGCCCGACCCCGGCGACGGCCACGATCCGGTGGTCAGCGCCTGGTCGGTGCTGATGCCCGACGGCCGCGACATGCCGGGCCGCTGGCTCCATGCGCTCGACGACCTCGCCGACCGCCCTCCCGCCTATGCCAGGCCGGTGGACCTCTCGACCCGGTGGATCGGGCGCGGGAACGATGTCCTCTACATCAGGAGCAACTATATCCGCAGCCGCGAGAAGGAGCCGCTCGACCAGCGGCTGCTGTTCGGCGTCATCGAGGGGCAGGTCGTGCCGCGTCGGCCGCGCTCCGTCGTCGTCGACCTGCGCTTCAACAATGGCGGCAATTTCTTCGACACGCTGCTGTTCGCGCAGGCGCTGCCGAAGCTGATGCCCGAGGGCGGCCGGGTGTTCGTCCTGATCGGCCGCGGCACCTTCTCGGCGGCGCTGGTCACGGCGGCGATGCTGAAGGGAGCCGAGCCGGGCAAGGTGCGCTTCGTCGGCGAGCCGATGGGCGACGGCGGCCGCTTCTGGGCCGAGATCGGCACGCGGACGCTACCCCATTCCGGGATCACGGTCGTCTACAGCACCAGGCTGGAGGACTACGAGCGGGGCTGCGCCGGCCTCGACTCCTGCTATTGGCCGACCGCAGCCCTCGGCCCGCGCGGCATCTCGCTCGCGCCCGACCTCCGGGTGGAGACGACCTTCGCCGACTATGCCGCGGGGCGCGATGCCGTGCTCGCCGCGGCTCTGGCCATGCCGGCCTGACGGGCGCGGGGGCGGACATGCGGCTGATTGCGCCTCGAACGGCAGGGGCGACTCGGCCATCATGGCGCAGGGTGCCGCGACGGGCGAGCGGCGGCCGGACCGAGCGAGGTTGCGATGAAGGATTGGAACGCTTCCCTCTATCTGCGTTTTGCGGACGAGCGCACGCGGCCGGCCCGCGACCTGCTCGCCCAGGTGCCGGCGCCGGCGCCGGCGCGGGTGATCGATCTCGGCTGCGGGCCGGGCAATTCGACCGAGCTCCTGGCCGAGCGCTGGCCGGACGCGGCGCTGGTCGGCATCGACACATCGGAGAACATGCTCGCCGCGGCGCGCGAACGCCTGCCCAAGGCCCGCTTCCTCAAGGCCGACGTGGCGAGCTGGCGGCCCGACGAGCCGGTGGATGTGATCTTCGCCAATGCCGTGTTGCAATGGGTCACCGGGCACGAGACCCTGTTTCCGCGGCTGATGGAGGGGCTGGCGCCCGGCGGGGTGCTGGCCGTGCAGATGCCGGACAATCTCGACGAGCCCAGCCACCGCGCCATGCGCGAGACCGCCGCGGACGGGCCCTGGGCGGCCAAGCTCGGCGATGCCACCCGCCTGCGCGAGAGGATCCTGCCGGCCGGCGGCTATTACGACCTGCTGGCATCGCGGGCCGCTGCCGTCGACGTCTGGCGCACGACCTACCACCATCCGATGACGGATGCGGCGGCGATCGTCGACTGGGTGCGGGCGACGGGGCTCAGGCCCTTCATCGATCCGCTGGACGACGAGGAGCGCGCCGGCTTCTTGGCCGCCTACCTCGCCAGGATCGCCGAGGCCTATCCCCCGCGCGCCGACGGCAAGGTGCTGCTGGCCTTCCCGCGCCTGTTCATCCTCGCCCGCCGATAAGGGCCGTCCATCAACGGATGTGGCCGCTGCATCAGCGTTTTGCGATGGCGGCCGGGCCCGGCGTCGGGCATGATTCCTGTCAGCAGGGAGCGGGCCATGGCGGACGAGGGCAGGCGGTTCGGGACCGAGATCGCGATCGCGCCGGTGATCAAGCGCAAGGCGAGGGCGGTGTCGCTGGCGGTCGGGCAGGGCGAGGAGATCGCCACGCGCCGGGTCGAGGCCATCGAGCTGACGCTGGAGGGCATTCCGGGCGACCGCCATGCCGGCTTCGTCCGGCCCGCCGACGTGCGCGTGCCCTGGTTCAAGCGGGGCGACCCCATCCACAACGAGCGCCAGCTCTCCATCGTCTCGATTGAGGAGCTCGCCGAGATCGCCGCGGCGCTCGGCATCGCCGAGGTCGAGCCGGAATGGCTCGGCGCCAACCTCGCCGTCGCGGGCCTGCCCGCCTTCTCGATGATCCCGCGCGGCACGCGGCTGTTCTTCCCCTCCGGCGCGGCGCTGGCGATCACCGACCAGAACGCCCCCTGCCGCATCGCCGGCGCCGAGCTGGCGCGCCACCAGGGTGGCGAGCGGCTCGATTTCCGCTTCGTCGAGGTGTCGCGGCGCCTGCGCGGCGTGGTCGCCACTGTCGACAAGGCTGGTCGGATCGCGGCCGGCGATGCGCTCGACGTGCGCGTGCCGGAGCAATGGGTCTGGCCGGGATAGGCGGCGGCAACTTGCCGCCCCTTTCTCGAGACGAACTTGTAGGATATCCCTCGTCTCCGCAAGCCGGGGACAGCCGGCGCTGTCCGGGAGGGTGACATGGTCGATCGGCCGGGGACGCGGCACGCGATATCGGGCAATTGGGCGACGCTGCTGCTGCCCATCGACGCCGACGACGGCATCGACTTCGCCGGGCTGGCGGAGGAGATCGACGTCCTGATCGCCGCGGATGTCGACGGTATCTATTCCAATGGCACGGCCGGCGAGTTCCACAACCAGACCGAGGTGGAGTTCGATGCCATCCAGGAGCTGCTGGCCGAGCGCTGCCGTCGCGCGGGCATGCCCTTCGTCGTCGGCGCCTGCCAGCCCGACCCGCGCCTGTCGCTGGAGCGGGTGCGCCGGGCGGCGACTCTGGCGCCGGCCGGCATCCAGGTGGTGCTGCCGGACTGGTGGCCGGTGAGCGAGCCCGAGGCCGTCGACTTCCTCGTGATGGCGGCCGAGGCGGCAGCCGGCGTGCCGCTGATCCTCTACAACCCGCCGCACGCCAAGCGGGTGCTGGCGCCGGCGGAGCTGGCTGCCGTCCTGGCGCAGGTGCCCGACGTCGTCGGGGTCAAGCTCGGCGACGGCGACGTCGCCTGGTATGCCGAGGCCCGCACGCATCTTTCCGGCATTGCTCTCTACGTTCCCGGCCATCACCTCGCCACCGGCATGCGCGAAGGGGTGGCGGCGGGCGCCTTCTCCAACGTGGCCTGCCTCAGCCCGGCCGGAGCCCAGCGCTGGACCCGGCAGATGGCCGACGATCTCGCCGGCGCGCTCGATGTCGAGCGTCGGCTGCAGGCCTTCATGGACGAGCATGTCGTGCCGTTCCGCCGCGACGGCGGCTATTCCAACGCGGCGCTCGACAAGCTGCTTGCCGCCGTCGGCGCCTGGGCGCCGGTCGGCACGCGTCTGCGCCGGCCCTATCGCTGGATCGATCGCGCCGAGGCGGAGCGCCTCAGGCCGATCGCCCGCGCCATGCTGCCGGAGATCCTCGGGCCATCGTGATCCGCAAGGGCCTGGCCGGGACGCGGCGGGACGGGGGCGCGAAAACCATATCTTGCTCTTCCTCGATCTGCGCGGCTTGATCCAAGGGGCGTGGCGGCCTGCGGATGCCCGTGTCGTTTTCGCTGTCCTGGACGTCGCGGCGGCGACAAAATCCTTGCATCTTTCGGAAACTCGCATAAACATATCTTTATGTGTTTCTTCGAGAGATGCGAGGCATGGCCGACGTCGCTCCCTTCGACATCGTGCTCGCCGCCCTCAAGGCGGCGGGGGAGCCGACGCGCCTGCGCCTCCTGGCGATCCTGGCGGAAGGGGAGCTCAACGTCTCCGACCTGACCGAGATTCTCGGCCAGTCGCAGCCGCGCATCTCGCGCCATTTGAAGCTCCTGATGGAAGCGGGGCTGGTCGAGCGCATCCGCGAGGGCGCCTGGGCCTTCTTCCGGCTGACCGAAGGGACGCTCAAGGCCGACATCCTGGGCTCGATCCTGCAGCGGCTCGACCGCAGCGACCGCTACCTCGCCCGCGACCGCTCGCGCCTCGTCGAGGTGCGGCGCGCCCGCGCCGCCGAGGCGGCGGATTATTTCCGCAAGCATGCCGAGGACTGGGACCAGATCCGCGCCCTGCACGCCCCGGACGAGGCGGTGGAGGCGGCGCTGCGCGAGACCATCGGCGCCAGGCCGGTGCAGGCCCTGCTCGACCTCGGCACCGGCACCGGGCGGATGCTCGAGCTGTTCGCGCCGCTGGCGGTGCGGGCCGTGGGCGTCGATGCCAGCGCCGAGATGCTGAGCGTCG
This sequence comes from Labrys wisconsinensis, assembly GCF_030814995.1. Classification (GTDB taxonomy): domain Bacteria; phylum Pseudomonadota; class Alphaproteobacteria; order Rhizobiales; family Labraceae; genus Labrys; species Labrys wisconsinensis. Next base: position 255,858 of record NZ_JAUSVX010000009.1, on the reverse strand, counting down.
CCCGCGCCAACCTTGAGCGGGCCGGCGTGCGCAACGCCATGGTGCGCCAGGGCGACCTCTTCGCCCTGCCGGTGGAGCCGGGCGCTTACGACCTCGTGATCATCCACCAGGTGCTGCACTATCTCGACGACGGCGCCAGGGCCCTGCGCGAGGCGGCCCGGGCGCTGCGGCCGGGCGGGCGCCTCGTCATCGTCGACTTCGCGCCGCACGAGCTGGAGTTCCTGCGCGAGGATTTCGCTCATCGCCGCCTCGGCTTCTCCCGCGAGACCATCGACCATTGGCTGGAGGCGGCGAAGCTGCAGCCCCAGGCCTACCGCGTCGTCGAGGCCGGGGAAGGGCCGACACGGCTCACCGTTTCGATCTGGGTGGGATGCGATCCGCGCGTCCAGTCCGATGTTCTGCCGCTCGGCCGGGAGGTTGCCTGATGGCTGGTCACGCCTTGCCTTCGCGCGGGGGTATCCGCGTCTCCTTCGAGTTCTTCCCGCCGAAGAACGACGAGATGGAAGCCGTGCTCTGGGACGCGGTCGACCGCCTCGCGCCGCTCGCGCCGGAATTCGTCTCCGTCACCTACGGGGCCGGCGGCACGACGCGCGAGCGCACCCACGGCACGGTGGCGCGCATGGTGCGCGAGACCGACCTCAAGCCGGCGGCGCATCTGACCTGCGTCGGCGCCACCAAGGCCGAGGTCGACGCGGTGATCCGCGGCTATCACGAGGCCGGCGTGCGCCATGTCGTGGCGCTGCGCGGCGATCCGCAGGGCGGCGTCGGCCAGCGCTACGAGCCGACGCCGGGGGGCTACGCCCATTCCGCCGATCTCGTCGCCGGCATCCGCGCGGTCGGTGATTTCGAGGTGTCGGTCTCGGCCTATCCGGAGAAGCACCCGGAGAGCCCCTCGCTCGATTTCGACATCGACATCCTCAAGCGCAAGGTCGATGCCGGCGCCAGCCGGGCCATCACCCAGTTCTTCTTCGAGAACGAGCATTACCTGCGCTATGTCGACCGGGTGCGCGAGGCCGGCATCGACATTCCGATCGTGCCCGGCATCGTGCCGGTGCAGAACTTCAAGCAGGTGCGCAGCTTCGCCGAGCGCGCCGGCGCCTCGGTGCCCAGGCGCCTGGCCGAGCGCTTCGAGGGCCTCGACGACGATGTCGCGACCCGCAAGCTGGTGGCGGCGGCGGTGGCGGCCGAGCAGGTGTTCGACCTGGTCGACCGCGGCGTCAGCGAGTTCCACTTCTACACCATGAACAAGGCGGACCTGGTCTACGCCATCTGCCATCTCCTGGGGCTGCGGCCGCGGGTGGAGAAGGCGGCTGCCTGAGCAGCTTCTCGTCGCTATCGCCACGATCGATACGGCCGCCGGCCGTGATGCGTGGCATTTCTGCCGCTTCGATTGCTTGCCGCCGAGATGCCCCAAACAATCGGCTTGAGATCATCCGACGACAGGTATAGACAGCGCCTCCCCTAACGGACGGCGGTGAACGACGATGGAACGCGCAAAGCCAAGACTGCACGCCATCGCCTCCGCTCCCAGCAAGAGCGGTATCGTCCATTGTTCCATGTCGTCCGATCATCATGTCCAGCAAGCGCATCCAGCAGCGGCAGGCTGCCGAGCGCGAACGCATTGCGCGGTATGACGCCGTCCTGAAGCAGCCGCGGCCGGCGCAGGGCTCGTGCGTCGCCGCCATCGCGCGCGAAGTCCTGCGGGGCTTCAATCGCAACGCCATCCGTGAGGTTTCGGATTGGCCCGCCAGGATCAAGACCCGTGACGCCGGCAGGATCGCCCTGGCGCTCGCCCGGCACGTCTTCGCCATCTATCCCGTGCCGCCGCATCTCGAGCGCGTCTGGCTGGGCGAGCCCCTCGACCCAGCCGAACGGACGCGGCGCAAGACCTGGTACATCGAGGTCGCGCAGGGGCGGTCGCTCTACAGGAGCTGCACCAGCGACGTCCTCAGCCGCAAGGAGACGCACCGCTTCCTGGCGCCGCCGGTCAGCCTGTCCTTCCGGGAGGCGCTCTGGCACGCGGTCGCGCGCTCCTACACCGACGATCTCGGGCTGGCGCTGCGCATTGCCCGCAGCAAGGTGGCGCGCGATGCGGTGACGCCGTTCTGGCGCGAGGTGGCCCGCTTCTTCTGCGCGCATCCAACGGATCTGACCGAGATCGACGATCTCTGTGACTATCTGGACGCCCGTCACGCCCGGAGCGCCGCCTACAGCCTGAAGGGGCGCACGCTCGGCTCGCTCAGGGCGCAGATGGCGCAATGGCATCGCGACCTCGCGCGGACGCGGCGGGTCGGGGAGGGGCAGTGGGACGGCTCCGCCATTCCGGACTGGTCCTGCACGGTCGGCGAGAGGCTGCGGCCCCACGAGCAAGTCATCTGGAGCGTGAGGCAGGTCAAGACGGGGCGGGAGCTGGCGGAGGAGGGCAACCGCATGCACCACTGCGTCTATACCTACAAGCAGCGCTGCATGAGCGGCGCCTGCTCCATCTGGTCGGTCAGGAAACGGGCCTATGCCGGCGTCGAACGGGTGCTGACGCTGGAGATGAATGCCTCTGACGAGGTGGTTCAGATCCGCGGCTATGCCAACCGGGCGGTGCGTCCCGACGAGGCGAGCATCCTGCGCCGCTGGGCGCAGGCGCACGGCATCCGTATCAGGGGCGCCTGAGCAGGTTCTCCCGAACCTGCTTAGACCTGTCAGTCTGAGCAGCCTTTATTTTGCATGGAAAATGCAAAATAAAGTCGTGGCTGAAGCCACGAGAAGCTGCTTGGCGGAGGCTCAGGCCGTGCCCGGGACGAAGCTCAGCGCCACGCCGTTCATGCAGTAGCGCAGGCCCGTCGGCTTCGGGCCGTCGTCGAAGACATGGCCGAGATGGCCCTCGCAGCGCCGACAGCTCACGGCGTTGCGCACCATGCCGAAGGACGTATCGCGATGCGTGGCGACGGCACCGTCGAGCGGCGCCCAAAAGCTCGGCCAGCCGGTGCCGCTGTCGAATTTCGTGCTGGAGGAGAACAGGGCCAGCCCGCAGCCGGCGCAGGCGAAGACGCCGGCCCGCTCCTCGTGCAGCAGCGGGCTGGTGAACGGGCGTTCGGTGCCGTCCTGGCGCAGGATCGCATATTGGTCCGCCGTCAGGATCCGACGCCAGTCCGCATCGCTGCGGACGACGCGATCCTCGGCGGCCGCGGCGCGGGCGCCGCTCCAGCCGGCGGCCAGCGCGGCGAGGCCGGCGCCACCCTGCAAGATCTGTCGACGTGTCGGCATGCTCCGCCCTCCCGATCGGCCGGGCGCACGGCGCGCCCGACCATCGATACGCCGAGGGCGCGGGCGCGGTTACGCCGGGCGCACGGGATCACGGCGAGTTGATGCGCCGCGGATGTCACGGAGCGTCCCGCCGGTCCTCGTCGCTGGTGAGGTAGACGGAGAGCTCGAGGTCGATCCCGTGCCGGCCGGCCGCCTCGGCGACCGTCGCAGGGATCAGCGCCGAAGCCGCGACGGCGCCTTGGCGGAAGGCGATGGCAAGGTCGAGCGCCGCGGAGCCGACCGCCGAGCGCTCGCGCAGCCGGCGGAGCGGCGGTCCGACCTGCCCGAGCCAGGCGGCGAGCGCCGTCCACCCCTCTGTCTCCAGCTCGAAGCTTGCCTGGGCATGGTGCAGGGGGCCTTGCCGCGCCGGCTCGTACCGATCGAGCGCGAGGCCCAGCTCGGCTTCGAGGGCGGGCCGGAGAAGGGCGACGTCGCCGAGGCGCAGCACCGCGGCGAAGGGCAGGTCGTGCGGCATGGCTCGGTCACACTCCAGCCAGGCGAAGGGGCGGGCGTCGCTCCCGCTCAGGTCCCGGCATGGGCCCGGCCCTCGCGGTCGAGGGCGGCGAAGTCCTCGTCCGACAGCACGATGTCGGCGGCCGCGACGTTCTCCTCGAGGTGGGAAACCTTCGACGTGCCGGGGATCGGCAGCATCACCGGGCTGCGCTTGAGCACCCAGGCGAGCGCGATCTGGCTCGGTGCGGCACCATGCCGGCGGGCGATGGTGTCGAGCAGGGAGCCGGGCCGGGCGAGGTCGCCGGCTGCCAGCGGATACCAGGGGATGAAGCCGATGCCGTGCTTCTGGCAATAGTCCAGGACATCCTCGCTGGCGCGGTCGACCAGGTTGTAGCGGTTCTGCACCGTGGCGACCGGGAACACCTGCGCGGCGGCCTCGATCTCGGCGACGGAGACCTCGCTGAGGCCGGCATGGCGGATGACGCCGTCGTCGAGCAGCGCCTTCACCGCGCCGAACTGCTCGTCCCGCGGCGTCTTGGGGTCGATGCGGTGCAATTGCCACAGGCCGATCTGCTCGACGCCGAGGCGGCGGCGGCTCTTGTGGGCCTGCTGGATGAGGTAGTCCGGGCGCCCCAGCGGAATCCACTGGTCCGGTCCGGTGCGGGTCAGGCCCGCCTTGGTGGCGATCAAGAGCCCGTGATAGGGATGCAGGGCCTCGCGGATCAGCTCCTCGGACACGTCCGGACCGTAGGAATCGGCGGTGTCGATGAAGGTGACGCCGAGATCGGGCAGGCGCCGCAGCGTGCGGAGCGCCTCGGCCCGATCGGCCGGCTCGCCCCAGATGCCGCGGCCGGTGACGCGCATCGCGCCGAAGCCGAGGCGATGGACCGCGATGTCGCCGCCGATGCGGAAGGAACCGGATTTCGCCGCGTCGAGTTCTGCCATGGACCGATCCTCTTTTTCCGGCGCCGCTCTCCGGACGCCGCCAGGAGACATGGGCCCGTGGCGAGGCTCGGCAAGCCCTCCGGCCGGCCCGCCGCCGAATTATCCGCGCCCGCGCCGCAACTGCTCGACCAGGATATGGCCGATCACGGCCGCGAACACCACGATGCCGCCGAGGATGGCCGCCGCGCCCGGCGTCTCGCCGAAGGCGAGCCAGACCCAGAGCGGGGCGAGCGGCGTGTCGAGAGCGCCGATCAGCGCGGTCTGCGCCGCCGGGATGAAACGGGCGCCGATGACGAAGAGGATCAGCCCGACGCCCATGTTGCTGATGCCGAACAGGGCGAGGGCGACGAGGTCACGCCCGTCGGCGGCGAGCGGCGCGGCGAAGGGCAGGCTGATGAACGTGCTGGCCAGCGCCGACAGGCAGGCGGCCGGCACCAGCGGGACCGCCGGGTTGGCACGGCGGACGACGATGATCGCCGCCATCAGCAGCGTCATCGCCAGAGCGAGCGCATCCCCGGCAAGGCCGCCTTCGCCGGCCCCGCCCCAGACCGTCACCCCGACGCCGAGCAGGGCGATCGCGCTCGCCAGCAGGGTCGCCGGAGGCGCGCGTTCGCGCAGGACCAGCCAGCCGAGCGCCGCGGCGGCAAAGGGCACCGTGGCATAGATGATCGCCACATGCGCCACCGTGGTCAGCTTCAGCGCGCCGAGGAAGGCGGCCATGCCGAGCGCGGAAAGGAAAGTGAAGACGGCGCCGGGCCAGCCCATCGCCACGAAGACCCGCCAAAAGCCGCCGTCCCTGCCGCCGCGTTCCTGCGCCAGCACGAAGACGAAGCCGGTCGCCGCGCCGAACAGGCCGCGCCAGAACAGGATGGTCCAGGCGTCGAGCGGGATCAGGCGGGTGAAGAAGCCGGCCGTGCTCCAGGCGACCGCCGAGAGGGTGACGAGGAGGAGGCCGAGGCGCCGCTGCTCGGCGGCGGTGCGTGCCGCTGTCGCCAGGACGCTCACGGCGCGGCGTCCTTCCAGTCGCCGCCCCGGTTCCACCAGCGGTTCGGATTGTCGGCATCGCCGCCCTTGGCGCGGCTGGCCAGGGCCTCGCGGATCAGGACGACCGGCTCCTGGTAGGAATGGGCTGCGGCGATGGCCTCGACCACCCGCGCCAGGCGCTCGGGGTCGCGGCCGATCTGAAACGAGACCTCGACGATGCCGGGCCGGCGGCGCAGCGCCTCCTCGGCGCCGGCCATGGCGCCCGGTCGCGGCCGGTAGCGCTCCAGCCCCGGCGCCGACTGCCAGCTGCAGCGGTCATAGGCGCCGAGCACCAGGGGATCGACGGCCGCCAGGCGATCGAGGATCGCCTCCGCCTCGTCCTCCGGCGCCTGGAAGGAAACGAGAAAGACCGCCTCGTAGCGGCTCGAGGCGGTCTCGAACGGCGCGAGCGCCGGATGGTCCTGCATGGTGTCGCCCTCGATGCGGGCCGGCAAGATGGCCCGAGCATGAGGGGAAGGTTACCGGAACGCTGCTGACAGGGCCCTGTCAGCAGCGTTCCGGAGCAGGCTGGCGCGGTGCGGCAATCCGCGCCAGCCCGATCGGGTCTACATCACCAGGCGGGCCTGGCCGCAATTGGCGGCCAGCAGCTGGAGGTCGGCCTGGCCGAGGCCGAGGCCGAGGGTCTGCAGGACATTGCTGACCAGGCCGTCGACCGGGCTGATCAGCGTGGCCAGGGTCTGGGTCAGGGTCTGGAGGATCGGCTGCACCAGGAGCTGGGCGGCGGCGGCGAGCAGCCCGAGCGGATCAAGCCCGAGAACGGTGAGCGAGGGCGTCAGCTGCAGGTTGCCGAGCAGCGAGGTGACCAGGCTGCCGATCAGGCCGGTCGAGGTGATGGTCTGGATCGTGCCGGCGGTGATGTCGGCGGAGGTGAAGGTGACGTTCTTGTTGGCGGGGCTGCCGACCACAACGTAGGCATAGGCCCCGATATTGAGCGCGACCGCGCCGCTGAGCAGGCTGACGGTGACGAGGTTCGCCGGGGTGGCCGCGGGATCGGAGGTGAAGTTCGTCATCTGCGAGGCGGGGATGTTGGCGATCCAGGCCTTGGCCACGCCCGACTGCGCCGCGACCGTCACGGTGGCTCCGCCGTTCGCCTGCGTCACGTCGCAGGTCATGGAAGCGATGGTGGCCTGCGCCGTCGCCACCTCGATATAGACCGGCACCTGGATCTGCAGGCCGAGCAGCGCGCCCGCCGTGCCGCCGACGGTGGCCTTGACCAGGAGGCGGATCTGGGCGGTGCGCACCATGGTGCCCACCGGACCGGTCGACAGCCATTGCGGGCGCTCGCCGACCGTCATGGTGACGGTGGTGTTGAGCAGGCCGGGGATGGTGGCGCCGAGATTGAAGGCGAGCTGGTTCTGGCCGTTGGAGGCGAGAAGCGATTCCTGGATGAGGTTGAGCACGCCGACGGAGATCACGTTCGAGGCCCCGCCGATCGCAGCATTGCCGATCGAGCCGAGATTGATGGTCTGGGCGAGGGTGACCTTGGCCGTGGTTCCCGCCTGGTAGCCGAGGGTCGACAGGGCGAGCTGGGCGGCGAGGCTGAGGCCCGGATTGGCGGTGACGATGGCGTTGGCGAGCTGGCCGACGGTGACGTTGCTGTTGAGGATCTGGTTGTAGGTGCCGGCCGTCAGGTTGATGTTGCTGCCGAGCGCCGACAGCGTCTTCAGGAGGTCGATATTGGCGCTGGCCAGCGAGTTGTAGTCGACGAGCTGCAGCGAGATGCTCGAGCCGGTGAGCGAGGAGAGCATCGAGTTCAGCACGCCGCCATTGAGGCTGAGCAGGCGCGAGCCGATGCTGATCGTCGCCTCGTTGCTGAGGGCGGCGACGCCGATGGCCGTGAGATGGACGCTGCCGCTCGGCGAATAGGCGCGGCCGAAGATCATCGGCACGTCGCGCTGCAGCGTGATTTGGGCGGCGTTGGCACCGGCGTTCGAGGACAGAGGCGAGAAGCGCTGGGCGATGGGCTGGGTCGAATCATAGGTGCCCCACACCAGGGTCGAGGTCGTGGTGGTGGGCAGGCCGTTGCTCGCGACGGTCTGCGACACCGCCGCGGTGGCGCGGCTCGGCGAACGGATGGCGGCGATGGCGGCGAGGTCGGCGCCCGCCTGCAGCTGGCGCTTGGCCAGGTAGAAGCTCGCGAGGTCGACGACCACGGCGCCGCAGGCGATGCACACCACCATGAAGATGGCCGACAGGATCAGGATGGAGCCGCGCTCGTCGCGGGCGAAGCGCCGGGCCGTCGGGCCCGCGAGGCGACGCAGGAGATGGGTCATGGCGTCACACTCCGGCATCGATGGCGCTCACGCGGGTGATCAGCCCGCTCGGGGCCGGCACCAGCTTGGCCAGGGGCCAGACCGCCAGGTAGCTCGGATCGTAGGTGACGGTGACCTGCACCGAGCCGGTGGATTGGCTGACCTGGACGGTGACGCCCTGGGGATTGAGCAGCGAGAACGCGGCGATGTCGCTGGTGGCCCGCGCCTGGGCCAGGCTGGCGCGCTCCGTGTCGGTCACGCCGGCGACCGATGCCCGCGCCGCGTCCGCCGCGATCTGCTGGACCATGTGGACCGCGCCGAAATAGCTGCCGTAGAACAGGATGCCGACCATAAAGAGCAGGAAGATCGGCGCCACGAAGGCGAATTCCACCGCGGCGGTGCCGCTGTCTTCACGTCCTGCGCGGATCGCAGGCCCGCATTTCCACTGCCCTGCGCGTGCCATCTGCTGGACTCCTGCACATGCAACTTGCGCGATCGTCAGTCCCGCATCCCTGCGTCGACTGGTCTTCCTGAACGAGATTTAACCTTCCGGCGCCATACAATATCAACGTATACTATGGGCCTGAGTTCGGCTTCTCGAGCAACTTATGCCGTGAATATGCAATAGAATTGCTTTTTTTCATAGTTTCATGTTTCCTAAAGGTAGCATATGGTTAAATCTTGCTACATATTCTTGTTTGATCTGCATCTTGTATGAGTTCTATACAGACAAGTATATTGGTTTTATATGTATCCTGCGCTCTTGGTTGTATATGCATTCGTGGCGAGCGGCCGCGGATTCCCCGCATCGGGGCGGTCGGCACGGCGCATCGCAGCTGACAGCCCCTGTCAGCAGGGACGTGCCAGCATGGCGCATACCCGGAGGCGGCATGCGAAGGACGACGCGCCTGTTCGAGATCATTCAGCTCCTGCGCGCGGCCCGCAGGCCGCTGACGGCCGACGCGCTGGCCGAGACGCTGGAGGTCGCCCGGCGGACGATCTATCGCGACATCGCCTCGCTGCAGGCGATCTCGGTGCCGATCCACGGCGAGGCCGGCATCGGCTATGTCATGCGCGCCGGCTACGACCTGCCGCCGCTGATGCTGACCGTCGAGGAGGTCGAGGCCCTCGCGGTGGCGCTCAGCCTGCTGGCGCGCACCGGCGACAGCGGCCTCAGGGAGGCGGCCGGCACGCTGCAGGGCAAGATCGCCGGCGTGCTGCCGCGCGAGGCCCGCCGGCCGATCGAGGCGCCGAGCCTCCACGTCTCGCCCTGGGGGGCGGCGGCGCCCGCGGGGGTCGATCTCGGGCTGGTGCGGCGCGCGATCCGCGACGAGCGCAAGCTGGCCATCGCCTATGCCGACGAGGCCGGGCGGCAGACGCGGCGCACCGTGCTGCCGGTCGCGGTGATCTACTATGTCGAGGTCACCGCCATCGCCGCCTGGTGCGAGCTGCGCCAGGCGTTCCGCCATTTCCGCGCCGACCGCATCCGCGCCTGCTCCCTGCTCGATGCCGACTTCCACGGCCGCGGCGCGGCCCTGCGGACGGCCTGGTCGGCCGAGCGCGGCGGGGTTCCCGGCCCCTAATCCCCGATCGTCACCGCCGGCGCATCACGGTCCGCCACGGCCATGGCGACGCGCCCGCCGCAATGGGTCGCGACCAGGGCCGACAGATCCGCCGCGGCGGCCTCGACGTCGCCCCAGCCGTTCGACTGGATGGTGACCAGCGCCCGCCGGGTCCGGGGCGTGATGGCCGAGCGCAGGTCCTGGCGCCAGTTCCAGCGGCGACAGAGCACGTGGCGCGTATCGGCCAGCACGACCTCGCCGGGCTTGGGCGGATCCTCGGCGTCCTCGCCGGCTTCCGCCCCCATGTCGAGAAAGCTGTCGCCCGGCTCGCTGAAGCGGAAGGCGACGGGCAGGGCGATGCGGTCGAGATCGTCGGCGCCGACGCACAGGACGTGGCGCAGCGATACCGCGTTGTAGGCGTCGACGAAGGCGTTGACCGCCGGCAGCCGGTCGCCGGCGGTGACGCGCTTGACCAGGCGCTCGACCGAGGAGCGGTAGCTGGTCTTCTTGATGCCGAAGCCCTTGTAGGCCGCCCGCCAGGCCGCGACCCCGGGGATGGCGGAGAGCTCCAGGCCGCCATGGTCGCGGCGGCACGCGGTCTCGCGGCGGGCGATTTCGGCCTCGAGCTCGGCCGGGCGCCCCGCCGGCAGGCGCAGGCCCTCGGCGATCAGGACGACGACGCGGAAATCCGGAAAGCGCTCGACGAGGGCGGCGATGGTCAGCGTCACGGGCAGAGGCGATCTCCGAAAGGCCGTCAGGTCGGCTCGAGACCGTCCTCCTTCAGGATATGTCGCCGCAGGAGAAAGCGGAAGATGACGTTGACCAGCGGGTTCGACCAGCCGTTGATGACGCTGAAGTCCCGTTCCAGCGTGGTGTGGTGCACCGCGTGCGCGGCAGGCGTCATCAACAGGCCGATCCGCCGCAGGAAGAGGATGAACCAGGGATTCTTCTCCCGGTGCAGGGAGCCGTGGAAATATTGGCTGAGGCTGCCGGCGACGATCAGGACGATCGCTCCGGCGACAAGCCAATTGGGAACATGCCAGATCAGGCAGGCCGCATTCAGCTCGACGGAAAAGGGCAGGGACAGGACGATCACCGTCGACCTCACCTGGTAGATCAGCTTGCGCCGCCCCAGGACTTCCGGTCGCGGATGATGAAACTTGAAGTCGAAGGCGAGACGGTCGATGGGCCCGACGCGGGCGAGGGCCTGTTTCCTCAAGGTGTGATAATGCTCGGAATCGTGCGACCCCTTGTAGAAGTAGACGTCGGCCAGGCCGCTGCCCGGCGGGACCGGACGATAATCCATGTACATGTGGATGAGGCCGGACAGGAGGTCGGCCAGATACCAGGCGGCGACCGCCGCCAGGGGCATGCGCCAGTCCAGCGGCCCGCCGAGCCAGATGAAATTGGCGGCGAAGGACACGAGAAAAGCGAGCAGCGCCAGGCGCATCTTCATCGGGCGTGACAGCCTCAGCCGGCCCCACGGGTTCAGGCCGTCGGCACGCTAATGCCGGGACGGACGGGTGGTCAAGCTGTTCCGGCCCGATCGGCGGTCGGCGCTTAACCCTTCCTAAACCCTAACGGAGTCACCACTGGACCGGTCAAATTCCTGCCGGCAGACCCGCATCATGGCCTCACGCGCCGAACGATCGGCCTTCAACGAGTGGTGGTGGACCGTCGACCGGCTGATGCTGGTGGCCCTGCTCGCCCTGATGTTCATCGGCGTGGTGCTGCTGCTGGCAGCCAGCCCCGCGGTCGCCGAGCGCATCGGCATCCAGGACATCTTCCACTTCGTCAACCGCCAGGCGATCTTCATCCCGCCCGCTATCGCCGTCATGGTCGGCATGTCGTTCCTGTCGCCGCCGGCGATCCGGCGCGTCTCGCTGGTAGTGTTCCTGATCGCGACGGGCCTGGTGATGGCGACGCTGCTGTTCGGCGTCGAGGTCAAGGGCTCGCGCCGCTGGATCTTCGGCATCCAGCCCTCCGAGTTCCTCAAGCCCGCCTTCGTCGTGCTCGCCGCCTGGCTGTTCTCCGAGAGCGTCAAGCGCCGCGACGTGCCGGGCAACATCCTCGCCATCCTGCTGCTCGGCTCCTCCGCCGCGCTTCTGATCCTGCAGCCCGACTTCGGCCAGACCATGCTGCTCTCCATCGTCTGGTGCGCGCTGTTCTTCATGGCCGGGCTGCACTGGTTCTGGGTGATCGGCCTCGGCGGGGCCGGCGTGGTCGGCATCGCCGCCGCCTATGTGCTGATCCCGCACGTCACCGCGCGCATCGACAAGTTCCTCAACCCGGACGGCACCGACAATTTCCAGGTGGAGACCGCGATGGAGGCGTTCCAGAGCGGCGGCTGGCTCGGCAAGGGGCCGGGCGAGGGCACGGTCAAGCGCATCCTGCCCGACAGCCATACCGACTTCATCGGCGCGGTCACGGCCGAGGAGTTCGGCATCCTGTTCTGCATGGCGCTGGTGGCGATCTTCGCCTTCGTGGTTCTGCGCGGCCTCTGGCACGCCTACAAGCTGGAGGATCCGTTCTGCCGCTTCGCCACCGCCGGGTTGACGCTGCTGTTCGGCCTGCAGTCCTCGATCAACCTGATGGTGAACCTGCACATGATGCCGGCCAAGGGCATGACGCTGCCCTTCATCTCCTATGGCGGCTCCTCGCTGATCGCCGTCGCCTATGCCATGGGCATGGTGCTGGCGCTGACCCGCCGCCGGCCGCGCTCGGACGTGCTGGCCCAGACCTGGCGCTTCCGCGAACGCGAGGACGAGCTCGCGGCGGAGGCGGCGTGAGCGAGAAGATCGTCCTGCTCTGCGCCGGGGGCACCGGCGGCCACCTGTTCCCGGCGGAGGCCCTGGCCGGCGCGCTGGCGCGATACGGCTGGGGCGTGGAGCTGGCCACCGACGAGCGCGGCGCGCCCTATACCGGCTCGTTCCCGGCGCGGAAGATCCATGCGATTCCCGCCGAGACCGTGCGCTCGCGCTCGCCGCTCGCCATGGCCAACACCGCCTGGAAGCTGGGCAGCGGCGCCCTGGCCGCCTGGCGCATGCTCGGCCGCAGCCGGCCGGCCGTGGTGGTCGGCTTCGGCGGCTACCCCACCGTGCCGCCGCTGATCGCCGCGACCTGGCGCAAGATCCCGACGCTGATCCACGAGCAGAACGCGGTGATGGGCCGGGCCAACCGCCTGCTCGCTGGCCGCGTCACCCGCATCGCCACCGGCTTTCCCGAGGTGGCCATGGTCGAGGCTTCGGCCCGGGCCAAGCTCGTCCATACCGGCAACCCGGTGCGTGCCGCGGTGATCGAAGCGGCCAAGCTGCCCTATCCCGGCTTCGACGGCCGGCTGCGCCTGCTCGTGCTCGGCGGCAGCCAAGGCGCCAGGGTGATGTCGGATGTCGTACCGGACGCCATCGGCCGGCTCGACCCCACCCTCCGCGCCCGGCTTTCCATCGTGCAACAGGCGCGCAGGGAAGACCTGGCTCGGGTGCGGCAGACCTATGCCGACCTCGGCATCGACGCCGAGATCGAGGCCTTCTTCAAGGACCTGCCGGCGCACATGGCCGCAGCGCACCTGGTGGTGTCGCGCGGCGGCGCCTCGACCGTGGCCGAGCTCGCCGCGATCGGCCGCCCGTCGATCCTGGTGCCGCTGCCGGGCGCCCTCGATCAGGACCAGGCGGCGAACGCCCGGTCGCTGGCCGGCACTGGTGGGGCCAAGCTGGTGATGCAGACGGAGTTCACCCCGGACAACCTGGCGGGCGACCTCGCGGCCATGCTCGGCGATCCGGCCGGCCTGGCGCGGGCCGCCGCAGCCGCTCGCAGCGCCGGTTCCCCCGACGCGGCCGGGCGGCTGGCGGCGCTGGTCGTCGATCTCGCGGGGGGATGAGCTGCGGCGCGGTTCCGCCGGCGGCGATCTATCGGGAGTGTTCCCGCCGGATCGGAGAGGGAGCCATGGCTGGATCGACCAGATGGATGACCTCACCCATGGGAAAGCCGAATATTCGCTCGAATTTCTCGGCTCCCAGCAACTGGGCAGCTTCGTCCAGCAGTTGCTGATTGCGGGCATTCAGCGCAGCCGCACCCGGAGAGGTCCGTCCCGGCCAGCGCTGGGCGACGAATTGCTGGGATTCCCCGCGCAATGACAGAAGCCTCCCCAGCAGGTCGGGCTCGTCCCGGAGCACCGAGCGGGCGACAGCTTCGAACTCGTCGGCTGTGGTCATGGCTGCGCCTCCTTGGCCGGCGCCCGGCGGGCTGTCATCCGTTCCTTGAAGCGACGCGCCGCCCGCCGCGTAAGGATATTGGCTGGCGCCGCCGACCCGGCTGCCGCAATGCGCCGTCCGCGCGGTCCAGGCCGATGGCTGGAGGCCATAAGTCCCGTAGAGAAACGCACTGGCGACATATCCACGCGCCATCCTGACGGTCAAGGCAGCGGCACTTCCAGTGCCGGTTGCATAGAGGACCTGATTGGCCAATTGATGGCAGACCCCATCCACACCATAGACGAAGATGGTGCCCCGCGCTGCAGGGATGGTGCCGCAATCGGCATTGGAGGTGACCAGGCATCTGGCGAGACTCGGAGATCCCTTCTGCTGCCCGAGGCTGCCTGTTGGGCTCGCCGGCGTGCGCCCGCTGGCATGGAACGCCCCCCAGCAGAACCAGCAGTCCTGTTTCGCGGCGGCGACGGCGCCCGCCGTCGGATAGGCGTGGACGCGATTGTCGTAGCTTGTGACCCACGTGTGATCGACCGGCGCACCCGGAACAGCGGCAGGCGTTGCCCACGCAAAGAGGGTCGGCATCGCTGCTCCGGGTTTGCTCGCCCCAAGGATGGTTGAAGAGTCATCTTCCCCAACGTCATATCGGGCAATGCCCCTGTCAAGGCTCGACAAGCCGCTGCCATTTCCCCCGGTCGCAATCTTGCGATATCAACCGGCAAACGCCCCCCGGCGAATCGAGACCCGTTTCCATGAAGCTGCCCCGCGAGATCGGCCCCATCCACTTCGTCGGCATCGGCGGCATCGGCATGTCGGGCATCGCCGAGGTGCTGGTCAATCTCGGCTATACCGTGCAGGGCTCGGACGCGGCGGACAACACCAACGTCAGGCGCCTGAAGGACAAGGGCGTCCGGACCTTCGTCGGCCATGCCGGCGAGAACCTCGGCGATGCCGAGGTGGTGGTCGTCTCCACCGCGATCAAGCGCGACAATCCCGAGCTCCTCGCCGCCCGCGAGCGCCGCCTGCCGGTGGTGCGGCGGGCCGAGATGCTGGCCGAGCTGATGCGCCTGAAGACCTGTGTCGCCATCGCCGGCACCCATGGCAAGACCACGACGACCTCGCTGGTGGCCACGCTCCTCGACACCGGCGGCTTCGACCCGACGGTGATCAACGGCGGCATCATCAACGCCTATGGCACCAATGCCCGCCTCGGCGCCGGCGACTGGATGGTGGTTGAGGCCGACGAGAGCGACGGCACCTTCCTGAAGCTGCCGACGGACGTGGCCATCGTCACCAATATCGACCCCGAGCACCTCGACCATTTCAAGACCTTCGATGCGATCAAGGAGGCCTTCCGCGCCTTCGTCGAGAACATCCCGTTCTACGGCTTCGCGGTGATGTGCCTCGACCATCCCGTGGTCCAGAGCCTGGTCGGCACCATCGAGGACCGGCGCGTCGTCACCTATGGCGAGAACCCGCAGGCCGATGTCCGCCTCGTCGACCTCGACCTCTCCGGCGGGCGCTCCCGCTTCAAGATCGTGGTGCGCGACCGCAAGACCGGGGCGGTGACCGAGCTGCCGGACCTCGGCCTGCCCATGCCGGGCGGCCACAACGCCCTCAACGCCACGGCCGCGGTGGCGGTGGCCCACACGCTCGGCATGAGCGCCGAGGCGATCCGCAAGGGCCTGGAGAGCTTCGGCGGCGTCAAGCGGCGCTTCACCCGCACCGGCGACTGGAACGGCGTCGCCGTGTTCGACGATTACGGCCACCATCCCGTCGAGATCGCCGCCGTGCTCAAGGCGGCTCGGGCCTCGACCACGGGCAAGGTCATCGCCGTGGTGCAGCCGCACCGCTACAGCCGCCTCGCCAGCCTGTTCGACGAGTTCTGCGGCTGCTTCAACGATGCCGACATGGTGATCGTCGCCGACGTCTACCCGGCCGGCGAGGCGCCGATCCCGGGCGCGGACCGGGCGCATCTCATCGCCGGCATCCGTGCCCGCGGCCATCGCCAGGTCGTCGGCCTCGACCGGCCGGGAGCGCTGGCTGGCCTGATTGCCGCCGAGGCCAGGCCCGGCGACTACGTGGTGCTCCTCGGCGCCGGCAACATCACCCAATGGGCCTATGCGCTGCCGGGAGAGCTGGCGGCGCTGGGATGAGATGGCGATGAGCGGGCAGGGGGATGCCATGCCGCCGGACGAGGCGCCCGTCATCCGCACCATCGCCATGCCGGCGGACACCAACCCGGCCGGCGACATCTTCGGCGGCTGGCTGATGGCGCATATGGACCTGGCGGCCGGCAACATCGCCACCCGCCGGGCGCGCGGCCGCACCGTGACCGTCGCCGTCGACGGCATGGCCTTCCTCAAGCCGGTGCTGGTCGGCGACGAGGTCAGCTTCTACGGCCGCATCGTCGAGACCGGGCGCACCTCGATGAAGATCGAGATCGAGGCCTGGCGCCGGCGGCGCGAGGAGGACGTGAGCTCCCGGGTGACGGCGGCGGTGTTCACCTTCGTGGCCATCGGCGCGGACCGCCGCCCGCGGGCGCTGCCCGAATCCTGAGGGCTGCCCCGATGAGGACCATGCCATGACCTTCCCGGACATCACCCCCTTCCTGCGCGCCGGGGCGGCCGGGCTGCGCGGTCCGCTCGAGGCCAATGCGCCGCTGGCGCCGCTCTCCTGGTTCCGCACCGGCGGGCCGGCGCAGGTCCTGTTCTCGCCCGAGGACGAGGCCGACCTCTCCCTGTTCATGGCCGCCCTGCCCGCCGACGTTCCCTGGCTGGTGATCGGCCTCGGCTCCAACCTCCTGGTGCGCGACGGCGGCGTGCCGGGCGTGGTCATCCGCCTCGGCAGGGGCTTCCAGGACATCGCGGCCGACGGCCTGGCCGTGTCGGCCGGCGCCGGCGCGCCCGACGTCAAGGTGGCGCGGGCGGCGGCGGAGGCCGGCATCCGGGGCCTGGCTTTCCTGCGCGGCATTCCCGGCGCCGTCGGCGGGGCGCTGCGGATGAACGGCGGGGCCTATGGCGGCGAGGTCAAGGATGTGTTCGTCTCGGCCCGCGCCGTGGCGCGCGACGGGCGGGTGGTGACGCTCGGCCCGGCCGAGATGGCCTTCGCCTATCGCCGCTGCGGCGCGCCGGCCGATCTCGTCTTCACCCAGGCGCGCTTTGCCGGCTCGGCGGGGGACCCGGCCGAGATCCTGGCCGAGATGCAGAAGATCACCGAGCAGCGCTCCGCCACCCAGCCGGTCAACACCCGCACCGGCGGCTCGACCTTCAAGAACCCGCCCGGCCGCTCGGCCTGGCAGCTGGTCGACGGGGCGGGGTGCCGGGGTCTGACGATCGGCGCGGCGCAGGTCTCGCCGCTCCACACCAATTTCCTGGTCAATCTCGGCGGGGCGACCGCGGCCGATATCGAGACACTCGGCGAGACCGTGCGCGAGCGGGTCAAGGCGACCAGCGGGGTGGAGCTGGAGTGGGAGATCAAGCGGGTGGGTGTGCCTGTCTGAGACACATCCGTCGCCTGGAGGCCGTCCGGCCGGCGCGGCGTAGGCAATTTCTCAACAATGGTTAACGAAATTTGTGGGCGCGCCGGGGGTGTTTACCCGAAAGAGTAACCGATTGTTTACCGCCATGTCGGAAAGCTAGCGTTAATGGGTCGTGAAGCAGATCGGTCGGATTGACGCTTTCCGGACTCAGACACCCCGCGTGATCGGCTTTCGCCGATCATCGCGCCGACGAGCGCCGGTCCGAAGCCCCATGCCGAGACTGTCCCTTCTGACCTCGTCGCGACCTGCGGAGCCCGAGCCGGATCCGCGGGCGCGGCGCCGCCGCTCCTGGCTGGCGCGGCGGCTGGCCCATCCGCCGCGCGGTGTCGGCGTGGTCCTGGCGCTCGCCCTCATCGGCGCCACGGGCTATTACGGCGGCCAGCTCGGCGGCGGCTGGCAGCGCATGGTCGCGGCCTATGGCACGCCGGCCGACATGATCGCCAATGCCTGCGGCTTCCGCATCGACACCGTCGCCATCACCGGCCAGCGCGAGCTCACCGATCAGGAGATCCTCGGCGCGGCGGGGGTGACCAATGTCTCCTCGCTGCTGTTCCTCGACGCCGAGGCGGCGCGCGAGCGGCTGCAGGCCCTGCCGCTGGTCAAGACCGCCACGGTGCACAAGCTCTATCCCGACACGCTGTCGCTCTCCATCGAGGAGCGGCAGCCCTATGGGCTCTGGCAGAAGGACGGGGCCATCAAGGTGATCTCGGCCGACGGCACGCCGATCGACGACCTGCGCGACGGCCGCTTCAGCCGGCTGCCCTTCCTGGTCGGGGACGGGGCCAACGTGCGCGCCAAGGAGATCGCCGCCGTGCTCGACCAGGTGCCGGCGCTCAAGGCCCGGGTGCGGGCTGCGGTGCTGGTGGCCGAGCGGCGCTGGAACCTCGCCCTCGACAACGGCGTGCTGATCCGCCTGCCCGAGGAGGATCCGGCCAAGGCGCTCGCCGCGCTGGCGGGGCTGGAGGCGCAGGCCAAGGTGCTGGAGAAGGACGTGCTCATCGCCGATCTGCGCATGCCCGACCGTGTCGCCTTCCGCCTCAGCGAGGATGCCGCCGCCGCCCGCGCCGCCATGCTGGCCAAGCGTCCGAAGAAGAAGGCAGATCCGGTATGAGTCGTCCCTTCGATAGCGGTCTGACCCCGCGGCTGAAGCCGTTGCCGCCCAAGCGCACGGCGGTGCTGTCGATCCTCGACATCGGCACCAACAAGGTCGTGTGCCTGATCGCCAAGCTGCGGCCGCTGGAAGGCGCGGACCTGCTTCCCGGCCGCACCCACCAGGCCCAGATCCTCGGCATCGGCCACCAGCGCGCGCGCGGCGTCAAGGCCGGCGCCGTGGTCGACATGGACCTCGCCGAGCTGTCGATCCGCCAGGCGGTGGATGCCGCCGAGCGCATGGCCGGGGTGCGGGTCGATTCGGTGATCGTCAACCTGTCCTGCGGGCGCATCGCCAGCACCCATTATTCCGCCACGGTCCAGGTCGCCGGCCACCAGGTCGCCGACGGCGACATCCACCGCGTGCTCGACGTCGGCGCCAGCCATTCCGGCCGGGACCGGCGCGCCGTGATCCATTCGCTGCCGATCGAGCACACGCTCGACGGGGTGCGCGGCATCCGCGACCCGCGCGGCATGCTCGGGCGCATCCTCGGCGTCGACATGCACGTGGTCACCACCGAGGGCACGCCGGCGCGCAACCTGATGCTGGCGATCGAGCGCTGCCATCTCGGCGTCGAGGCCATGGTGGCGACCCCCTATGCCGCGGGGCTCTCCGCCCTGGTGGACGACGAATCCGAGCTCGGCGCCACCGTCATCGACATGGGCGCGGGCACCACCTCGGTCGCCGTGTTCTCCAACCGGCATTTCGTGCATGCGGACGCGCTGGCGGTCGGCGGCGCCCACGTGACCATGGACGTGGCGCGGGGCCTGTCGACGCGCCTGTCGGAGGCGGAGCGGCTGAAGGTGCTCTACGGCGCCACCATCGCCAGCCCCTCGGACGACCGCGAGACCATCGCCGTGCCGCCGGTCAGCGACGACGACCGCGAGGGGCCGCACCAGGTGCCGCGCTCCAAGCTGGTGCGCATCATCCGTCCGCGGATCGAGGAGATCCTGGAGCTGGTGCGCGATCGCCTGAAGGCGTCGGGCGCCTGGGCCGAGGCCGGTCGCCGGGTCGTGCTGACGGGCGGGGCCTGCCAGCTCACCGGCATCCCCGACCTCGCCCGCAAGATCCTCGACCGGCAGGTGCGCGTCGGGCGCCCTCTCGGGGTCACGGGACTGCCGGAGGCGGCCAAGGGGCCGGCCTTCTCGGTTTCGGTCGGGCTCCTGGTCTATCCGCAGGTGGCGGGCGTCGAGCATTTCGAACCGCAGTCGTTCGGCCGGGGGCTCGCCACCGGCACGGACGGCTACATGTCCCGCGTGGGGCGCTGGCTGAAGGACAGTTTCTGAATTCGCTTCGCAAATCAGGACGTTTCTGATTCTGCTGGGCAGGGGTAACGGCCTTCGGGCCTCGTGTAGGACTTAACGGAGGGGGCGCGGCTTCGCGCTTTCGATCAAGAGGCAAGCCATGACCATCAACCTCAAGATGCCTGACATCCGGGAGCTCAAGCCGCGGATCACCGTGTTCGGGGTCGGCGGCGCCGGCGGCAACGCCGTGAACAACATGATCGAGGCCGGATTGCAGGGCGTCGATTTCGTCGTGGCCAACACCGATGCCCAGGCGCTGACGCTCTCCAAGGCCGACCGCATCGTGCAGATGGGCGTGCAGGTCACCGAGGGCCTCGGCGCCGGCTCGCAGCCCGAGGTCGGACGCGCCGCCGCCGAGGAAGTGATCGACGAGATCCGCGACCACCTCAACGGCGTGCACATGGTGTTCGTCACCGCCGGCATGGGCGGCGGCACCGGCACCGGCGCCGCACCGGTCATCGCCCGCGTCGCCCGCGAGGTCGGCATCCTCACCGTCGGCGTGGTGACCAAGCCCTTCCATTTCGAGGGCCTTCGCCGCATGCGCATTGCCGAATCCGGCATCGCCGAGCTGCAGAAGAGCGTCGACACGCTGATCGTCATCCCCAACCAGAACCTGTTCCGGGTGGCGAACGACAAGACCACCTTCGCCGATGCCTTCGCCATGGCCGACCAGGTGCTCTATTCCGGCGTCGCCTCGATCACCGACCTGATGGTCAAGCCCGGCCTGATCAACCTCGACTTCGCCGACGTGCGCGCCGTGATGCGCGAGATGGGCAAGGCGATGATGGGCACGGGCGAGGCGTCCGGCGACCGGCGCTCGATCCTCGCCGCCGAGGCGGCGATCGCCAACCCGCTGCTCGACGACGTGTCGATGAAGGGCGCGCGCGGCCTCCTGATCTCGATCACCGGCGGCCCCGACATGATGCTCTACGAGCTCGACGAGGCGGCGACCCGCATCCGCGAGGAGGTCGACCCGGAAGCCAACATCATCCTCGGCGCCACGCAGGATCCGGCGCTGGAAGGCATCATGCGCGTGTCGGTCGTCGCCACCGGCATCGATTCGTCGCTGCTGCAGCAGGCCTCCCCCTCGCAGAACGACCTGCGCCTCGCCGAGATGACCTCGCGCCTGCGCCAACAGAGCGCCGCTGCCGAGCGGCCGCAGCCGGCAGCGCGCCCGGCCCCGGCCGCGCCGGTCCAGCCGGTCGAGGTGCCGGTCGAGGCGATGGAGCCGCAGCCGATCCTGGCCGAGACCAACGACGTCACGCTCCGCTCGATGGCCCCCAAGCCGACCCTGTTCATCGAGCCGGTGATGGAGGAGCAGCGGGCGCCCGAGGCGCATCTGCCGCCGGAGCCCCATGCCTTCGTGCCGCCGACGCCGGAGCGGGCGGCGGTGCGCCCGCCGCGCATGCCGCGCATCGAGGAGCTGCCGATGCCGGCCCAGGCCCAGATCGCCGCGCAGCGCTCCGATGAGCAGATCGCCCCGCAGCCGGACCGCAAGCGCATGACGCTGCTGCAGCGCCTCGCGTCCGTCGGCCTCGGCCGGCAGGAAGCGCCGGAAGAGGCACCGCGCCCGGCCGAGCCGCGCGTGGCGCCGGCGGCGCCACAGCCGCGGGTCGTCGCCGATGCCGGCCGCCGTCCGGCCGCGCCCCATGCCGGCCCGGGCTATCGCCCGGCGCAGGGCCAGCTCGATTCGCACGGGCGGCCGCCGGCGCCGGTCCGCTCCATCGAGGACGACCAGCTGGAGATCCCGGCTTTCCTGCGCCGCCATTCCAACTGAGCGTCGGGAGCGCCCCCAAGAGCTCGGCCCGGACATCAGGTCCGGGCCGTATTGTTTTGAAACCCTTCACGAATCGGGGATAGGCTGATCCGGACATTTTGATGTTACAGACCGTAACAAAGGGTGATTTGGCTTCCGCGTGCCAGTCTGCTTAGTGTGCGATGCATACAGAGGCTCCAGTCCCCCCGTGTGATTCTGCGGGTGGCAAGGGGCCCTCGGGGTCAAACAGGTATCAGGTCGCTACGCGGGTTCGAGAGAACTCTCCGCCGGGTCCGGCGGAGTGGCCTGTGGAATGTGCACATGAAATACGGCTCGCAGACCACACTCAAAGATCACGTTTCCCTCGAAGGGATCGGGGTCCATTCCGGCAAGCCGGTTTCGATCACGTTGCACCCAGCCGAGCCCGATACCGGCATCATCTTCCAGCGCACCCATCTCGAAGGCGGCCGCGAGCGCGAGATTCCCGCCCTGCACGGCTCGGTCATCGACACGCGGCTGTGCACGGTGATCGGCGACCCGGCGCGTGGCTCGGTCGGCACGATCGAGCATCTGATGGCGGCCCTGCGCGGCATGGGCATCGACAACGTCCTCGTCGAGATCGACGGGCCGGAAATGCCGATCATGGACGGGTCCTCGCGGGCCTTCGTCGCGGCGATCGACCAGGTCGGCGTCGAGACGTTGCGCGTCCGCCGCCGCCTGATCCGCGTGCTGAAGCCCGTGCGCGTCGATCTCGGCCGGGCCTGGGCGGAGCTGCTCCCCGCCGAGCGCGGCTTCCAGCTCGACGTCGAGATCGATTTCGATACGCCGCTGATCGGCCGCCAGCGCAAGGTGCTGGACCTGACGCCCGAGACGTTCCGCAAGGAGCTCAGCGGCGCGCGCACCTTCGGCTTCGTCAAGGACGTAGAGCAGCTCTGGAAGCTGGGCCTCGCCCTCGGGTCCTCGCTCGACAACTCGGTGGCGCTCGGCGAGGATCGGGTGCTCAACCCGGAGGGCCTGCGCTATCCCGACGAGTTCGCGCGCCACAAGATGCTGGACGCGGTCGGCGATCTCGCCCTGGCGGGCGCCCCCCTGATCGGCCGCTTCCGCTCCTATTGCGGCGGGCATCGGCTGAACTTCATGGTGCTGGAGGCGCTGTTCGCCGCCGACGCGAACTGGACGATTCTCGACCAGCCGGTGCGGCGCGAGACCGGCCATGCCGAGCTGTCGGCGGGCCTGGCCGTGGCGGCCTTCGCTCCCGACACCAACTGAGCGGACGGCGGCGCGGGCGCCGCCATGCTTTCGCCGCGGTTGTCTTGCCGCAATGACACAGCGGTCCCGAAAGGGTGGCGGTCCGGGATCGACGCGGTGGCAATCGGTCGATCGATCCGCTACAAGATCGCACCTGATCTGGCCGCGCCGAAGGGCGGGCCGCTCCGTTTGTCGAGGACCGTGTTCGATGCCGCTGCGTTCCGTTCCCACGCCCCGCTCCACCATGGCCCGGCTGGCGATTCGTGCCGCCGCCATCGTGTGCCTGGCGATGCCGCTCGGCGCCTGCTCGCTGTTCGGCGACGATGACGTGACCTACAAGACGCAGCCGACCGACCCGGCGGACCTGCTCTACAACCAGGGCCTCGTGGCGCTGAAGGACCGCGACTTCACCAAGGCGACCAAGCGTTTCGAGCAGGTCGACCGCGAGTATCCCCAGACGGAATGGTCGAAGAAGGCCATCCTGATGACCGCCTATTCGAACTACGAGGCGGCCAAGTACGACGACGCCATCACCGCGGCGCAGCGCTACGTCAACCTCTATCCGCAGAGCCCCGACGCCGCCTACGCCGCCTATCTCTACGCCAGCTCCAACTATGCCCAGATCCCGGACATCACCCGCGACCAGCAGCGCACCCTGAAGGCGCTCGACGGATTCCAGGAGATCGTCAAGCGCTGGCCGACCTCCGAATATGCCGACGACGCCAAGTACAAGATCCAGGTGACGCGCGACCAGCTCGCCGGCAAGGAGATGGAGATCGGCCGCTTCTATCTCAACCAGAACAACCCGTCCGCCGCGGCCAACCGCTTCAAGGTCGTGCTGCAGCAGTTCCAGCAGACCCGCCACGTCGAGGAAGCGCTGAGCCGCCTGACCGAATGCTACATGGCGCTCGGCGTGCCGAGCGAGGCGCAGACCGCCGCGGCGATCCTCGGCCACAACTACCCCGACAGCCAGTGGTACAAGGACGCCTACACCCTGGTGCAGTCGCACGGCCTGGAGCCGCGCGAGGACGAGGGATCCTGGATCAGCAAGGCCTTCAAGAACGTCATCACGATGTGATTCGGCCCCGGCGAGGGCTGAGACAAAGGCCTCCGTCGCGCTATAAGGCTGGGCATGCTCGTTCAGCTCGCCATCCGCGACATCGTCCTGATCGACCGGCTCGATCTCGCCTTCGCCACCGGCCTGACGGTGCTGACCGGCGAGACCGGCGCCGGCAAGTCGATTCTGCTCGACGCCTTTTCCCTGGCGCTCGGCGGGCGCGGCGACGGCGGCCTGGTGCGCCACGGCCAGCCGCAGGGGCAGGTGACGGCGGTGTTCGACTTGGCCGCCGGCCACGCCGCCCGGGCGGTGCTGCGCGCCAATGACATCGCCGACGACGGCGACCTGATCCTGCGACGGGTGCAGATGGCGGACGGACGCACGCGCGCCTTCGTCAACGACCAGCCGGTGAGCGTGCAGGTGCTGCGTGCCACCGGCGCGGCGCTGGTGGAGATCCACGGCCAGCACGACGATCGGGCGCTGACCGACGCGGCCTCGCACCGGGCGCTGCTCGACGCCTTCGGCGGGCTGGAGGGGCTCGCCGCCGACGTGGCCGGCCGCCATGGCGCCTGGCGCCGGGCGACGCAGACCCTGGCCCAGCATCGCGCCCGCATGGAGAAGGCCCGGGCCGAGGGCGACTGGCTGCGCCATGCGGTGGAGGAACTGTCGAAGCTGGCGGTGCGGCCGGGCGAGGAGCTCGTCCTGGCGGAGCGGCGCACCGGCATGATGCAGGCGGAGAAGATCGCCGTCGACCTGAAGGAGGCGCACGAGGGGGTGGCGGGATCGGCTTCGCCGACACCGGGCCTGGCGAGCGTCATTCGCCGGCTGGAGCGGCGCGGCGCGCAGGTGCCGCGCCTGGTCGAACCGGCGATCGCGGCGCTGGACCAGGCCTTGAACGCGCTGGAGGAGGCGCGCATCGCCCTGGAGACGGCGCTGGGCGAAGCGAATTTCGACCCCGCCGAGCTCGAACGCGTCGAGGAACGGCTTTTCGCGCTCCGGGCGGCGGCGCGCAAGTTCGACGTCGCCGTCGATGGCCTGCCGGTGCTCGCCCAGCGCTATGCCGGGGAGCTGGCGGCGCTCGACGAGGGCGAGGGGCATCTCTCGGCGCTGGAGACGGCGGAGAGGGCGGCGCGGCAGAGCTACGAGGCGGCGGCGCAGGAGCTTTCGGCCCGTCGTCACGCGGCTGCGCAGGCGCTCGATGCCGCCGTCAATGCCGAGCTGCCGCCGCTGAAGCTCGACCGCGCCCGCTTCACCACGCAGCTGCAGTCCGACAAGGCCTTCGCCGCGCCGGAAGGCTTCGATCGCGCCGAGTTCTGGGTGCAGACCAATCCGGGCACGCGCCCCGGCCCGATGATGAAGGTCGCCTCGGGCGGCGAGCTGTCGCGTTTCATGCTGGCGCTGAAGGTGGCGCTGGCCGACCGCGGCTCGGCGCCGACGCTGGTGTTCGACGAGATCGATTCGGGGGTCGGCGGCGCGGTGGCGGACGCCATCGGCCTGCGCCTGGCGCGGCTGGCCGAGCGGGTGCAGGTGGTCAACGTCACCCATGCGCCGCAGGTGGCGGCACGGGCGGCCTCGCACTTCCTGATCTCGAAGGAAGCGCAAGCCGCCGGCGAAGCCGAGCGCGTGGCGACGCGCGTCGTCGCGCTCGATGCCCCCCGCCGCCGCGAGGAGATCGCCCGCATGCTCGCCGGCGCCCATGTCACCGACGAGGCCCGCGCCGCCGCCGACCGCCTGCTGCAGGCGCGCTGACCGCGCCGGGGGCAGATCGGGCCGGGGGCTGGCCGGCGTTCTTCCTGCACGGACGGTGCGCGTGGACGGGCGGAACAAGCCCACCCATGACGGTCAAGCCTGCGGCCCCGTCTCCTTGTCATCCTCAACGGTTTCGTCATGGCCGGGCTTGACCCGGCCTTCCACGCGCACGCGACTTCGACCGGGAGGGCGCGACGACGGCAGGCGCCTTTTACTGTACGCCCGGTGGTCGCGTGGATGGGCGGGTCAAGCCCGCCCGTGACGGTTGCGGGTGGGGCGATCGTCGCCATTCCTGCCGCAACCGTCCCGTCATCGCCGGGCTTGACGCCGTCGTTGGGTTTCATGCCGCAAGCGCTCGGTCATGTCCGGGCCTCGTTCTCATTTCCGTCTTGACGCGGTATATCTTTCGATATATCTAAAGATCGTATCCAACGATGATATGAAAGGACTATCTGATGTTTGGACGTTTTCACGAGCGACTTCACGAGCGCCACCATGCGCGGCATCATGGCGGGCCCTGGGGCGGACGCGGGGCCGAGCGCGACTGCTCGCCCGGCGGTCGCTGGGGCCGCGGCGATTTCGAGGGCGAGGGGCCCGGCGGCTTCGGCCCGCGCGGCGGCTGGTTCGGCGGCCGGGGCGGGCGGGTCTTCGCCCATGGCGACCTCAGGCTGGTGCTGCTCGCCCTGATCGGTGAGAAGCCGAGCCATGGCTACGAGCTGATCCGCGCCATCGAGGACAAGTTCGCCGGCGCCTATGCGCCGAGCCCGGGCGCAGTCTACCCGACGCTGACGCTCCTGGAGGAGCAGGACTATATCCGCAGCGAGACGGCGGGCGGCGCCAAGAAGCTCTACACCATCACCGAGGCGGGCCAGGCCTATCTCAAGGAGAACGAGGTGGCGGTGCGCGGCGTCCTGTCCCGCATGGACCTCGCCGCCAGCGCCTTCGCCAGCCACTCGACGCCGGAGACGGTGAGGGAGGCCTTCCGCACCCTGCGCCAGGCCCTGCACATGCGGCGCGGGCCGTGGACCGCAGCCGAGGCAGAGCGGGTGCGGGCGCTGATCGAGAAGGCGGCGCGCGACATCGTCGGCGGAGGCGGCGAGGCTTGAGCCGCGCCGTTTCAGCCGGGGCGAAGGGGGCGTGCCCTGCGACCGAGACGATGGGAATCGCACGGCTTCGGACGACGCAATGGTCTGATCAATCGACCCCGCCGGTCGCCTCGGCCGGCGGCGCAGCCCCGTTCCTGCCGAAAACCGGGAAAAACATCGTCCACGGGCACGATTTTCCGGCGGCGAGCATTGACGAGCCCCCCGTTCCACGGAGCAATGGCGCGCTATGGGCGCGGCGAGTCGTCAAAGCGGCTCGCCCCCTTGGTTCAAGGAGAAGATCTATGGCGAAAGCTGCGACCAAGACGGAGGCTGCCAAGGCTCCGCGCAAACCCAACCCGGCCCTGCTCAAGCCGCTGAAGCCGTCGGCGGAGCTCGCCGCCATCGTCGGCGCCGCGCCGTTGCCGCGTCCCGAGGTGGTCAGCAAGGTCTGGGACTATATCAAGCAGCACAAGCTGCAGAACCCCAGCAACAAGCGCGAGATCCTCGCCGATGCCAAGCTCGAGAAGGTGTTCGGCAAGAAGTCGACCACCATGTTCGAGCTGAACAAGTTCCTGGCGGCCCACCTCTCGTAAGCGGGTCGTTTCGAACGCTGCCCGCCTCCCGCCCCGGGGCAGCCGGATCTTCCGGCTAACCCGCCGACAGGCCGTCCCGGCAAATCCGGGACCGGGGCAGGGGGCGGCAGGCACGGCGGGCTCGCCGCCGTGCCGGACCGGGGCTTTTGGATGGCTTCCAAGGCGTGCTAAGCGATGGCCGTGACAAGCCGGCCAGCCCCATGACCACCCAGCCCGACAAGCCCATCGACACTTTGACGGCCGACGAGGCCACAGCCGAGCACGAGGCGCTCGGCCGGGCGATCGCCGAGGCCGACCGCCTCTATCACGGCGAGGATGCGCCGGTTCTCTCCGACGCCGAGTACGACGCGCTGCGCCGCCGCTACAATGAGATCGAGGCGCGCTTTCCCGAGCTCAAGACGGCCGAGAGCCTCTCCAACAAGGTCGGAGCGGCCCCGTCCGAGAAATTCGCCAAGGTGCGCCACCGCGTGCCGATGCTCTCGCTCGACAACAGTTTTTCCGACGAGGACGTCGTCGAGTTCGTCGCCCGCGTCCGCCGCTTCCTGGCCTGGCCCGAGGGCGAGCCGCTCGCCATCACCGCCGAGCCGAAGATCGACGGCCTGTCCTGCTCGCTGCGCTACGAGCAGGGGCGCCTCGTCGTCGCCGCGACCCGCGGCGACGGCGCCGAGGGCGAGGACGTCACCGCCAATGTCCGCACCATCGCCGACGTGCCGCAGGTGCTGAAGGGCGAGGCGCCCGCCGTGTTCGAGGTGCGCGGCGAGGTCTATATGCGCCATGCCGACTTCGCCGGAATGAACGAGCGCCAGGCGGCGGCGGGCAAGGCTCTCTTCGCCAACCCGCGCAACGCCGCCGCCGGCTCGCTGCGCCAGCTCGATGCCAGCATCACCGCCAGCCGGCCGCTGCATTTCTTCGCCTATGCCTGGGGCGACCACAGCGCGCTGCCCGCGCGCACGCAATATGAGGTGGTGCAGACCTTCGGCGCGTGGGGCTTCGCCATCAACCCCTTGATGGTGCGCTGCGCCGGCGCCGAGGAGCTCCTGGCGCATTACCGCCGGATCGAGGGAATGCGCGCCACGCTCGGCTACGACATCGACGGCGTGGTCTACAAGGTCGACCGCCTCGACCTGCAGCAGCGCCTCGGCTTCGTCTCGCGCTCGCCGCGCTGGGCGACGGCGCACAAGTTCCCGGCCGAGAAGGCGACCACCATCCTGCAGGGCATCGAGATCCAGGTCGGGCGCACCGGGGCGCTGACGCCCGTGGCCAAGCTGCAGCCGGTGACGGTGGGCGGCGTGGTGGTGTCCAACGCCACGCTGCACAACGAGGACGAGATCAAGCGCAAGGGCATCCGGATCGGTGACACGGTGATCGTGCAGCGCGCCGGCGACGTCATCCCGCAGGTCCTCGGATATATCGAGGAGAGGAGGCCGACGGGCACCGTCGACTACGAGTTTCCGAAGGTCTGCCCCTGTCCGTTGAAGACGCCGACGAAGCGCGAGGTGACGGCGTCGGGCGAGGAAGGGGTGGTGTGGCGCTGCTCCGGAGAGTTCGCCTGTCCGTACCAGAAGGTGGAGCACCTCCGGCATTTCGTCTCGCGGCGCGCCTTCGACATCGAGGGGCTCGGCGAAAAGCAGATCGCCCTGTTCTTCCAGGACGAGGACCTGCCGATCCGCGAGCCAGCCGACATCTTCACCCTGGCCGAGCGCGACGCCGCCAACCTCAAGAAGCTCAAGGACAAGGAGGGCTTCGGCGAAACCTCGTCGAAGAACCTGTTCGCGGCGATCGAGGCACGGCGGGAGATCGCGCTGGAGCGCTTCCTCTACGCGCTCGGCATGCGCCATGTCGGCGAGACCACGGCCCGCCAGCTGGCGCGCGCCTATGGCAGCTGGGACGCGTTCGCGGCGGCGGCGGCGCGCATCGCCGAGGGCGACGCCGAGGCCGGCGCCGAGATGGACGCCATCGACCAGATCGGCGAGACCGTGGTGGCGGCGGTCAAGGCCTATTTCGGCGAAGAGCACAACCAGGCGATCGTCGAGCGGCTGACGCGGCAGGTCACCATCCTCGACGCGGAACGGCCGCGGGCCGAAAGCCCGGTGGCGGGCAAGACCGTGGTGTTCACGGGGTCGCTGGTCCGTCTCAGCCGCGACGAGGCCAAGGCAATGGCCGACCGGCTCGGCGCCAAGATCTCCGGCTCGGTGTCGAAGAAGACCGACCTGGTGGTGGCGGGGCCGGGCGCCGGCTCCAAGCTCGACAAGGCCCGCGAGTTCGGCGTCGAGGTCATCGACGAGGACGAATGGTTCCGCCGGGTCGGGGAGGGCGGCGACGCCGCGGCCGGGTGAGGCCGCGCAACTTTCGTCCAAGCACGGGTCCCCGCATCGCGCTATAAGGGGCGATGCTCGTGTCCAACGCTTTCACCACGCTGGAGGGCGCCATCGCGCGCGGCGAAGCCGTGCGATTCTGGCGCGAGCCGCGCTATGACGGCCTGGAGTGCCTGTCCGCGACCTTCCGCACCCACCGCTATGCCCGGCATACGCACGAGACCTACGCGGTCGCCGCCGTCATCGATGGCTGCGAGACCTTCTATCATCGCGGCGCCCAGCGCTATGCCTCTACCGGGACCATGGCGGTGGTCTGCCCGGACGAGTTGCACGACGGCGAGCCGGCCGGCGCGGGCTTCGTCTATCGCACGCTCTACCCTTCCGTCGAGCTGATGCGCAGCATTGCCGAGGACGTGTTCGACCGGCCGTTCGCCGGCGTGCCGGGCTTTGCGCAGTCCGTGGTCGAGGACGCCGGGCTCTCGGCCCGCATGGCGCATCTGCACGGCGTCCTGGCCGATCCGCGGACGTCGCTCCTGCAGCGCGACACGCTGCTGCGCGGCTTCTTCGCCCAGCTGCTGTCGCGCTGGGGCGGGTTGGGCGAGATGCCGGCCGTCGGCGACGAGCGCGGCCCGGTGGCGCGGGCCAGGGCCCATCTCGACCGGCATTTTGCGCAGGATGTGACGCTGGACGATCTGGCCGCCGTCGCCCGTCTGAACCGGGCGCATCTGGTGCGCGCCTTCCGCAAGGCGACCGGCACCACGCCGCACGCCTATCTCTCCGACCGGCGCGTCCGGGCGGCGCGGCGCCTGCTGATGGCCGGGCAGGCGCCGTCCGAGGTGGCGCTCGCCTGCGGCTTCTGCGACCAGAGCCACCTCAACCGGGTGTTCAAGGCGCGGATGGGCGTGACGCCGGGGGCGTTCCGAGCGTAGGCAGCGCAGCCCGGCGACGTCAGGAGCCCGGCGATCTCCGGAGCCGGCATGGCCCTGCTTCGAAGCTCAGCCCGGTCCGGCAGCGGGCATCGGCTCGAGCGCCAGGGCTGACGACGACAGCAGCTGCAGGTCGCCGTGCGTGCCGATCCGCCGCACGCCGATCCGCCACGGCCGGGAGGGATCCGCGCCCTGATGCCGAGCCGAAAGCAGCAGCGTCTCGCCCGTGCGCCGTAGCTCGAACCGGACATGCAGCCCGTCGCGGCGCCACTCCGCCGTCTCTCCGTCGTCCTCGTAGAGGTCTGCGGCCGAGGCGTCGACCGGCTCGCCGAAGACCAGCACGGTCCGGTCCGGGAGGGAGGCGGCCGGCGCACCGGGGTCCGCGACGGGCACGATCGCCCCGGCCCGCGCGAACAGGGGCAGGCGCCCGAGCGGCGCGGGAACGGCGACCACCGTCCCGCCCTCGACATGGCGGCCGTCGTGCCAGTCGAACCAGCCGCCGGGATGGGCCGGCAGATAGAGGCTGCGCGTCACGGCGCCTTCGACGAGGACCGGCGCGACGAGCAGGTCCGGGCCGAGCATGAAGGCGTCGTCCACGGTGCGGGCCGCCGGATCGGCCGGAAAGTCCCAGAACAGCGGCCGCACCGCCGGCTCATGGTCGCGGCTCGCCCGCCACATCCGGGTGTAGAGATAGGGCATCAGCCGGGAGCGCAGGGCGAGGGCAGCGCGGACCTGCGGCAGCACCTCGGGATGCATCCAGGGCTGGTTGACGGTGCCGTCCGCCTTCCAGGAGTTCATCACCATGCGCGGCCACAGCGCGCAGAATTCGACGAAGCGGCAGAACAGCTCCGGGCCGGGGCTGGGGCCGTGGAAGCCGCCGACGTCGTGGCCGATGTTGAACAAGCCGGACAGGCTCATGTTGAGCCCCTGGGCCAGGTTGAAGCGCAGCGTCTTCCAGGCCGTCTCGTTGTCGCCCGTCCAGGTCTGGCCGTAGCGCGCCAGCCCGGCCGGGCCGGCGCGGCTGACGACATAGGGGCGCCTGCCCGGCGCCTGCGCGGCCTGGGTTTCGTAGGCGAGCTTGGTCATCAGCAGCGCCTGGGCCGGGCGCGCCAGGCTCTGGGCGAAGGGGCGGCCGTCGCCGGCGCAGACCGCGTCCTCGTCCCAGATCTCGAACTCGTTGTTGTCGTTCCAGATGGAGGCGACGCCGACGTCGAGCAGCGCCGACTTCAGCCCGTCCGCCCACCAGGCGCGCGCCTTCTCGTTGGTGAAGTCGATGTGGAAGCCGAGGCCGTCCCAGAACTGCGCCACCGCAGGGTCGCCGCTGCGGCCGTCCCGCACCAGGAGGCCATCGCCCCTGGCCTCGGCCAGCCGGGGGTGATCGTCGAGCAGGCAGGGCTTGACGTTCGCCACCGGGCGCATGCCGGCGGCCGCGAGCCGGGCCATGGTGGCGGCGGGATCCGGGAACTTGTCGCGGTTCCAGTGGAAGACATAGCGCCGGGCGCCGATCGAGGAATAGCCGGAGCCGAAATGGAAGCTGTCGCAGGCAATGCCGTGGCGCCGGCAGTCGGCGATGAAGGCGGAGATGCGGGCATCGGCGTCGGGAGCGTCGGCGATCGCCATCGAGGTCATGGCAAAGCCCAGCGACCAGCGCGGCGCGAAGGCCTGGCCGCCCGTCAGCCAGGAGAAGCGCCGGACGACATCGGGAATGGCCGGACCGGCGAGGACGTAATAGTCGAGATCGCCATCGTCCGCCCGGTAGGAGCGGAACGGTCCGTGGTAATTGTCGAGCGTGCAGCCGAGATCGACCGTCGCGGTGGCCGGATTGTCGTAGAACAGGCCGTGGGCGCCCTGCGGCCCGTCGACGACGAGGAAGGGCAGCATCTTGTAGAGCGGGTCGGAGAGCTCGGCGTCGAAGCCGCAGGGGTCCGTCGCGTCGATGCGGAAGCGCCGGCCGGTGCGATCGAGCGGGCCGGCCTTGTCGCCGAGCCCGTAATGCCGCTCCTCGGGATCGCGCGCCATGGCATGGGCGAGGGCGCCCGTCCGGTTGGAGAGGAAATAGGCCTGGGTCGACCGGTCGCGCAGGAAGGGGGCGGCCTCGCCCTCGCGGCGCCAGGCGATGGCGAAGGGCGCCAGCACCACCTCGGCCGTGAGCCCGGCGGCCGAGACGAGGACGCGGCCCGGCTGCTCCGTCACCGTCGTCGGCGGGTTGGCGAAACCGGAGACATCGTCGCGCGGCCGGCCGGCAAAGGGCGGCTCGGCGCCACCAGGCGCCAGCGACCAGCCGCGCTCGAGCCGATAGCCGTCCCGGCGCTGCAGCGTCACCCGGCCGATATCGCCCTCGAGGATGCGCAGCGTGAGGCTCGCGCCTTCGCCGACGTCGAAGACGGCCGCCTTGCCGTCATGGCCGCGATAGCGGCCCTGGACCAGGGCTTTCATGGCGTCGCGCTCCGGGGAGGCCGGGGCGAGGCCGGCCGTCTGTCGGGCCTTGGTAGCGGCAACGCGCCTTTTGTCCAAGACGATGTGATTGGGACTGGCGTAGCAGCATGCGCTCTCCGCCTGTTTTGCGAGTTCGCCTTGTCCCTTGCTTCCGAGATCCGCGCCGGCCTGACCGACATCGCGCCGCCCGCGCTCGCCGCCATCCCCATCGGCCTGCTGTTCGGCGCCCTCGCCGTGGGCAAGGGCCTGTCGCCGCTCGAGGCCGTGCTGATGTCGGCCTGCGTGTTCGCGGGCGGCGCGCAGTTCGCGGCGATCGAGCAATGGGTGCATCCGGCGCCGGTCGCCGCGCTCGCCTTCGGCACGCTGCTGATCAATGCCCGGCACATCCTGATGGGCGCCTCGCTGGCGCCGAAGACGACCGCCTTCTCCAGGGCGCAGCGCTTCCTCGGCTTCTTCGCCATGGCCGACGAGAACTGGGCGATGTCGGAGCGTCGCGCCGCCGCCACGCGGCTGACCCCGACCTATTATCTCGCCATGACCGTCTTCTTCTATCTGAACTGGGTGATCTGGAGCGCCTTCGGCGCGCTGATCGGCCCGCTGATGGGCGACCCGGCCCGGTTCGGCGCCGATTTCGCCTTCACCGCGCTGTTCATCGGCCTCGTCGCCGGCTTCTGGAAGGGGCGGATCTCGGCGGCGACCATCGCCGCCAGTGCCGCGGTCTCGGCCCTGGTCAAGGTCACGGCCGGCGCGCCCTGGCACGTGCCGGCCGGCGCGGTCGCCGGCATCCTCGCCGCCTACCTCGTGGCGAGCCCGGCGGAGGCCCTGGCATGACCATCGATCCGATCACCCTTGCCGCGATCCTCGCCATGGCGATCATCACCTACGCGACGCGGATCGCCGGGATCTTCCTGGCCGGACACCTCGTGCTGACCGGCCGGACCAAGGCGGCCTTCGAGGCGATCCCGCCGGCGGTGCTGGTCGCGGTGATCGCTCCGGTGGCGCTGGCAAGCGGGCGGGCCGAGACCCTGGCCGCCCTGGTCACGGCCCTGGCGGCGACGCGCCTGCCGCTGCTGGCGACGATCGTCGTCGGCGTCGCCTCCGTGGTGGCGCTGCGCGGCCTCATGGGATGATGGGGCTTTTCCGCTTCATGTGTGGCTGTCCGGGGCTTGCCGGAGCGGTAGTAGTAGGTCGGAGGCCGAGATTTCAACCCGCCACGTCATGGACGGGCTTGTCCCGTCCATGACGTGGCGGGTGATGCCCCGGTCTCGTTCCTTCCTCAATCCCTTACGCCTGTTTCCTGCCATCCCGATTCAGCGGCCGCGTCGCCTGCTCCAGCCAGGCGCGGGTGCGGCCGTCGACCAGCGGCGACAGCGTCTCGCGCACCCGGGCGTGGTAGGCGTCGAGCCAGGCGATCTCGCGGGCGCCGAGCAGGGCGGGCTCGATCGGCGTCAGGTCGATCGGCGCCAGCGTCAGCGTCTCGAAGCCGAACATCGGCCGCTCGGCGCCGTCGATCTCGACCGGCTCGACCAGGACCAGGTTCTCGGTGCGGATGCCGAACTCGCCGGCCCGGTAGTAGCCGGGCTCGTTCGACAGGATCATGCCGGCCTCCAGCGGCGTGGTGCCGAGGCGGGAGATGCGCTGCGGCCCCTCGTGCACCGAGAGATAGGAGCCGACGCCGTGGCCGGTGCCGTGGTCGAAGTCGGTGCCGACCTCCCACAGCGCCTGACGGGCGAAGCTGTCGAGCTGCGAGCCCGCGGCGCCCTTGGGAAAGCGCGCCAGCGAGATGGCGATCATGCCCTTGAGCACGCGGGTATAGCGGTCCTTCATCAGGGCCGAGGGCTCGCCGACGCTGATGGTGCGGGTGATGTCGGTGGTGCCGTCGACATATTGCGCGCCGGAATCGATCAGGAAGAAGCCGGGCTCGATCCGGCGGTTCGACTGCGTCGTCACCCGGTAATGCGGGATCGCGGCGTTCGGGCCGGCAGCGGAGATCGAGGGGAAGGACAGGTCCTTCAGCACGCCCGTCTCCGCCCGGAAGCCTTCCAGCGCCTCGGCGGCCGAGATCTCGGTCTCGCCGCCCTTGGGCGCCGCCTCGGCGAACCAGGCGAGGAAGCGGGCGACAGCGGCGCCGTCGCGGATATGGGCGGCGCGGGCGCCGGCCCGCTCGGCCT
The DNA here is from genome assembly GCF_030814995.1 of Labrys wisconsinensis. GTDB lineage: Bacteria > Pseudomonadota > Alphaproteobacteria > Rhizobiales > Labraceae > Labrys > Labrys wisconsinensis. The sequence continues at coordinate 220,772 of NZ_JAUSVX010000009.1, read as the reverse complement.
CGTTCTTGACGGCGCGCAGCAGCGCGATCGGGTCGGGGCCGCGCTGGATGACGCCGCCGGCGGTCTGGATGACGCGGGCGAAATGCTCGACCACCACGTTGGGGTCGAGCCGCACGGTCTTGTCTTTGACGGCCGCCGCCAGGGCGGCGTCGATCTGGGCGGGCTCGATCAGCGCGGCGAAGCTGGAGAGGTCGTGGCGCACGGCGTTGGAGAGCTTGCGTCCGTCGACGAACAGGGTCGGCTCGCCGTCGCGCGGGATCAGCACATAGGACAGCGGCAGCGGCGTGTGCGCCACGTCGCCGCCGCGGATGTTGAAGGCCCAGGCCACGGCGTGGGCATCGTTGGTGAAGACCGCATCGGCCTTGAGCTCGCCGAGCCGGTCCTGGATGCGCACCAGCTTGGAGGCCGGGCTCTCGCCGGCGAGCGCCTCGTCGTGCAGCACGACCGGCGCCAGCGGCGGGGAGGGACGGTCGGTCCAGATCGCATCGATCGGATTCTTGGCCAGCGCGATCAGGCCGGCGCCGGCGCGCTCGCAGGCACCCTTCAGCCGTTCCACCTCGGCGACGGTGTGCAGGCGCGGGTCGAAGCCGAGCTTCTGGGTCGGCCGCAGCACGGCCTCGAGCCATTTCTCCGGCGGATCGTCCATGAGGTGGCGGGGCGTGATCACCGCGGTGTCGACCTGCTCGCGCACCTGCACGGTGTAGCGGCCGTCGACGAAGATGGCGGCCTCGCTCATCAGCACGACGGCAACGCCCGCCGAGCCGGCAAAGCCGGTGAGCCAGGAGAGCCGCTCCTCCGAGGGCGGGCAATATTCGTTCTGGTGCTCGTCCGAGCGCGGCACGACGAAGCCGTCGAGCCCGGCCTCGGCGAGCTTCCTGCGCAGCGCCGCGATGCGCGCCTTGCCCTGCGCCGGGTTGCTGACCTCGTCGAAGGATTGCAGTTGAGTCATGGCCATCCCGCCTGTTTCAGCAGCCGTTTCGATACCCGCAGGGGCGATCTGTCAACAGGGGGAATGGCACGACGAGCCGACGTTGACACGGTCCTAATTCGACCTCATTTTAGGGTCGTGTTGTGAGGCGATCATGACCAGGGCAGCTCAGTTCACGGCGGCGGAAGCGGCCTTCGTCCTGCGTGAGCCGGTGCGCGTCGTCAAGAAAGCGCTGGACTCCGGTCCGGTGCGGCCGGTTCTGCTGCGACGCGCCGGCGCGTCCGTGCGCGCGATCGGTTGGCAGGATCTCTTCTATCTCTTCGCCATCAAGGAGCTTCGCGACGAGCTTACTCCCAAGGCAAGAATGGCGTTCTACGAAGCGCTCCGGCAAGCCCCGCTCGAACGAGGCCGGGAGGTTCGCTTCGGCCGTTTCCGCGTCGCGGTCGGCGATCTTGTCGAAGAGGTGGAGACGCGGACGGCGAGCCTCGCCGAATTGGCGGAAAAAGTGGAGTTCCGCGGCGACGGCGAGCCGGTGCTCCGCGGCACCGACGTCGAGGTCCATCGGATCGCCGCGCTCGTCGACGGCGGGCTGTCCGCGGACGACGTGCTCGTCGATTACCCGTCGCTGTCGCGGGAGAACGTGCAAGTCGCCACGGCCTATGCGCAGGCGCATCCCAAGGCTGGCCGCCCCTTTCCGCGCACGACCGCCAAGCGGGCCTTGCGCGGTGCCGGCCTCGATGAACTCGACGAGGTGCTCGACGGCGCAGCGGCCGAATGAAGTATCTCCTGGACACCAATGTCTTCCGGGAACTGGGCAAGACCGTGCCGCACGAACATGTCGGCGCATGGTTGGACACGATCGACGACGCGGAGCTTGCGATCAGCGCGCTCACCGTCCGTGAGGTCGCCAAAGGCGTGACGAAGCTGGCGTTTTCCAAGCCCGGCGTGGCCGATCAGATCGCCACGCGCACCAGTGCCATTTTCGATGCTTTAGAGGGGCGGATCCTTTCCGTCGATCGGCAGGTGGCGCGCGTCTGGGGCGAGGCCTTGGCGCAATCGGAAAAGCACGTGGATGATACAGGCTTCGCCGCGACGGCCCTCGTCCACGGCCTGATTCTGGTCACGCGCAACACCAAGGACCTGGCGTGGCGTGGGGTGCAGATCCTCAACCCGTACAAGTCCCCTCCGGAGCGGCTTTCCGCGAAATAGGCGCGGTGCCGCGGAGACGGCCGGGATGAAGGCGAGCCCGACTGCGCGCACAAGCGGAGAGGAGAGCAAGGCGTGGGGAAGCGTCGCCTTCAGCCCGGGGCTTCGGCCGGCTCGACGCAGTCCGGCTCGATCCAGATCGAATGGAGGTAAGACGCGACGCCCACCACCTCGCCGACCTCCAGCTCCAGGAGACCGTGGCTGGTGATGTCGGCGATCGCGAAGGTGCGGCCGAGGCTCAGCTCGAACACCAGCCTGGTGCTCGGTCCGTCTGGGCAACCGCGGTCGGGCAGCCCCTCCGGCAACCGAACGACCCGGATGCGATCACCGACCTTCATGACGTTGGGATAGGCGCCCGAGCGGCCGAGGTCAACGCGCGGCGGGCCTCGGCGAGCGCCTCGGCTTGCCCCCGCCGCGCTGCAGCACCAGCGTGGTCCATTCGTCGAGGCGGTATCGCTTCACCAACGAGAGGCCCTGGGCCCGATAGGCGGCGAGGGCGGCGTTGGCGTGGGCGTGCAGCAGGCCGGACAGGATCACCGTCGCGCCTGGCGCCAGCAGCTTGCCCATCGGTGCGGCCAGGCGCGCCAGCGGCCCGAGCAGGATGTTGGCGAAGACGAGGTCGTAGGGCTTCTCGCGCTGCATGCGTTGCGCCGTGGTGCCGCGTGCCACGATCGCGGCGACATAGGCGCCAGCCCTGTTGAAGCGGATATTGTTGCGCGCCGTGGCGATCGCCTGCGGGTCGATGTCGGACGCGAGCACCCGCCGGTGCAGGGCACGGGCCGCGGCGATGGCGAGCACGCCGGTGCCTGTGCCGATGTCGAGCGGACGGCGCGGACGCCGGCGCTTCAGGAGGTCGTCGAGGGCGAGCAGGCAGCCGCGCGTGGTGCCGTGATGGCCAGTGCCGAAGGCCAGCGCCGCCTCGATCTCGATGCCGATGCTGTTGCGCTTCACCCGCGCCCGGTCATGGCTGCCGTGGATGGTGAAGCGGCCGGCGACGACCGGCGCCAGGCCCTCGAGCGAGGCGGCGACCCAGTCCTTCTCGCCGAAGGCGTCATAGGCGACGTCGACATCGGTGCCCGCGGCGAGACGGATCAGGTCGGTCACGGCCGGCCGGTTCGGCTCGGTCCGGAAATAGACCTCGACCAGCCAGGGCGGCTTCGGCGTGCCGTCCTCGCGCTCGAAGGCGGCGACCGCGGTCTCGGCGGGATCGAAGCTCTCGCCGAGCAGGTCGGCGATGCGCCGCGCCCGCGCCTCGTCGGTGACGATGCGGGCGACATGGGTGGGATTGTTGGGGTGCAGGCCTTCGAGCATGGGCTTGGCTATCGCGCCCGGTCGGGGAGGGCAACGGAAATCGCAGGTCGCGGCGGAGGTTCCGCCGGCGATTTCCGTCCCTTCAGGGGCAGGTGGTCGGGCGGCCGTCGAGGCCTTCGCCGGCATGCTCGAACGCGGCCTTCACCGCATCGCCCGAGCGCGTGATGGTGACGACATAGATGCTGTCGAAATCATCGCCCCGCCAATTCGGCACGGCGTCGGGATCCCCGCCATGGTCGGCGATGAGATCCTTGGCCACCTTCTCGGCGATCTTGTGCTCCCAGGCCACGAGGACGAAGGCGTTCTGGTAGGCCGGCTGCGTCAGGGCCTGCGCCAGGCCCTTGCGGTCGGAGACGCCGATGCCGGCATGGACCGGCAGGCCGAAGGCGATCGCGGTCGGCTCGATGGTGGCGAGCGGCCGGACATAGTCATAGGGCTCGCCGTCGTCCGTCTTCTGCACGGAGGGGGCCGGGGCGAAGATCGCGTCCGGCTTGCCGAACATGCGGGCGATGACGGGAGGCAGCGCCAGGGCGCGGTTGAGACCCTGGCAGTCGAGCTGGCCGAGCCCCGCGGCCGGCTTCTCGCCGTGGCGGACGAGCACGATCTTCTCGACCAGGTCCGCGGCGTGCGCCGCCGGAGCGCCGAGCAGGACCAGGCCGAGCACCAGGCCCACCCATCGTGCGGCAGATCCTCGGCTCATCGAAGCCTCCCATTGTCGCGGGTTGTCTCGACAGGTCGAGGCCACCGGCCGCGACCATTCCGCTGTGCTGTATAGACAGGTACAGTCAACGCGCTGTCGCCTTCACGACGCGACGGCGGCAAAGCGTTCGCGCAGCTGCGACAGGGCCTCGGCACCGGCATTGGCGAACGCGACGCGCATATGCGTTTCCTGGCCGGGGCCGAAATAGGGGCCGGGAAGGCAGAGCACGCCGGCGGCCTCGACCAGCGTCTTCACCACCTCGGCCGAGTGGCGCCCGGCGAAGGGGTGGCGCAGGAAGGCGAAATAGCTGCCGACGGAATCGACCCGCCAGCCGTTCAGGCCGGCGAAGGCGGCGGAGAAGGCGCCGGCGCGGCGCTCGATCTCGATGCGGTTGGCCTCGCGCCAGGCGGCAAGGCCCTCCAGCGCCCAGGCGACCGGCTCCTGCGCCACGCGCGGGGCGCAGATCTGCAGCGTGTCGAGGATCTTGGCGATCTCGGCCATCAGCGGGCGCGCCGCCACCAGGGCGCCGAGGCGGTGGCCGGGGATGCAATAGGCCTTGGAGAAGGAATAGAGCGCCAGCACGCCTTCGCGCCAAGAGGCGTCGCCGAAAAGCGCGTGCGGCTGCCCGGCGATGAAGTCGCGGTAGGTCTCGTCGAGGATCAGGAACAGGCCGCGCCGCCGGCAGAGCGCGGCGAAGGCGGCGACGGTCGCCGGGGGATAGACCGCGCCAGTCGGGTTGTTGGGCGTGACCAGGACGATGGCCCGGGTGCGAGCGTCGATGAGGCGCTCGGCCTCGGCGGCATCGGGCACGAAGCCGGCCTCGGCATGGCATGGCAGGGTCCGCGCCTCGATGCCGAGCATGTCGAGCGTCATCTTGTGGTTGAAGTACCAGGGGCTCGGCAGCAGCACCGCCTCGCCGGCCCGGGCCATGGCGACGGCCGCGACGAAGAAGGCCTGGTTGCAGCCGGTGGTGATCGCCACCTCCTCCGGCGCGACGTCGCCGCCATAGCGCCCGGCGAGATGCGCGGCATAGGCCTGCCGCAGCGCCGTGTCGCCCTCGATAGGCCCGTAGGACGCGGTCCCGGCGCGGCCGGCTGCCTGAGCGAGGCGCGCCAGCATCTCCGCATGCGGCGGATAGCCCGGCACGGCCTGGGAGAGGTCGATCAGCGGCCCGGCCTTGCCGTCATAGGCGCGGGCCCAGCCCTGGGCCTCGGGGATGGGCGGGGTGGCGGTGTCGACGAGGAGCGGGTTGATGGCGGGCATGGCGTTCGCGCGGCAGAGGACGGGTCCTTCTACGCCGATGCGGGCCCGAGGCAAGGGCGCTCGACGCGCCCGGCGCCGCGCGATAGGACAGGCCATGCCGCTGCCCGCCTCCCTCCATATCGACGCCGTCGGCCGCCGGGTCAGCCTGAACCCGTCCGATCCCGCTTTCTTCCAGGACCCGTATCCCACCTATGCCGCGCTGCACGCCGCCGGGCCGGCCTTCTTCTGGGAGGAGTACGGCTTCTGGTGCTTCTGCGGCCACGAGGCGGTGGCGGCGCTGTTCCGCGACCGGCGCTTCGGCCGCGACGTGCTCGACGTGGCGAGCCGCGCCGAGCTCGGCTGGCCGGAGCCGGCCGCCCATCTCGCGCCCTTCGACGCGGTCGAGGCGCATTCCATGCTGGAGCTGGAGCCGCCGCGCCACACGCGGCTGCGCACGCTGGTCAACCGCGCCTTCGTCTCGCGCCAGGTGGAGCGGCTGCGCCCGCGCATCGCCGCGCTGGCGCACGAGCTGGTCGACCGCCTCGAGGCGGCGGGGGAGGCGGAGCTGATCGAAGCCTTCGCCACGCCGATCCCGGTGATCCTCATCGCCGAGCTGCTCGGGGTGCCGGCCGAGATGGCGCCGAGCCTGCTCGACTGGTCGCACCGCATGGTGGCGATGTACCAATTCGGGCGCAGCCGCGCGGCGGAAGACGCGGCCGTGGCGGCGACGCAGGACTTCGTCGCCTTTCTCAGGACCTACGTGGCGGCGCGGCGCTCCAGCCCGGCGGACGATCTGATCAGCCATCTCATCGTGGCGGAGGCCGAGGGCGAGCGCCTGAGCGAGGACGAGCTCATCTCGACCTGCATCCTGCTGCTCAACGCCGGCCACGAGGCGACGGTGCACGCCATCGGCAACGCGGTGAAGGCTATCCTCGAGGCGGGGCTCGACCCGGCTGCCCTGTTCGCCACGCCCGAGGCGGCCGAGGCGAGCGTGGAGGAGCTGCTGCGCTTCGACGCGCCGCTGCACCTTTTCACCCGCTACGCCCGCGAGCCGGTGGGGCTCGGCGACATCGAGCTGAAGGTCGGCGACCGCATCGGGCTGATGCTGGGCGCCGCCAACCGCGATCCCGCGCGCTTCGAGGACCCCGACCGGCTCTGGCCGCAGCGCGCGAAGCCGCCGCATGTCAGCTTCGGCGGCGGCATCCATTTCTGCATCGGCGCGCCGCTGGCGCGGCTGGAGCTGCAGGTCGCCCTGCCGGTGCTGTTCGCGCGGCTGCCGGGGCTGCGGCTCGCCGAGCCGCCACGCTATCGCGACGCCTTCCACTTCCACGGGGTGGAGGCGTTGCGGGTGGCGTGGTGAAAGTATTGGTGGGGAACGGGTTGGAAGAGGATGTTGAGGAGCGACATTCGCCATGGCGGCTGCAACTGCCGACGTCGCGCAAGAACCTCGACGTCATGGCCGGCCTTGATCCGGCCATCCACGCGACCGCTACATCAAACGGGTCTGCCGAGCCGTTGGCCGGGGGCCTTCCTCGACACGACCTGAGTTCGCGTGGATGGGCGGATCAGGTCCGCCCATGACGGTCGCGGGCGGTGTAGCCGTCCGTGCCCGGGGCGCTCGACGTCAGAGCTGGGCTTCATCCATGACGGTCGAGGATCGAGCAATCATCACGGCATCAGCTGCCCGCCGTTCACATGCAGGATCTGCCCCGTGACGTAGCCGCTCATCGCCGGGGAGGCGAGGAACAGCACCGGGCCGACGCAGTCCTCCGGCGTGCCGATGCGGCCGAGATGCACGGCCTTGCGCATCGCCTCCATGCGGTCGGCCGGCGTGGCGGCATGGAAGGGCGTGGCGATCACGCCCGGGGCGATGGCGTTGACGCGGATGCCGCGCGGCGCCAGGTCCTTGGCCATGTGGCGGGTGAGGTTGTGGACATAGGCCTTGGCCGCGGCATAGTGGCCCGAGCCGGGACCGCCGCCGTCATTGCCGGCGATCGAGCCGACATTGATGATGGTGCCGCCGCCCTGCTGCTCCAGATGGGGCACGGCGGCCTGGGACCCCTCGATCACGGCACGCACGTTGAGGTTCATCGCCTTCTCGTAGGTCTCGGCGTCGAGCTCGCAGAACGGCGTGCGGCGGATCAGCGAGCCGGCATTGTTGACCAGGATGTCGAGCCGGCCCAGCGCCCGCGCCGCTTCCTCGACGATGCGGCGGGCCTCGCCGGCTTCGCCGAGATCGGCCTGGACCACCACCGCCTTGCCGCCCTTGCGCGCCACCGCGTCGGCGATCGCCTGCGCTTCCTTGGCGCCGGCATTGTAGTGGATCGCCACCAGCGCGCCCTGGCAGCCGAAGCCCTTGGCCAGCGCCGCGCCGATGCCGGAGCTCGCTCCGGTGATCAGAACGCCCTTGCCGCTGAGGTCGCTGAGCATCGTTCATTCCTCCCTGATCGGCCATTGTGATCCCAAAGACGGCGCCAGGGGAAGGGGTTGTATCGCCACACTCCCGCTCGCCGTCGTGCTGCGTTATGTCATTGCCATGCAATGGACCGACGATGCCTTCGTGCTCGGCGTGCGCCGCCACGGCGAGTCGAGCGTGATCCTGGAAGCGTTGACGCGCGAGCACGGCCGCCATCTCGGCCTGGTGCGCGGTGGGCGCTCCAGAACGCTGCAGCCGGTGCTGCAGCCGGGCAATGCGGTGCACCTCACCTGGCGGGCGCGCATCGACGAGCAGCTCGGCTCCTACGCGGTGGAGGGCCTGGCGCTGCATGCCGGGCGGCTGATGGGCTCGCGCCTGGCGCTCTATGCCGTGACCCACGTGGCGGCGCTGGTGCGGCTCCTGCCGGAGCGCGACCCGCATCCGGCGCTGCACGAGGCGCTCGGCCCCCTGTTCGAGGCGCTGGCCGACGAGGCAGCGGCGCCGGCGCTGGTGGCGCGGCTGGAGCTCGCCATGCTCACCGAGCTCGGCTTCGGTCTCGACCTCTCGGCCTGCGCCGTGACCGGGGCGACGCAGGACCTGATCTATGTCTCGCCCAGGAGCGGCCGGGCGGTGAGCCGCGCGGCCGGTGCGCCCTGGAGCGACCGGCTGCTGCCGCTGCCGGCCTTCCTGCGCGGCCTCGGCGAGCCGCGGGCGGAGGACGTGGCCGGCGCCTTCCGCCTCACCGGCTTCTTCCTGCAGCGGGACGTGTTCGGCCCGCGCGGCCTCGTCATGCCCGAGGGCCGGCAGGCCCTGGTCGATGCGGCGGCCGGCGGCCCGGCCCGGTGAGCGGCTCGCAACCGGTCGTTCACGCTTTGCCGCCATCCTGATGCGAATCGCTCGGAGAACTGCCGTGCTCTCTCGCCTTGTGATCTCGGCCGCGCTGCTCGCCGCGGCGGTGCCGGCTCTCGCCGCCGACCTTCCCATGCGGGACGATGCCGCCAACCCGGCGATGGGCGGCGCAGGCGAGGGCTATGGCGACCGCCGCCCCGGCTGGCGTCGCGCGGGGACCTGGAGCGAGGTCGAGATCGACTGCTACGCCGAGTGGCGCCGGCTCAACCCGCCGGGCGCGCCGATCCGTGCCACCAACTCGCTGTGCGACCCGAGCTATATCGGCTCGGGCTACGGCCTCGCCCGGCCGAGCTATTACGGCACGCTGCCGCGGCTCGGCCACACCGCCTATGGCTGGAGCGGGCCGGAAGGCCCTTGAAGGACCGGTCCGGCCCGGCCCGGCTTGGGACGGGATGGCAGGTCCAGCCGGCAAAATTCTGCAAGGACTTGGAAATCCAGCCCCGACGGGGTGGCGCGCTCTTGCCTCGAATCAGGGTTTTTCCGTAAACCCCCGGCATGGACGAGGCAGAAGCTCCGCCGCCGGGCGGCGAGATCGAGAGCGTCAATCTGCGCGAGGCGCTGGAGAAGCGCTACCTCGCCTATGCCTTGTCGACCATCATGCACCGGGCGCTGCCGGACGCGCGCGACGGCCTGAAGCCGGTGCACCGGCGCATCCTCTACGGGATGCAGCTCCTGCGGCTCGACCCGGACGCCGCCTTCAAGAAATGCGCCAAGATCGTCGGCGACGTGATGGGCTCGTTCCATCCGCACGGCGACCAGGCGATCTACGATGCGCTGGTGCGCCTGGCGCAGGACTTCTCCACGCGCTACCCGCTGGTCGACGGCCAGGGCAATTTCGGCAATATCGACGGCGACAACCCGGCCGCCTACCGCTACACCGAAGCCCGCATGACGGCGGTCTCCGGCCTGATCCTGGAAGGGATCGACGAGGACGCGGTCGATTTCCGCCCGAACTATGACGGCCAGACCCGCGAGCCGGCGGTGCTGCCCGGCGCCTTCCCCAACCTGCTCGCCAACGGCGCGCAGGGCATCGCGGTCGGCATGGCGACCTCGATCCCGCCGCAGAACGCCTATGAGCTCTGCCAGGCGGCGCTGCACCTGATCGAGAATCCCAAGGCCACGACCGCCGAGCTGATGCGCTTCGTGCAGGGGCCGGACTTTCCGACCGGCGGCATCGTCGTCGACAGCCCGGCGATCATCGAGGAGAACTACAGCACCGGCCGCGGCGGCTTCCGGGTGCGGGCGCGCTGGCACAAGGAGGATCTCGGCCGCGGCACCTGGGTGGCCGTGGTCACCGAGATCCCCTGGCTGGTGCAGAAGGGGCGGCTGATCGAGAAGGTCGCGGAGCTGCTCAACGAGCGCAAGCTGCCGCTGGTCGCCGACGTGCGCGACGAGTCGGCCGAGGACGTGCGCATCGTCATCGAGCCGAAGTCGCGCAACGTCGACGAGACCGTGATGATGGAGAGCCTGTTCAAGCTCTCCGAGCTGGAAAGCCGCATCCCGCTCAACATGAACGTGCTGGTCGGCGGCACGGTGCCGCGGGTCCTGTCGCTGGGCGAGGCGCTGCAGCAATGGCTCGATCATCGCCGCGAGGTGCTGCTGCGCCGCTCGCGGCACCGTCTCGCCGCGATCGAGAAGCGGCTGGAAATCCTCGACGGCTATATCGTCGCCTATCTCAACCTCGACGAGGTGATCCGCATCATCCGCTTCGAGGACGAGCCCAAGGCGAAGCTGATCGAGACCTTCTCGCTCACCGACATGCAGGCCGAGGCCATCCTCAACATGCGGCTGCGCAACCTGCGCCGGCTGGAGGAGATGGAGCTGCGCCGCGAGCACGACGGGCTGTCGAAGGAGAAGGCCGACATCGAGAAGCTGCTCGCCTCCGACGCCCGGCAATGGAAGACGGTGGCCTGGCAGGTCGGCGAGGTGGCCAAGACCTACGGGCCGGACACCAGGCTCGGCAAGCGCCGCACCACGATCGACGCCTCCAAGGCAGCCTCGATCGACCTCGCCACCGTCGCCGAGGCGATGGTGGAGCGCGAGCCGGTCACCATCGTCGTCTCCGAGAAGGGCTGGATCCGGGCGATGAAGGGCCACCTGCCCGACCTCTCCACGCTCGCCTTCAAGGGCGACGACCGGATGAAGCTGTCCTTCTTCACCGAGACCACGGCCAAGCTCCTGGTCTTCGCCACCAACGGCAAGATCTACACGCTGGAAGCCTCCAAGCTGCCGGGCGGGCGCAGCGGCGGCGAACCGATCCGCCTGATGGTCGACCTCGACGAGGGCGCCGACGTCGTCACCGTCTTCCCGTTCGTCGGCGGGCGCAAGTTCCTGGTGGCGGCGACGGACGGGCGCGGCTTCGTCGTGGCGGAGGACGAGATGCTCGCCAACACCCGCAAGGGCAAGGCGGTGCTCAACGTCGATGCGCCGGCCGAGGCGCGGCTGATCGTGCCGGCGCTCGGCGACCGGGTGGCCGTGATCGGCGAGAACCGCAAGCTGGTGGTCTTCCCGCTGCACCAGGTGCCGGAGATGGCGCGCGGGCGCGGCGTGCGCCTGCAGAAATACCGCGACGGGGGGCTTTCCGACGCACGGGTGTTCGCTGCCGCCGACGGCCTGACCTGGACCGACACGTCCGGCCGCACCTGGACGGTGACCGACCTCACCGAATGGACCGGCAACCGCGCCGATGCCGGCCGCCTGCCGCCGAAGGGCTTTCCGAAAAACAACCGGTTCTGACGACCCGGCCGGGGCCGTGCCGCAGCGGCAAGAAATCGCTCGAACGCCTCCGATGCTGCCTGTATCATGCCCACGGGAAGCTGTGCCTGCGGTCTGCGGCGCCTTTGCCGGGATCCTGACAGGCACCTTCGCGGAAGCGACATGGCCACGGTCCCCGAGAGGATCTACCGCAAGGCCGCCATCGAGCGGCTGTCGTCTCCCGAGCAGCTCGACGAGCTGGTGTCGCTGACGTCACCGCTCGGGTGGATCGCCGCCCTGGCGCTGGCCGCCCTCGTCGCCTCCGGCTTCGCCTGGAGCGTCTTCGGCAGGGTCCCGACGACCGTCGACGGCGCGGGGATCCTGGTATCGCGCGGCGGCTACGTCTTCGATGCGATCGCGCCGGCGACCGGGACCCTGGCATCCGTGGCCGCGATCGGCGCCATCGTCCGCAAGGGCGATCCGCTGGCCAGCTTCGACGACGGGGCGCTGCGACAGGATATCGACCATGCCGAAGAGGTGCTGCGGGAGAAGCAGGCGGATCTGGCCAAGCTCTCGGCCAACTACGACCAGCAGGTCGCGCTCAAGCACAAGAATGTCGCGGCGCAGAGCGAGAATCTCGGCAGCCTGGCCGCAGCGGCCGAGCAGCGCCAGGCCTTCTACAAGGATCTGCTCGAGCGTCAGGCTCAGGCGGTGGCGCGCGGCTACCTCACCGAACGCTTTCAGGAGGACACGCGCCGAGCCATGGAAGAGGCCGCCCAGGCGGCAGGGCAGGCCAGGACGGACGTCCTGCGCCTGAACGCGGAGGAGTCCGATCTTTCCGGCCAGCGCGACCTTGCGACCCTGAATGCCCAGCAGGCCGTGAACGAGGCGCGCCGCCGCGTCGATGACCTGAGCGCCCAGCTCCAGCGGGCGACGCGGGTCGTCAGTCCGCTCGACGGCGTCGTCACCGAGCTGAAGGCAACGCCCGGGACCATCGTCGCCTCGGGCAAGCCGATCCTGAGCCTGGAGATCGCCGGCACGGGACTGGAGCTGCTGCTCTATGTCCCACCGGCGTTCGGCAAGACCGTGGCGCCGGGCATGGAGGTTCATATCGAGCCCTCCACGGTCAAGAAGGAGGAGTACGGCACGCTGCTCGGCACGGTCACGGCCGTCTCGAACTTCCCGATGACGGCCGAAGGCATGGCCTCGGTTCTGCAGAATGCCCAGCTCGTCGCCAATTTCATGGCCCAGGGACCGCCTTATGCGGTCCGGGTCGAGCTCCTCGCCGTCGCCGACACCCCGTCCGGCTATCGCTGGTCCGGCGGCCCGGGCCCGCCCACCCGGCTGTCGAGCGGCACCACCGTCCGCGCCGCGGTGACGATCAGCCGCCAGGCGCCGATCGAGGCGCTGATGCCGATGTTCCGGAATCGCCCGTGACCGCCCTCCCATCCCCCGCGACCAGCCGTTCGCAAGAGTCTTGATGCTCCGTTCGGCGAAACGAAGCCGGCAAGCCGGCAAACGCAGGAGCACCCCGACCGTCTTCCAGATGGAAGCGGTCGAATGCGGGGCGGCGGCGCTCGCCATGATCCTGGCCTTCCATCGCCGATGGGTTCCGCTGGAAGAGCTGCGCTTTCGATGCGGGGTCTCGCGTGACGGCACCAAGGCCAGCAACATCCTCAAGGCTGCCCGGCACTACGGCCTGGCGGCCAAGGGGTTCCGCAAGGAGCCGGAAGACCTGACGTCGCTTCCCATCCCGTCGATCATCCATTGGAACTTCAATCATTTTGTCGTTTTCGAAGGATTCGTCGGGAAATGGGCCTATCTCAACGATCCCGCGATCGGCCGCTGCCGCGTCGACGCGGCGGAGTTCTCCGAATCCTTCACCGGCGTGGTCCTGGCCATGGAGCCGGCCGCCGGCTTTCGGGCCGAGGGCTCGCCACCCAGCCTGCTCGGGTTGCTGTGGCAGAGGTTGCGCGGGTCGGGCGACGGCGTGGCGCTGGTGCTGCTTCTCAGCGTGCTGCTGGCGATTCCCGGCATCCTCACGCCGCTGTTCGCCAAGATCTTCATCGACGACGTCCTGATCGGCCGGCTGGACGGATGGCTCGCTCCGCTGTTCCTGGGCATGGCGGCGACCGCGGCGGTCCGCGCGGCCCTGATCTTCGTGCAGACCCATTATCTCCTGCGCCTGGAGACGAAGCTCGCCCTGTCGCTCGGCAGCCGCTTCGTCTGGCACCTCCTGCGCCTGCCCATGGTCTTCTTCACGCAGCGGCATGCCGGCGATATCGCCAATCGCATCCAGGCCAATGACGACATGGCCCGGCTGCTGTCGGGCGGGCTCGCGACGCTGGCGCTCAGCCTGGTCACGTCCCTCGTGTTCCTGGCGGCGATGGCCGCCTTCAACCCCGGCCTGACGGCGATCGTGGTGCCGATCGCGTTGATCGACATCGCCGCCTTGTGGCTCGCCTGGCGGCGGCGGGAGGCGACGGCCCAGCGCCTCATGAAGGACCGAGGCCAGCTGATGAGCGCCACGGTCGGCATCGTCCGTGCGATCGAGACGGTGAAGGCGAGCGGACTGGAGCAGGATGCCTTCGGGCGCTGGGCGGGGCATCACGCCCGGACCATGGCCGCCAGCCGGGATCTCGGCCGCTCAGCGGCGATGCTGGATGCGGTGCCTCCTCTGCTTGCCGGCCTCGGGCACTGCGCCTTGCTCGGGGTCGGCAGCCTCGAGGTGATGGCCGGGCGAATGTCGGTCGGCGACCTCGTCGCCTTCCTGGCTCTCGCCGCGGCGTTCTCGGACCCGGTCGGACAGATGCTCGGCATCGGCGCGACCCTGCAGGAGATGAGGGGCGGGCTTGCCAATATCCGCGATGTCCTGGCCAGCCCGCCCGACCCGCGGCTCGCCCCATCCGACGACCGGCAGGCCGCCGCGCCCATGCCCCCTCGGACCACGCGCCTGCGTGGGCAACTGGACCTGCACGCCGTCACGTTCGGCTACAATCCGCAGGAGCCGCCGCTCATCGCCGATTTCAGCCTCTCGGTGCAGCCGGGCATGCGCATCGGGATCGTCGGGGCCTCGGGCAGCGGCAAGTCGACGCTCGGGCGGCTGATCAGCGGCCTCCACGTGCCGTGGTCGGGGAGCATCCTGATCGACGGCGTGGCGGCGCAGGACATTCCCCGGCCGATCCTCGCGAGGTCGCTCGCCTATGTGGATCAGGACATCTTCCTGTTCCAGGGCAGCGTCAGGGACAATGTCACCCTTTGGGACCGCAGCCTCGAGGATGCGGCCGTGCTGCGGGCCCTCAAGGATGCGGCCGTGTTCGAGGAGATCACGGTCAGGCCGGGGCTCCAGCACGCGCATGTCGCGGAGGCCGGCATCAATTTCAGCGGCGGCCAGCGCCAGCGTCTCGAGATCGCGCGTGCGCTGGTGGAGGATCCGGCCATCCTCGTCCTCGACGAGGCGATGGCGGCGCTGGATCCGATCGTCGAGCAGGCGATCGACGACAATATCCGGCGACGGGGCTGCACCTGCATCATCATCGCCCATCGGCTGAGCACGATCCGCGATTGCGATGAGATCGTGATGCTGCGGGCCGGACGGGTGATCGGGCGCGGGCGGCATCCGGAGCTGCTCGCGAGCTGCCCGGACTACAGGCACCTCATCGATGCCCAATAGCGCGGATCAAGCCGCCCGCGATCAGCCGCCGCGCTGCGCCGGAGCGGTTCATCGGATCGACGCGTCGTCCCCGCTGCGCCTCGACCGGCTGTCCGGCCCCTTCATCGTACGATTGGGATATGTCGATCTGTTCGCGGTCCCGCTGACCGGCGGCGAGGCGACCGGGGCGAGGCGGCACGTCCTGCGCGTCGAGGCCGGCGGCCTCGTCTGCGCCCTGCCGACCGCCGCCGACATCGCCCTTGTCGCGGTCGGCAGCCTGGACGCCGCGATCGAAGAGATGCCCGGGGTGCCGCCACGCGACCTGACGTCCCTGCTCGAGGCGTGGATGTCGTCGATCGGCGAGGCGGTCTTCGGCAGCACGCCGGCCTGGCCGGACAGGGTCGTCGCACCGGGCCCGGAGGCTGCCTGCGCAGCGGGGACCCGCCTCTATGCCGGAGACGCTCCGGTCTGGGTCAGACCCCTGGAAGGACGCATCGTCCAGAGCTTCGATCCGGGCGAGATCGCCGTCGAGGATCACGGATCGGTGCTGCCGCTCGTGGCAGCCCTTCATGCCCGGGCCGTGACATCGGCCCGTTTCGCCGTCGTCGCGACCGCGGATCTGCCGGCCGGCGAGATGGCGGCGTCTCTCGAAGAGTTCCATCGCCGGGCCCTGGACGGGATCTCCCGGCAGATCGCGCGGCTCGACGAGGCCTCGCATCAGCGCCTGCTGGCGCGCCGTGCCGGCGACGACAAGGCCATGAGCCACGCCGTCAGCGGTCTCGGCGCTCTCGTCGACGGCAAGGCGGCGGCCGCCACGGGAGCGCTGGCGGCCAGCCCGCTCCTGGCCGCCTTTGCGGCCGTCGCGCAAAGCCTGGGAAGCCCCGTGCAACCCGCGGCCTTGTCGGGTCTTCCCGAGATCTCCCTGGCTTCGCTCGGACGCGTCACCGGCTTTGCCTATCGCCGCGTCCTGCTGCGCGGCGCCTGGTGGCGGGCGGACAACGGCCCCCTGATCGGATACCGCATGCCGGATCAGCAGCCGGTTGCGCTCCTGCCCGGCAGGCGCGGCGGCTATCGCCTGGTCGACGGCCCGAGCGGGGAGGGGACGGCGGTGACCGGAGGGGTGGCGGCTCACCTCGCGGTCGAGGCGGTCATGCTCTATCCACCGCTTCCCGCCGCGGCGCGCAAAGCCGGCGGCTTCGCCCGGTTTGCCTTTCGCGGCAGCCTGCGCGACGTCGTCTCCATCCTGACCATGGGACTTCTGGCGGGCGCCCTCGGCTCGGTCGTGCCGATCGCCACCGGATTTCTGTTCGAGCGGGTCGTTCCCCGCGCCGACATGGTCGAGCTGGTCGCGATCATCGCCGGCCTGGTGCTCGCGACATTCGGTGCGGCCAGCTTCGAGCTGGTCAAGGCGATCGCCCTGCAGCGTCTGGAAGCCCGGGCGGAAGGCTTGCTGCAGCCGGCCATCATGCAGCGCCTCCTCGACCTTCCCGTCGGATTCTTCCGCGGCTTCGGCACGGGCGACCTGACCGATCGCATCCTGGGCGTCCAGCGGATCCGCCGCCTGATCACCGGCACGACGATCGCATCCCTGCTCGCGGTCGGCTTTTCCATCACCAGCTTCGCCGTCATCCTGGCCTACAGCCCGCCTCTCGCCCTGCTGTCGGCGGCTCTCGTGGCGGTCGCCGTCGCGATCGGAGCGGGGCTCGGCTATGCCCAGCTTCGGCATGAGCGCGTCGCCGTCGAACGCGGCGGCCGTGAGGATGCGCTCGTCATCCAGCTGATCAACGGCGTGGGCAAGCTGCGGGTCTCGGCGAGCGAGGCGCGCCTGTTCGCGCTCTGGGCCGGCCTGTTCGCCGGGAGAAAGGCGGCCACTCTCGCCGGCCGCCGCTACGCCAATCTGCGCGCCACCTTCTACGGCTCATATCCGACGCTGGCGCTGATGCTGCTCTTCCTGGCGGCGAGCCGATCCATCGGCGGCCATGCCGACGGCTCCGGCAGCGGGTTGCCCCTGGGAGGCTTCCTGGCGATCAGCACGGCCTTCGGCCAGTTCCTCGCCGCCATGATCGGCGGCGCGGGTGCGCTCACCACGATGGTCGGCGCCATGCCGCTGTTCGAGCGGCTCCACGTCATCCTGGAGACGGAGCCGGAGAAGCATCGCGACAGGGTCGACCCCGGCACCCTGACCGGTGCGATCGAGGTCAGCCATGTCAGCTTCCGCTACGACCCCGCGGGGCCGCTCGTGCTGGACGACATTTCCCTTCGCATCGAGCCCGGACAGTTCGTCGCCATCGTCGGGGCGTCGGGCAGTGGCAAGTCGACCCTGTCGCGCCTGCTCCTGGGGCTGGAGACGCCGGAAAGCGGCGACATCCTGTATCAGGGGCAGTCCCTGGCGACCCTCGACATATCGGCGTTGCGGCGACGGATCGGTGTGGTCCTGCAGAACACCCGCGCCATGAGCGGCAGCATTTTCGAGACGATCACCGGGGGCCTGCCTTTCTCGCTCGAGGATGCGTGGGACGCAGCTCGCATGGCGGGGATCGCCGCCGACATCGAGGCGATGCCGATGGGCATGCACACGGTGCTGATGGAGGGAGCCGTCACCCTTTCGGGCGGACAGATGCAGCGGCTGATGATCGCCCGCGCGCTCGTCGCCCGGCCGCAGCTCCTCATTTTCGACGAGGCGACCAGTGCGCTGGACAATGCGACGCAGGCCGTCGTCACGGCGTCCCTGTCCGGCCTTCACGTCACCCGGATCCTCATCGCGCACCGTCTGACGACGATCCGGAGCGCGGATCTCATTCTGGTCCTGGACCGGGGGCGCCTCGTCGAAGCCGGTGATTTCGAGAGTCTGATGCTGAAGGACGGGATGTTCCGCGCCCTGGCGCGACGCCAGATGGCGTGACCAGGGCGTTCCGGGAGATCGACCATGCGCAAGGCACTGTACATCCTCGGTCAATTGAACGATGCCGACGTGCAGTGGCTGCAGCGCCACGGCACGCGCCGCAGCCTCGGCGACGGCGAGGTGATCGTCAGGGCCGGGCAGCCGGTGGATGCCGTGTTCATCAGCCTGGACGGCGCGCTCTGCGTGACGCTCGGCAACGGCACGAGGCTGGCCCAGCTCGGCGCCGGCGAATTCGTCGGCGAGATGTCGTTCGTCGACACGGCGCCGCCCTCCGCCACCGTGGCGGCGCTGGGGCGGGCGTCGGTGCTGGAGATCAAGCGCACCGATCTGCAGCACAGGATCGACGAGGATCCGGGCTTTTCCTCCCGCTTCTATCGTGCCTTGGCGATCTTCCTGGCCGATCGCCTGCGCGCCGCCAATCACCGCCTCGGCCAGGGCGAGGAGGGCGATCTGCGGGGCGACGCCGTCATCGAGGACGAACTGGACGACACGGTTCTCGACACGGTTTCGCAGGCAGGGGAGCGCTTTCACCGGTTGCTGGCCGCGTTGTCGGGGGGGTGATCCGGCGCCCCGATGGCGTCAGGCCCATCTCAGCAGGTGGTCGGCCCAGGGCCGGACCTCGGGGGCGACCTCCTTGCCGTCGCGCAGCGCCACCAGGAACCGCGTGTCGAACTTCTGCGCCGTCCCGAAGGGCAGGACGCGGTAGGCTGTGCCCGGGCCCGCATCCTCCAGGAGCAGGGCGTTCAACCCTGCCACGTCGGCCCGGCCGCGCGACACCGGCGCAATCGTCCCGGCACAGCACAGCGCCAAGGCGTTCGCCAGCAGATCCTGCGCCGCAGGCGCCTGCGTTCGATCCGGCCCGGTGAGGCAATCGGCAAGGGTGCGCGGCTCGTGCGCAAGCATGGACACGATCCGGCGGGCCACCGGATTGTCGTAGGTCACGCGCCCGGCTTCGGTCGCCATGGCGTACTCGACCAGGGCCGCGGGTGTGACCAGGGCGAACGGCATGGCGAACAGGCGTTTCCGCCGCTCGTCGTCGTCAAGCCCGGCCGGCGCCCGCCCATAGACGTCGCGGCGGAAACGCTGCAGCAGAAAGTAGTCGCGAACGAGGTCCCGCAGGTCGGCATCCGCAATGGCCTCGAGCGCTTCGCGGGCGGCGCGGCGCAGCACGAAGCCGTCGAAATTGTCGCGCAGCGTCGCCGAGCCCACCGGCTCGAGCCCGATCTGCGCCATGTCGCGGCGGACATCGTCGACGTAGAGCGGCCGCCAGGCCGGGGCCAGATACTCATGCGCGAAATAGGCGCGCGGCCGCCGGTCCTTCTCCGCATCCCAGCCGGCCGCGACGGAGCTGGCGGTGAGGGCGGGAGCGCCGGCCCTGGTCAGGCCCTGGACGGCCGCCGCCGCGGCATCGAACCTGTCCATGCTGTCGCCTGTCGCCCGTGCGGCGATCGCCCGGACGAGGTGCTGGAACGGCGCGTCGGCGGCCCAGCCCGGCATCGTGTTGTAGCTGACATAGACCAGCCCGCCGGGGGCCAGGTGACGGTCGATGAAGCGGCGGAATGCAGCCTTCGCCTCTTCGTCGATCCAGGAATAGACGCCGTGGGCGACGATATACGCGAACTGCGGCAGGTCGAGCTCGACCGCCGCCGCGAAATCGACGGCGTGGAAGGCGAGATTGCCGATGCCGGCATCCGCCGCGACCCGCCGTCCCCAGGCAATGTGCGCGGGCATCGCATCGACGGCGTGGAACATGCCCTCGGGATGGGTAGCGGCGAAGACGATCGACGTCAGGCCCTGGCCGCAGCCAAGCTCGCACCAGGAGAAATCGGAGGCGCGGCCCGGCGGCTCGAACCCGCAGAGGACCGCGACGAAATCGAGCCATTCCGGCGACAATTCGCACGTGAAGCCCGGCACATAGGGCACATCGCTCACATAGCGGATCGGTTCCGTCAAGCGCCCTCCCGGCCCGATCGGTCCTCCGACGGATGCGCCATCGCTATTTGTGGCGATCGGTGCTCAGGGCGTTGATCTTGTGGTCGAGCTTGAGGTTCGCGACGCCGCCGCTGACGGACTGCAAGTGCTCCTCGGTCAGCTCGACGCTCGCACCGACCCTCGCCTTCGTCAGGTCGTCGGGCTTCGAGACCACCTTGGCACGACGTCTGGACTCGGATTTGGCCATCGTTTCCTCCCAGGCAGGCTCCAAGACGGCAGATCGGGCGTTTGGGCATCGTTGCGAAGATGCGGCGCCGCGGCGGGAGCAGCATCGCCGCAGATCGTTGGAGCAAAGCGCCTTCGGGCGGAAACGCTACCTTGCTCCACCCCCCTGTTTCGACGCGTCCTTGCGAGTCCTGTCGCGTCCGCCAGATCGCAAAGGCTTCAGCCTTTGATATAGGCGTCCATGATCGCGTAGGCCTTGTCCGCGGTCTTGGCCTTGTTCACGGTGATGTCCTGCGTGACTGGCGTACCGCCGGCGACCGTCGCCAGGTCGTCCTCGGACAGCTCGACGCCGGCCTGCTCGCCGGACGTCACCAGCGAACCGGTTGGAGAGAGGCGCTTTTTCCTCGATTCCGCCGACACCTTGGCCTTCTCGGGCCGTGACGATCCGCTCATCATGTGCTCCTGTCCAACGAAGTCCGGCGCACGGTTGGAAAGACGATCATCCAAGATCGACGACGAAGCCTACCAGGGCGCCGCTTCGACAAGCTGTTCCGCTGGGCACCGCTCGCGCGCCCCAGGCCACAGCGGCATTCACGCTGCACCTCATCGTCGTCCTGCGATCGTCCCGGTGGGCTGCCCGAAACCGGGCGCCGTCAGCGTGGGCTGGCGACGTCAACCTTCTTGACGAACGACAGGTCCTGCATCTGCACCTTGCCCTTCTCGCCGCCGGCAACCTGCTGAAGCTCCTCTTCCGACAATTCTTTCGCCGCGCGATCCTTGAGCTTGGCAATGGTCTCGGAAGATTTTGAAGTGGGCTGCTTTTGATCGACCATGGACTTGACCTTTCCATCATCGTACCTGCCCCGACGCTACGGTATCCCAACATGGGTAGGACGACAAGATGGGGGGCCTCGACGGCCCGCCACCGGGTCTGTGCCAATCCGATGAGCTTGAACGCCATCGCGACACCGGCGGCCCGCGAGCCGGGGCCCTTGGTGGCTCGCTGCCGAAGCCTGAGCCGGCGATGAAGGTTCGCGACAATGCCGTGAGGTCCCTGCCGGAGGAGCGCGCGGCCGAGATCGCAGCCCAAACGCTCGCCCTTCCCAGCGCTCGGAGCGTCGAGGATCTCACCGCGTTGCCGACCTCGGCGGGGAAGCGCCGAGGTCGAGACTGTTACCGCTCCCGGACGGCGTAGGTCAGGTGGGTCACCCGCTGCGTCGGCTCCGCGCGGACCGGCTCCAGTGCCACGCGGTCCGCGTCCACGCCCTCGAACAGGCGGATTCCGGAGCCGAACAGCACGGGGGAGAGCGCGATCGAGAACTCGTCGATCAGGCCGGCGTTCACGTATTCCAGGATCGTTGCGCCACCGCCCGCGATACGGACGTCCCGGTCGCCGGCGGCCCCGCGGGCCTGGTCGAGCGCGGTCTCGATGCCATCGTTGACGAAGTGGAAGGTGGTCCCGCCAGGTCGCTGCCAGGGGGCACGCTTCTCGTGCGTCACGACGAAGACCGGGGTATGGAACGGCGCGTCCTCCGGCCACGCCTGCTCGCCGAGCTCGAACATGCGCTTGCCCATGACGCTCGCGCCGGTGCGCTCGAACGTCTCGCGCAGGATGTCGTTGTCGCGCCCTTCCTCGCCGCCCTCGCTGAGCTTCAGGTTCTCCCGGAAGAATCGTTGCGGGAAGACCCATTGCTGCAGTTCCATCCACTGCGCCATCCAGCGCGGGTCGCCCATGCGCCCCTCGGGCGCGACGAACCCATCCAGCGACATCGACACGCTGAAGAATACCTTTCCGGCCATCAGTCCTCGACTCCCTTTCGAACGATCTCGGTGACGTAGGCAGCGAGGTTGCTCAGGGTCTGCTCGCCACCCTCGATCGCGTGGTACTTCTCGACCACCTCGTCGCGCATCTCCTTGGTGGGGAACACCGTGCGCATCTCGATCCGGGTCGCCGCGCCGTCGGGCGCGAACGTCAGGACCGACGTGAACGCATTCGGATCGCCACGGGACTCACCGTGCAGGAGCGCGATCCGTTCCGGCGGGGCGATCTCGGTCCAGGAGATCCACTCCTGGTAGTCCGTCCCGTCCGGTCCGTGCATCACGAAGACCCACTCCCCGCCGACCCGGAATTCGAAGGCCCGGGTGGTGGTGGTGAACCCCTCCGGTCCCCACCATCGCGACAGGTGCCGGACTTCGGTGAACGCCTCGAACACCAGCTCCCGTGGGGCACCGATGACCCGGGAGATCACGATCTCACGGTCGGCTGTCGCCGGCTGCGCCATCGCGTCGCGTCCTGCCGCTGCCATCGGTCACTCCTCCCGCCTTGCCTGCTTGAGGTCCTGCACATATGCGTCCAGCCGGTCGAAGCTGTCGTTCCAGAACCGCTCGAACCCGCCGGCCCACGCGTGAACCGGTCGCAGCCCGCGGGCGTCGAGGCCGTACAGGCGCTGCTTGCCGGCCTTGCGGTCCCGCACCAGCCCGACCTCCCGGAGCACCCGCAGGTGCTTGGACGCCCCCGGCTGGGTCATCCCCAGCTCCTGGGCCAGCTCGGTCACCGGCCGCTCACCCGCCCGCAGCAGGGCCAGGATGTCCCGGCGCTGCGGTTCGGCGATCGCGTTGAAGACGTCCGATGTCGTCGCTGCTCGTGCCATGGCCGCCATCATATGCCGATATAGGCATATATCAAGCCAAAAGATTCGGGCGAGTCGTGCCGGAGGACGGCCGCCGAAGGGCTTTCCGAAGGACAGCGCACGGAAGCCCTGCGGGCGACGGAACCAGGGCCAAGGGCTCGGGCCGGGATTGACTTGCGGCCTCGCATCCTCACCCTGTCGAGGGAGCGCAGGGGAGGGGCATGGCGCGAAGGCCATCATCGTTGCGGGCGCCGTTCCTGAAGCGGGTCTGGACCGACATGGACAGCCTCGCCGAGCGGCAGGGCTTTCCGTTCGACCTGCCGCTGGTGCGCCATGGCGGCGTCGACCTCACGCTGACGCGCCCGGTGACGATCCTGGTCGGCGAGAACGGCACGGGCAAGTCCACCATCCTGGAGGCGATCGCCGAGGCGGCCGGCTTCGGCAAGGCCGGCGGCAGCCGGGATCATCTGGCCGCCGACCAGATCACGGAAAAATACCGC
This sequence comes from Labrys wisconsinensis, assembly GCF_030814995.1. Classification (GTDB taxonomy): domain Bacteria; phylum Pseudomonadota; class Alphaproteobacteria; order Rhizobiales; family Labraceae; genus Labrys; species Labrys wisconsinensis. The sequence goes on along the minus strand of NZ_JAUSVX010000009.1, from coordinate 197,525 downwards.
GACAGGGAGCTGGACGATTTCAGCGAGGCCGAGCGCGCCACCCGCAGCGCCATGCTGGCGCGGGCGCGCGAGGACACGGGGCTGGGCGAGGTTCTGCGCTTCGCCTGGCTGCCGAAAGTGGGGCGGGGCTTCTTCTTCCGGGCGGAGACGTTCCACCGCCTGGCGCGGTTCCTCGACGAAACGGCGGTCTGGGACATCGCTCCCGGCCTCGGGCCGCAGCACCTGAAGATGTCCCATGCCGAAGGGTTCGTCGACTTCTTCTCAGGCCGCTTCGAGGCGGCGCTGCGCTCGGGCCGCCATCACCTCTTCATCTTCGACGAGCCGGAATCGGCGCTGTCGCCGCAGCGGCAGATCGAGTTCATGGCGATGCTGCGGGCGCTGGAGCAGGGCGGCACCGTCCAGATCATCATCGCGACGCACGCGCCGCTGCTGATGGCCTATCCCGGCGCCGACCTGCGCCGCATCGTGCGCAACGCCATCGAGCCCTGCCGCCTGGAGGAGACGGCGCATTTCCGCTTTCTGCGCGAGTTCTTCGAGGATCCCGCCGGCTTCGTCAGCGCGCATCTGGAGGGATAGGGCTCGCAGGGCTGCCGGCCGCCGCCAGATGCGGCCCCGCGCGGTCAGCACGTCGAGGAAGCTCTCCGAGCCAGCCCCATGGAGCACATGCGCCGGGTGGGCTCCCGATCCCGCTTCGACCTGGCCGAACTGCGCGGCAGGGTCGGAGGGGGATCACGCGCGAAGGCCGATCGATGCCGCTGAAGCCTGGATCATGGCAGCGCCACGATCGCCTTGATCAGCCCGCTCTTCGCATGGGCCCAGAGCGGAAGATCCTCGATGACGCGCTCCAGCGTCGTGGTGTGGGTCGCCAGGGCATCCGTCGGGATGAGGCCGGCCTCGATCGAGGCGACGACATGCTCGAAGTCGACGCGCGTGGCGTTGCGGCTGCCGATCAGCGACATTTCCCGCTTGTGGAACTCGGGATCGGAGAAGACGATCTCGTTCTTGACCACCGACACCAGCACATAGGTGCCGCCATGGGCCACGAGGCCGAAGCCGGCGCCGATCGCTTCCGCGTTTCCGGTGGCGTCGAAGACGACGTCGAAGCCGTCTCCGGCCGTTGCCCGCATCACCTCCTCGTGCGCCGACGGCCCGGCCGGGAAGGTCGATCCGAAGCCGAGGCGCTCGTGCGCGAAAGCCAGACGCTCGGAGGACGCGTCGATCAGCGATACGTCCAGCCCGGCGATGCGGGCGAAGATCGCGGTGCCGAGGCCGATGGGACCGATCCCCGTCACCAGGGCGCGGGCGCCCGGGCGCGGCTGCGAACGGCGGACCGCATGGGCGCCGATCGCCAGGAACTCGACCATGGCCGCATCCCTGAGCGACAGCCGCCCGGCGGGATAGAGGTTCCCGGCCGGCACCTCGATGCATTCGCACATGCCGCCGTCGGCATGGACGCCGAGCACCTGGATCCGGGTGCAGCAATTCGGCTTGCCCTGCCGGCAGGCGACGCACTGGCCGCAGGAGATATAGGGGTTGACGACGACCGGCGTGCCGATGCCGAGCGTCACGCCCGGCCCGACAGCGGACACGATGCCCGACAATTCGTGGCCGATCACGCGCGGATAATCCAGGAAGGGATGCTTGCCCTCGTAGATGTGGTAGTCGGTCCCGCAGATGCCGACATGGCGGATCTCCACCGTCGCCCGGCCCGGCGCCGGCGCACCGGGACGGGATCGTTCGGCGAGCTCCAGCCGCCCCGGTGCGGCGCACACGACACTCTTCAAGGCCGCCTCCTCATGCTCGATCTCAGGCGTCAGCGGGCCCGGCGCCGGCGAAGCTGGTCGAAATAGACGATGACGATGATCAGGCCGCCCGTGATGATGAACTGCCAGAACGAATTGACGTTCAGGAGGTTGGCGCCGTTGCGGATCGTCGCCAGGATGAAGGCCCCGAGGAGCGGTCCCCAGATCGTGCCGACCGCTCCGAACAAGCTGGTCCCGCCGATGACGGAGGAGGCGATCGCCTGCAACTCCCAGCCGTTGGCCTGGGTGGCGTTGCCGGTGCCGGTGCGGGAGGCCAGCATCACGCCGACCACGGCCGCGCAGAGGGCGGACAGGATATAGGCGGTGTAGATCACGCTGCGCACGTTGATGCCGGAGAGGCGGGCGGCCTCGGCATTGGATCCGACTGCATAGAGGTAGCGGCCGAACTTGCTGAAGTGCAGGTAGATCAGCCCCGGAACGGCGACCGCGATCACGATCCAGAACAGGTTCGGCACGCCGAAGAGGCTGCCACGCGAGAAGCCCGTGAAGTCGTCGTTCGTGATGTTGATGGTCGAGCCGTCGGTGATCAGGAGACCCGCGCCCTGCAGAGCCGTCAGGGTTGCGAGCGTCATGATGAATGGCGGCAACCCCATGCGGACGATGCCGAAGGCGTGAAAGGCGCCGATCGCCGCTCCGGCGATCAGGGTGATCGGGATGGCAAGCCAGACCGGCACGTTGTTCTCGATGAGCAGCGATACGATCACGGTCGCGAAGCCGACGATGGAGCCGACGGACAGATCGATGCCGGCCGTGATGATCACGAAGGTTTCGCCCACCGCGAGGATGGCGATCATCGCCCCCTGGCGGGCCAGGTTCGAGATGTTGCCGGGCGTCGCGAAGGTCGTCGTCAACAGCGACAGGGCAACGAACATCAACAGCAGCACGGCGACGAGCGAGAGGCCGAGGAGATTGTTGAAGTCGAGCTTGCGCCGCCCTGCGCCCGTGCTGCTCGCGACCGTTTCCTGAGTCATGGCTCCATCGCCTCGCTTCTTCCTGGCCTGACGACGTCTTCGCGTCAGACGCCGATCGCTTCGCTGAGAATCTGTTCGTGCGACACGGCCTTGAAGGCGTGGGTCGCGACCTGCCTTCCCGCCCGGAAGACATGCAGCTCGTCCGAAAGCTCATAGACCTCCGGCAGGTAGGACGAGATCAGGATGATGCCCGCTCCCCCTTCCAGCAGCGCCGAGAAGAGCCTGTAGATCTCCGCCTTCGTGCCGACGTCGACGCCGACGGTCGGCTCGTCGAAGATGAAGAGCTTGGCCCCGTGATTGAGCCATTTGCCGATGACGATCTTCTGCTGGTTGCCACCCGACAGGCTGAAGGCCGGCGCGCTGCGGCTCTGCGTCTTGATCCTGAGATCGCCGATCTGCCGATCGGCATGCTCCTTCTCCAGCCTGCCGGAGATGGTCACGCCACGGGTCAGGCGGTCGTAGACGGGAAGATTGAGGTTGTGGCCGACGCCGAGGTTGAGGCACAGGCCCTGGTCGCGCCGGCTTTCCGGCGCCAGGGCCATGCCGAGACGGATGGCATCGCGCTCGCTGCGGATGGCAACGGGCCGCCCCTGCCAGATGACCTGCCCCCCCGTCGTCGGGTGGCGGCCGAAGATGCTGGTGACGCATTCGCTGCGGCCGGCGCCGATGAGACCGTACAGCCCGACGATCTGGCCTTCATGCACGGTGAGCGAGACGTCGCTGAAACCCTGGCCCGAGAGGCCGCGCGTCTCGAGGATCCGGCCCCCCGTCGCGATCTGCTCCTTGTGATAGATCTGCTCGATCGCGCGGTTGATCATCAGCGCGATCAGCTCGGCCTCGGTGGTGGCGCCGATGGCGCGCGTGCCGATCAGGCTGCCGTCGCGCAGCACCGACACCCGGTCGGCGAGCTCGAAGACCTCCTCCATGCGATGGCTGATATAGACGATGGTCACGCCTTGCGTCTTCAGCCGCCGGATGAGCGCGAAGAGCTGGGCCGCTTCCTGCCTCGTCAGATAGGCCGTGGGCTCGTCGAAGATCAGGAACCGGGTGCCGCGCGTTGCGGCGCGGGCGGCAGCGATCAGCTGCTGCTGGCCGATGGTCAGGTCCGACAGCAGCACGTTCGCGGGCAGGCTGAAGCCGAGCTCGTCGAGGATGGCCTGGGCCGCCCCCACCATGGCCCGCTCCTTGAGCAGGCCGAAGCGGACCTGCTCGTCGCCGAGAAACATGTTGGCGGCGACGGTCAGGTGCGGGCAGAGCACCACTTCCTGGTGAACGGCGTTGATGCCGAGATCGATGGCCTCATGGGGCGTAGTGAGCGCAACCGGCCTGCCTTGCCACAGCACCTCGCCGGACGAGCGCGTATGGACACCGGTCAGCAGCTTGATCAGCGTCGACTTGCCGGCGCCGTTCTCGCCGACGATCGCGTGGATTTCGCCGGCCTGGAAGGCGAGATCCACGGATTTCAGGGCGTGGGTTCCGGCGAAGCGCTTGTCGAGCCGCCTGAGCTCGAGGATCGGCGCCTCGCCAAAGGCCGCCCCGCTCGCGATTGCGTCTGATCCGCTCATGGCTCCAACGAGTCCTCGCGAGGAGAGCGACGGGTGCCGTGGCAAGGCGCCCGTCGGCCCGGTTGATCGCCCGGTGCTCACTTCACCTTCGGATTGAGCAGCTCCTGGGACCGCGGCTCGTTGATGTTGGCCTGGGTGATGAGGTTGGCGCCGGTGTCGACGAAGGCCTCGACCTTCTCGCCCTTGGAGGCGGCGAGAGCAGTCTTGACGCCATCATAGCCCATTCGGAACGGGTCCTGAACGACGAGCGCGGCGATGACGCCGTCCTTGAGGAACTTGACGAGCTTGTCGTCGCTGTCGAAGCCGACCAGCTTGACCTTGTCCTGGGCCTTGTTCTCGGCAACGGCCTGGCCGGCGCCCTGGGCCTGGATCAGGTTCGAAGCGAAGATGCCCCGCAGGTTCGGGAAGGCCGTCAACAGATCGGTCGTGATGTTGAGGCCCCCGTTCGCCGTGCCGTCCGAGACCTTGTTGGCGACGAGCTTCAGGCCGGGATACTTGGCCGCCAGCTCCTCCTTGAAGCCCTTGGCGCGCTCGTCGAGCGATCCCACTCCCGGCAGATGGGTGATGAGCGCGATCTCCCCCTCCGCCGTGCCGTACTTGGCCTTGATGGCCTCCGCCAGGCCATCGGCAGCGATGCGCCCGCCCTGCACGTTGTCGGTGGTGAGGAACGACGTGAAGGCCTTGGAGTCCGCGGCCGAGTCGATGCCGATGATCTTGACCGACGCGGCGGCCTCGTCGATCGGCTTGCCGAGGGCGGCGCGCTGGGTCGGCGCAATGACGATGGCGGCTGGCTTGTTGGCCACGGCGTTCTCGAGGATCGAGATCTGGCCGTTGATGTCGGCTTCGGACTGGGCGCCGAGTTCGGGCACCTCGACGCCGAGGTCCTTGCCGGCCTTGCGCGCGCCGGCGAGCACGATCTGCCAGTAGAACGAGGTGGTGTCCTTGACGATGATCGGAATCGACGTGGCGGCGGCCTCGGCGGGCCGGCCTGCGGCGAGACCGGCGACCACGAACGCGGCTGCAGCCATGAAGGCGAGGCGGCGGCGGGTGAGGCTCCGGGCTGTTGCTGTCATGGGTGAGATCCTTCCCTGGCGCGGTGTTAAACCGGAACGTTGGTTCGGCCGCACCTACCGCAACCGACGTTTTTTATCGTTATAAGACCATTTCTGGATTCCTAGATCAGTTGGGCAGGCTTGGCAATATGCCAAGATTTTCTCTTGTCCGTGTTCATCGCCGACGCCGGCACGCCGCCACGGCGGCGAGGATGGCGCGCGATAAGGATCGATGAGGATTGTTATCGGTAAACGACGGTCTCATATGGGCACTGGCACCCACAGCCGGCGATTCCCGGAACCGAGTTGCATTCGACGGCTTCCGTGGCCGAAGATCGCGTGCAAACGGTGAATCGAGGATGAGCAAGCCCAACACCCTCTTCAAGGAGGCCTACAATGCCAGCCTCGGCCTGCTGCAGGTCGGAGAGGGGCTGCCGTCGGAGGCCGAGATCGCGGGGCGGCTGGGGATCAGCCGCACGACGGTCCGGGTCATTCTCGACAAGCTGGTCGAAGCGGGGCTGATCGCCTGGGAAAGCCGTTCGAAGCAGGTTCTGCGCCCTCCGCGGCCGGAAGACTATTTCCCCGAGGCCGAGACCGCCCCCGTCTCGGCCGTGATCGAACGCGCCTTCTTGCGCTGGGTGCTCTCCGCCGACGCGCAGCCGGGCAGCCAGATCAACGAAGCCGATATCGCCCGCGAGATCGGCGTCAGCACCTCCGCCGTCCGCGAGTTCCTGATCCGCTTCAGCCGATTCGGCCTGATAGAGAAGCAGCGCAACCGCCACTGGGTCCTCAACGGCTTCACCGAGGCCTTCGCCCTGGAACTGTTCGAGGTGCGGGAGATGTTCGAGCTGCGCTCGGCGCGAGCCTTCGTGCATCTTCCGGCGGAGAGCCCGATCTGGCAGGAGCTCGAAGCGATCGAGGTCGCGCATCGGCAACTGCTGCTGCAAATCGACGAGCGCTATCGCGAGTTTTCAGAGTTGGACGATCGCTTCCATCGCCTGATTCATCACGCTTCGAGCAATAGATTTATCGTTGATTTCTATGATGTAATTTCAATTATATTTCACTATCACTACCAGTGGAGCAAGGTGGATGAGAAGGAGCGCAACGAGGTCGCAATACGCGAGCATTTGAACTATATGGTAGGACTCAGATCCGGCAATGAGCTGGATGCTGAGTTCTTCTGTCGAAAGCATTTGGCGTCTGCCCGGACGACGCTTCTTCAGGCCATGCGGAAGACGGAGCAGGCTTGAGGCGATGCATGGGCTTCGCTTCCGCGCCCGAGTGCACGCCTGCTGGTGGCGTCTGGCTCTGCTGGGACCTGTCCGGGCAGCCGCGCCTCAATTCTGCGCCGCCGCCAGATGCGGCCCGGTGTTGGTGTCCACCACCTCCGGCTTCGAGCTGTCGATGGCGCCGTCCCAGCCGCCGCCCAGCGCCTTGGCGAGGGCGACATAGTATTTGGTGATGGCGACCCGGCTCTGCAGCAGTGAATCCTGCGCCGAATAGAGAGAGCGGTCGGCGGTCAGCACGTCGAGGAAGCTCTCCGAGCCGGCCTGGTAGAGCACATGCGCCAGCCGGGCGGCGTCCTGGTAGCCCTTCACCGCCTGGCCGAGCTGGGCGGCGTTGCGCCGCTGGGTCGAGAGGTTGACCAGCGCGTTCTCCACGTCCTGCAGCGCGGTCAGCACGGCCGAGCGCAGGGCGATGAAATATTGGTCGCGCTGGGCCCGGGCGATGTCGACCTCGGCCGTGAGCTGGCCGCCCTGGAAGATCGGCACGCTCACCGACGGCCCGAACGACCAGCTGATCGAGGAATTCTTGGCGAGGTCGCCGATCTTGGTGCCGGAGGTCGACAGCGAGCCGGTGAGGCTGACCGAGGGATAGAGCGCGGCCTCGGCCTGGCCGACCTTGGCGGTGTACTGGGCGAGCTGGCGCTCGGCCTCGCGCACGTCGGGGCGGACCAGCAGGATGTCGGCGGGAATGCCGGTCGGCAGCGGGCGTCCGGGCGTGGGGATCGGCGCCGTCCGCTTCAGCCGCTCCGCCAGGGCGGTCGGCTCGCGCCCGAGCAGCACGCTGAGCTGGTGCACGTCCTGGGCGAAGGATTGCTCGTAGAGGGGAATGTTGGCGGCGGTCGAGGCGGCTTCCGCGTCGGCATTGGCCGCGTCGACGGCCGAGGCCGAGCCGGCCGTGAACTTGGTCCGGGTCAGCGCGGCGGTGTCGCGCTGGGAGGAGGCGGTGCGGCGGGCGAGGGCGATGCGGGCCTGGTAGCCGCGGGCATCGACATAGGCGGTGGCGACGTCGCCGACCAGGGTGACCAGCGTGGCGCGCAGGTCGGCCTCGGCGGCCTCGACGCCGTAGGTCGCCGCCTCCACCGCGCGGTGGTTGGCGCCGAACAGGTCGAGCTCCCAGCTGGCGTCGAGCCCGGCGCTGAAGGTGTTGTAGGTGATGTTGCCGGCGCCGGCCGAGCTGGTCGAGGTGCCGCCCGTGCGGTTGCGGGCGGCGTCGGCCGAGCCGCTGAGGGTGGGAAAGAGACCGCCGACCGCCTCGCGCCTCGTGGCGCGCGCCTCGCGGATCTTGGCCTTGGCGGTGGCGACGTCGAGATTGCCTGATATCGCCTCTTCGATCAATCCGTTCAAAACCGGATCGTTCAGGCGCCGCCACCATTGCGACAGCTGAGGCTGCTGGCGCTGCTGCGCGGCGGCGGCCCCGCTCCAGCGCCCCGGCACCGCGACGCGGGGGGTCTGGTAGTCCGGGCCGACCACGGCGCAGCCGCCGAGCAACGCGGCTGCAAGCAGCGCCGCGACCCGCAGCGGAGGGGAAGGGCGAGCCGGCCGCCGGCCACCCGCGGATGCTGCGCCGGTCATGCCCAGGCTCCCTTGTGCGTTTCGATCACAGGACTGCATCATGGGGTTCCGGCGGCTGGAGTCGTGTCGGCCCGGTCCGCGGGCGCGGCGCGCCGCGAGAACACGCGGCAGACCGCGACGAAGAGGAGCGGGATGAAGAAGATGCCGAGCACGGTCGCGGCGATCATGCCGCCCATCACGCCGATGCCGATCGAGTTCTGGCTGCCCGAGCCGGCGCCCGAGGCGATGGCGAGCGGCGTCACGCCGAGGATGAAGGCGAAGGAGGTCATCAGGATCGGGCGCAGGCGCTGGCGCGAGGCCTCCAGCGTCGCCTCGACCAGGCCCTTGCCGGCCTTCTGCTGCTCCATGGCGAATTCGACGATCAGGATGGCGTTCTTGGCGGCGAGGCCGATCGTGGTCAGCAGGCCGACCTTGAAATAGACGTCGTTGGACTGGCCGAACAGCGTCGCCGCCAGCACCGCGCCGAAGATGCCGATCGGCACGGACAGCATGACGGCGAAGGGGATGGACCAGCTCTCGTAGAGGGCGGCGAGGGCCAGGAACACCACCAGGGCCGAGAGCAGGTAGAGCTGCGTCGCCTGGCTGCCCGACAGCCGCTCCTGGGCGGAGAGGCCGGTCCATTCGTGCCGATAGCCGGGCGGCAGCTGCGCCACGAAGCCGTCGATGGCGTTCATCGCATCGCCCGAGCTGACGCCCGGCGCGGCAGCCCCCTGGATCTCCACTGCCGAGGCGCCGTTGTAGCGTTCCAGGCGCGGCGAGCCGTAGCTCCACTTGCCGGTGGCGAAGGCGGTGAAGGGCACCATGGCGTTGTCGGAGTTGCGGACATACCAGCGCCCGAGGTCCTCCGGCTGCATGCGGAAATCCGCGGCCGACTGGAGATAGACCTTCTTGACGCGGCCGCGGTCGATGAAGTCGTTGACATAGGTGCCGCCCCAGGCCGTCGACAGCGTGGTGGTGATGTCGGACAGGCTGAGGTCGAGGGCGCTCGCCTTCTCCTGGTCGATGTTGACGGAATATTGCGGCGTATCCTCCTGGCCGTTGGGCCGCGTGCCGACCAGGAGCGGGCTCTTCGCCGCCATGCCGAGCAGCAGGTTGCGCGTCTCCATCAGCTTGTCGTGCCCTGCGCCGTTCAGGTCCTGCAGGTAGAAGTCGAAGCCGCTGGTGTTGCCGAAGCCGGTGACGGCCGGCGGCGTCAGGGCGAACACCATGCCGTCGCGGATCTGCGAGAAGGCCTTCATCGCCCGGCCGACGATGGCCTGCGCCTTGCCGTTCGGGTCGGTGCGGACGCTGAAGTCCTTCAGGGGCACGAAGGCGATGCCGACATTCTGGCCCGCGCCGCCGAAGCCGAAGCCGACCACGGTGAAGATGCCCTCGACATAGTCCTTCTCGTCCTTGAGGAAGTGGTCGCGGACAGTGGCGAGCACCTTCTCCGTCCGATCCTGCGTCGCGCCCGGCGGCAGCGTCACGCTGGTGATGACGATGCCGCGGTCCTCGTCCGGCAGGAAGGAGCTCGGCAGGCGCTCGAGCAGCCAGAGCATGCCGCCGCCGATGAGGAGGAACACGGCGAGGAAGCGCCAGGAACGGCTGATCACCCCGGCGACGCCGTTGCGGTAGGCCTGGGTGCCGCGGTCGAAGGTGCGGTTGAACCAGCCGAAGAAGCCGCGCTGGGTGGCATGGTCCTTCGGCGGCCTGAGGATGGTGGCGCAGAGCGCCGGGGTGAAGATCAGCGCCACCAGCACCGAGAGCGCCATGGCCGAGACGATGGTCACCGAGAACTGGCGGTAGATGACGCCGACCGCGCCGGAATAGAAGGCCATCGGCACGAACACGGCGGAGAGCACCGTGGCGACGCCGACCAGGGCGCCGGTGATCTCCTCCATCGAGCGCAGCGTCGCCTCGCGCGGGCCGAGGCCCTCCTCCTGCATGACGCGCTCGACGTTCTCGACCACGACGATGGCGTCGTCGACCAGGAGGCCGATGGCGAGCACCATGGCGAACATCGTCAGCGTGTTGATGGAATAGCCGAGCACGGCGAGGACGCCGAAGGTGCCGAGCAGCACGATCGGCACGGCGAGGGTGGGGATGATCGTCGCCCGGATGTTCTGCAGGAACAAGAACATCACCAGGAAGACCAGGACGATGGCCTCCACCAGCGTCTTCACCACGTCCTCGATCGACAGGAGCACGAACGGGGTCGTGTCGTAGGGATAGTAGACCTTCATCCCCTCCGGAAAGGTCGAGGCCAGGCTGTCGATGGTGGCCTTGACCGCCTTGGAGGTGTTGATGGCATTGGCGCCGGTGGCCAGGTTGATGCCCATGCCGGCCGAGGGCAGGCCGCTATACTTGGAGCTGGTGGTGTAGCTGTCGGACCCGAGCTCCACGGTGGCGACGTCGTTGAGCCGGACGATCGAGCCCGAGCTGGCGCTCTTGAGGATGATGTTCTCGAACTGCTGCGGGGTCTGCAGGCGGCTCTGGGCCGTCACGGTGACGTTGAGCTGCTGGCCCTTGCGCTGCGGGATGTCGCCGAGCTGGCCGGCGGCGACCTGGACGTTCTGGGCCTGGATGGCCGTGGCGACGTCGCCCGGCATCAGCGCATATTTGGCGAGCTTGTCCGGGTCGAGCCAGATGCGCATGGCATAGCCGCCGCCGAACAGCTGGGTGGTGCCGACGCCCTCGACGCGCGAGATGGTGTCGTTGACGCTGCTCTTGACGTAGTCGGCGACGTCGGTCGCCGTCATCTTGCCGTCGGTGGAGACGAAGGCCACCACCATCAGGAAGCCGGTGGAGGCCTTCGAGACGGTGATGCCGGTGCTCTGCACGGTCGAGGGCAGCTGCGCCTGGACGAGCTGCAGCTTGTTCTGCACCTGCATCTGCGCCACGTCGGGATCGGCGGCGCTGGTGAAGGTGACCGTGATCGAGGCGCTGCCCGAGGAGGTCGAGGTCGAGGTGATGTAGTCGAGATTGTCGATGCCGGTCAGGCCCTGCTCGATGACCTTGGTCACCGAGTTCTCCACCGTCTGGGCGTCGGCGCCGGAATAGGTGGCGCTGATCGACACCGAGGGCGGCGCGATCTGCGGATATTGCTCGATCGCCAGGCTGGTGATGGCGAGCAGGCCGGCCAGCATCACCGAGATGACGATGACCCAGGCGAAGATCGGCCGGTTGATGAAGAAACGCGACATGCCCGCGGCTCCTACTCGACCCGGGCCGGCGCCGGAGCGCCCGCCGGCTTGTCGAGGGCCGAGCTCTGGGAGAGCTGGCGGATGTCGCCGGTGGCATCGTCCACCGTCACCTCGGTCGCCGCCACCTCCTGGCCGCTGCGCACCAGCTGGATGCCCTCGACAATGATCCTGTCGCCGTCGGAGACCCCGGCGTCGACCAGCCAGTTGTTGCCGACGCTGCGCTGCACCGAGAGCACGCGCTGGACGACCTTGCCGTCGCTGCCGACGAAGCCGGCGGTGGCCTCGCCCTTGACGTTGTGGCTGACCGCCCGCTGCGGCACCAGGAAGCTGTTCTGCGCCAGGCCGACCTCGAGGATGGCGCGGGCATACATGCCGGGCAGGAGCAGCCGGTCGGGATTGGCGAACTCGGCCCGCACGGTGAAGGTGCCGGTGGTCTGGTTGACGTTGGCCTCCATGAAGCGCAGCGTTCCGGGGTGCGGGTAGATCGTGCCGTTCTCCAGCTTCAGCTTGACGGAGACGTCGGACCCCGTGGTCTTGATCCGGCCCGACTTCACCGCCGCCAGGAAGTTGAGGAGGTTGGTGCTCGATTCCGTGACGTCGACATTGATCGGGTCGAGCTGGCGGATGGTGGTGAGCGCCGTCGACTGGCCCGAGCTCACCAGCGCGCCCTCGGTGATGGTCGAGGCGTCGACCCGCCCGCCGATCGGCGCCTTCATGGTGGTGTAGTCGAGGTTGATGCGGGCCGTCTCCAGCGCCGCCTGGGCGGCGGCGACGTCGGCCTTGGCCTGCGCCAGCGTGGAGCGCGCGTCGTCGAGGTCCTGGCTGCTGACGGCGTTCTGCTTGATCAGGGTCTGGTAGCGGTCGACCTTGGCCTGGGCGCTGGGGACGGCGGCCTGGTCCTTCTGCAGCGTCGCCACGGCGCTGTCATAGCTCGCCTGGTAGCTGGCGGGATCGATCTGGTACAGCCCGTCGCCGGCCTTGACCTCGGTGCCTTCCTTGAACAGGCGCGCCTTGATGATGCCGGTCACCTGCGGCACGACGTCGGCGGTGAGCGAGGCGCCGACGCGCCCCGGCAGCTCGGCCGTGATGGCGACGGCCCGCGGATGCAGCGTGACGACGCTGACCTGGGGACGGACGGCGCCGGCAGGCGGGGTGGCGGCCTGCTGCTCCCGGTTGCAGCCGGCGGCGAGGATGCAGGCCGCGACGATGCCGACCCGGGCGAGCGCCCGCACGGGGCCGCCGCCCGCAGCTTCGGAGGAATGCCGGAAAAGGGAGGATGCAGCTGACACCAGGATCGGATCCAATCTGTTGCGCCGGAAAGTATCGCTATTGAGTTGCCGCGGGGCCGTCAATCCGGCCGGGGAGTTGCCGCGCATTCAGATGGTCCGGCCAAGAGCATTGCGCGGACATCGGGCGTAGAAACCGCCGCGTTTTCGTCGACGTGGCGAGACGCGGGGCCGGCATATCCTTGTGCTGATGCCGGAAATCCCCATGACGTCGCCGATCGAACCCGGCAGGTCGCCGCGATGATGAAGGAACGACATCGGGCTATTCCCGGGCCAGGGCCGCGACCGGATCGAGCCGCGAGGCGTTGCGCGCCGGCATGTAGCCGAAGACGACGCCGATCAGGGTCGAGGACAGGAAGGCGACGATGATGGAGGTGAGGGAATAGTGCAGGCTGAAGGCCGTGCTGGCGGCGTTGAACAGGGCGCCGAACCCGAGCGCCAGGCCGATGCCGGTGAGGCCGCCGATCAGGCAGACCAGCACCGCCTCGATCAGGAATTGCTGCAGGATGTCGCTGCGGCGGGCGCCGACCGCCATGCGCACGCCGATCTCGGCGATGCGCTCGGACACCGACACCAGCATGATGTTGGTGACGCCGACGCCGCCGACGACCAGCGAGATCGCGGCGATCGCCGCGACCAGCAGGGTCAGCGCCTGCGTGGTCGAGGTGATGGTGCGGCGGATGTCGTCGGTGTTGAGGATGAAGAAGTCCCGGGCCTTGTGCCGCCGGACGAGCAGCGCGGTGACCGCCTGCTCGGCGAGGTCGGTGGAGGCGTCGTCGTCGACCCGCACGCTGATGCTGCGCAGCGACGTGGAGCCGAGGAAGCGGGCCTGCACCGTGGTGTAGGGGAGATAGACGGACGGGTTGGCGCTGGAGCCGAACCCGCCCTGCTGCGGGCGCGTCACCCCGACGATGCGGCAGGGCACGGCGCCGACCAGGATGATCCGGCCGACCGGGCTGGTCGCCGTTTCGCCGAACAGGGCTTTGCGGGTGTTGGCGTCGATCACCACGTCCTGGGCGATGCGGCGCACGCCGTCGGCGTCGAAGAAGGCGCCTTCGGCGAGCTCGGTTCCCTTGACGGCGAAATAGGCTTCGCCGACGCCGTTCACCTGCGCCGTGACCTCGATCGAGCCTGAGCGCAAGGTCTTGCTGGTGGAGACGGTCGGCGTGACGGCGGCGACATAGGGCTGGCCGGCGAGGGCCTGCGCGTCGGCGACCACCAGGGTGGTGACCTTGCCGGAGCGGACGTCGCCGAAATCCTTGCCCGGAAACACTTCCAGCGTGTTGGTGCCGAGATTGTTGATATTCGCGAGGACCTTCTGCTGCGAGCCGGCGCCGAGCGCCACGACGCAGACCACCGAGGCGACGCCGATGACGATGCCGAGCATGGTCAGGACGGTGCGCAGGCGATGGGCGTTCATCGACAGCAGCGCCATGCGGAAGGCCTCGCGGAAGTGGTCGAGCCGGGCCCGCCAGGGGGTGGCGGGCACGATCGCCGCCCGATCCGGCCCGGCCGGCGCCGGCGCCGGCGCGGCCTCGGCCGGCGTCTCCCGCCGGTTCGGCCGGTCAGAGACCACGACACCGTCGCGCAGCTCGATGATCCGTTCGGCCCGGCGGGCCACCGCCATGTCGTGGGTGACGATGATGACGGTCTGGCCGCCGGCATGGAGCTCGTCGAGGATGCGCAGCACCTCCCGGCCGCTGGCGCTGTCGAGCGCGCCGGTCGGCTCGTCGGCGAAGATCACCTCGGCGCCGTTCATCAGCGCCCGGGCGATGGAGACGCGCTGCTGCTGGCCGCCGGAGAGCTGGCCCGGCCGGTGGCTGGCGCGCCCCGCCATGCCGAGGCGCGCCAGCAGCGCCGCCGCGCGGGCTTGCCGGGCCTGCAGGGTGAGGCCGGCATAGACGGCCGGCATCTCGACGTTGCCGGCCGCGGTCAACTCCGCCATCAGGTGGTAGCGCTGGAAGATGAAGCCGAAATGCTCGCGCCTGAGCGCGGCGAGCTCGTCGGCCTCGAGCGCCGCCGTCTCGCGGCCGAGCACGCGGTAGCTGCCGCCGGTCGGCCGGTCGAGGCAACCGAGGATGTTGAGCAGGGTCGACTTGCCGGAGCCGGAGGCGCCGACGATCGCGACCATCTCGCCGGCCGCGATGGTCAGCGTGACGTCGCGCAGCGCCACCACCGGCTCGGCACCCGTGGCATAGTCGCGGCAGACATTATCGAGCACGACGAGGGGCGGCGCCATCGTCACATTCCGCCGGGCGGCGGACCCATCATGGTCCTGGAGGCAGTGGCGGCCTCGCCGATCACCACGCGCTCGCCCGCCTTCAGGCCGTCGCGGATCTCGGCGGCGATCTTGTTGTCGAGCCCGACCTCGACCGGGCGGCGCGCCACCGTGCCGTCGGCCTCGACGACCCGCACGGAGAAGGAGCCGTCCGCCTCCGGCCCGGCGAGGGCGGCGGCCGGCACGGTGAGGACGTTCCGGGCCTCGCCGAGGACGATGTGCACCTCGGCCGTCATGTAGGTCCTGAGGCGGCCGTCGGGGTTCGGCACGTCGAAGACGCCGTTGTAATAGATCGCCTCCGAGGACGTGGACGAGGAGGAGGACGTCGAGCTGGTCGTGGTGCTGTCGGTGGAGAAGCTGCTGTCGGTCTTGACCGATTCCGGCGCCGGCTCGATCGAGCGCAGGCGGGCGTGGAAGCGACGGTCCGGCTCGCCGAGGATGGTGAAGTAGACCTCCTGGCCGGGCTCGACCCGGACCACGTCGGCCTCGGAGATCTCGGCCCGGATCGTCATGGTGTCGAGATCGCCGAGCACGACGATGGTCGGGGTCGACTGGGTGGCGTTGACGGTCTGCCCCTCCTGGGCGCCGATGGCGAGCACGGTGCCGTCGATCGGGGCGGTGATGCGGGTGTAGTCGAGATTGACCCGGGCGGTGGAGACCGAGACCTCGGCCTCGACGATCGAGGCGTCGAGCTGGGCGATCTGCGCCCGCGTCGCCTTCACGTCCGCCTCGGCGGATTCATAGTCGGCGCGCGAGGAGGCGTTCTGGCCATAGGTCAGCTTCTGGCGCGCCAGGGCCGCCTCGTTCTTGGCGAGCGTCGCTTCCTTCTCCTCACGCTGGGCGCGGGCGCTGTCGAGGGCGGCCTGGGCCGAGCGCAGGTCGTTCTGCTTGGTCAGGGCGTCGATCTCGGCGATGAGGTCGCCGGCCCGGACCTTCTGGCCGACGGCGACCTTGAGCGCGGTGATCCGGCCGGAGACCTGGGCGCCGACCGCGACCAGCCTGACCGGCTTCAGCGTGCCGCTGGCCAGCACGCTCTGCTCGATGCTGCCGACCACCGCGGGTGCGGTCATCAGGCCGGCGGCCGGCGCGGGCAGGAGCTGCGCCCTGCCGAGCCAGCCGAGCCCGAGGGCGGCGCCGAGGGACAGGGCGATCGCGATCGCCCGCCGGCCGCGGCGCGGACGCGCCTTGGATATTGGCGGCCTGTTTCGGGACGTGTCGGCGACCGGCGGGATCGGCGCCTCGCCGAACGCGTGCCCACCGGGCGGGACGCTCCTGTGCGGGGCCAGGACGGCGGACGCCGCCCGTTCCGGGCTGTGCATGCTAGTGTTCCAGGACGCGGCGGGCGAGAGGCCCGGCGATCGATGCGTCGCGGCCCGGTCGAAATGCCCGGTCCGGCGGCTCGTCGATCCCGGTCTCGGCCACGAAACGCATCACTCGTCCTGCTCCAGCCCTGCGGTCGCCGGAGGCCGGCCTCGAGCGAATGGGCGCAGTCTAGCGGGGAGGGCGGGGGGCGCGGATTAAGTCATGTTAAGAGATGTTTCGACGCGGGTCGCGTTGGATCCGGATCGCAGATGTGCGAGCGTCCGCCGGTGTCGGGCGTCCGCCCGGCGCCTTCTGCGTGGTCCCACCCGCTCCCGGTCGACACGCCTGCCGGACGAAGGACGTTGACACGCGAGGCCGTTCATCATAACAGATTTGTGGGAAATTTTCCCACACTTTATGGGTGATGGCTTGCTGCGACGCCCGGGTCGGGCTCGCAGCCGCGATCATCCCTGCGTTGCGCCCAGCTGGAGCCCGCTCCTGCCTCGCCCGAAGGCGCGGCAGTCCGGCATCTCCCGGGGGCGGCCTCTCGGGGGGGGCATTTGAATCAGACTCACATTCTTGTCGTCGAGGACGACGTGGACATCAGCGAGCCGCTGGCCGGCTTCCTCAAGGAGCGCGGATTTGCCGCCACGGTGGCAGGAAGCGCCGAGACGGCGGACGGCATCCTGGCATGCGGGGATATCGACCTCGTGCTGCTCGACGTGATGCTGCCCGGCGAGAGCGGGCTCGACCTGTGCCGGCGGCTGCGCGCGTCGGATGCACCGGGGATCATCATGATGTCGGCTCTTTCGGAGCCGGCGGACAAGGCCATCGCGCTGGAGCTCGGTGCCGATGACTATGTCGGCAAGCCCTTCGATCTGCGCGAGCTTCTCGCCCGCATCCGGGCGGTCCTGCGCCGCGGCCTCGTCAGGGACGACGAGCCTCGCCCGATCGGCGCAGAGGCGGATGCGGCACTGCATTTCTCGGGATTCGCGTTCTATCCGCATCGTCGCTACCTGCGCTCGCCCGCGGGCGTACGCATCCCCCTGACGGGTGCCGAAGCCGATCTGCTGCTCGCCCTCTGCCAGAATGCGCGCAAGGTGCTCTCGCGGGAGGAACTGATCGGCTTCACGCGCGGCGAAGGCTTCGCAGTCGCCGCCCGCTCCGTCGATATCCTGATCAGCCGCCTGCGGCGCAAGCTGGCGGGCGCCGATCCGCTGGACAACGTCATCCGCACCGTGCGGGCGGGCGGATATATGTTCCAGGCCAGAGTGGCGCTCGAGCGATGAGCCGCTTCTTCGCAACCATGCTCGGCCAGATCCTCGCGATCATCGCCGGCTCGTTCGCACTGGCCCTGCTGCTGTTCCACCTCGTGCTGTCGACGCAACATCCCAAGGCGCCGCCGCCCCTGTGGCCGTGGTCCAGCGCCTATCGCATCTCCACCATCATCGAGAGCTTTCGGCTCGCGCCGGAGCGCGTGCGAAGCGCCCTGGTGGCCGCGGCGGACCGGCCGGATCTGTCGATCCGGTTGCTGCAGGACCCGCCCGTCTGCGACGGCCTCAGTGCCGATGCGCGCGACATGCGGGAGGCGCTGGCCACCGAATTCTCCGATCGCTCGCTCGACCTGCGGGTCCATTCGTGTGAGACGGCGGCTTCGGGGCCCGGCGAAACGATCCAGGTCTTGGCCAGGCTCGGGGATCAGACCCTGGAATTCGAGGCCGGCAGGCCCGGGCTGGCTCTCCTCAAGAGGCTGCCGCTGCCGATTCTCGACGCTCTCCTGTTCCTGTGCGTCGCTGCCGCGACCATGTCCGCCTGGGCGAGCTGGCGCGTGATCGGCCCGTTGCGTCGCCTGTCGCAGAAGGCGGACGCCCTGGGCGGCGATGCGCCCATGGCGCCGATCCGGGAAGAAGGCCCTCTGGAGATCCGGCAGGCGGCGCGGGCCTTCAATCGGATGCAGGACCATGCCGTCCGCTCGATCCAGGACCGCTCGCGGGTGCTGGCCGCCATATGCCACGACCTGCGCACGCCGCTGACGCGGATGCGCCTGCTCATCGAAACGCGCGGCGCGAACGAGATCCAGGGCAGTCTGCTGAAGAATATCAGCCTGATGCAGTCGATGGTCACCTCCACGCTCGCCTTCTTCAGCGACGCGCACAGCGCGGAAGACGAGGAGTGGCTCGATCTCGGGGCGCTCCTGTCGACGCTCTGCGACGAATTCGAGGACGCGGGTGCCGCCATCCGCTATGTCGGCCCCAGGCATATCCTGTTCCGCTGCCGGCCGAATGCCATGATGCGGGCCTTTACCAATCTCGTCGAGAACGGCTGTCATTTCGGCAATGCGGTCACGATCCGCACATCCGTCCGCAGCCACGGCATTGTCATCGACGTGACGGACGACGGCCCCGGCATTCCGGAACAACGTCTGCGGGACGTGATCGAGCCGTTCGTCCACGTCGATCCCTCCCGGTCCCATCGTCCCGGAAGTGTCGGGCTCGGCCTGTCCATCGTGAACGAGATCGTGCAGGCACACCGTGGAACATTGACCTTGATGAACGGGGAGACGAAGGGGCTCGTGGCACGGGTGGATCTTCCGGCATCCCTCCAGGATCTGCCGCGGCGCGAATAGTCTTCCTGTCCCGTTGCGCAAAGCCGAATTCCGGCTTTGGTCCGAGCCTCTGCACGCGTCCGGCCGTCCATCGGCGATGAGTCTCGGCCGCATCCGGATAGGGCCGCCGGCGCGGGGCCGGGTTAACGCCGGGTGCCGGCGCACCTGCGGCGGCGCTGCTTCCGAGGTTCGCCGTACCGTCACGTCCCTGCATTTCGGCAGGGCCTGATGTGCAACGCCCCGCGCCGAAGTCTAGATCGGCGCGGGGCGAAAGCCAGTTGCAATGGGTCTCGCGAACTTCTTGCGGTGGCATGTTCAACGTCTTGGAGGATATTGAACGATCAAAGTTTTGTCGTGTGAATAAGGCGGAATGGTGGCGATGAATGCGGAAGCAAGGGATTGTTTCTGTGTTTAAACAAGATGTCACAATCTGTAGAATTCAAATCTCGATGAATGACCCCTTACAGTTCAAAAAATGGAAGCTATTCGAGTGTATAAATTCTTATACATTGTGAAATTTATTATATAAATGTGACCGTTTAGCCACATTTGCTGGCAAACAATGCCCAGATCTCGCCATTCTGATTGGGCGATATTGTGAATCCTGTGAAATATTGGTCAGTGTCTCCTGTGGTCGAACTCGGCGACACTTCGATGAGCTTACGTCCATGGGCGCTTCCGCGGCCCTTGAGCTTCGATCGGAGGGCCCTCGAGTGCCATCCAATCCGACAGAGACTTCCTCAGGAGATACATATGACGCTCAAGTCGTTCCTTCTCGGTGCTGCCGCGGGCATCGTCACGACAGGCGCTGCCGAAGCTGCCGATCTGCCGATGACGAAGGCGGAGCCGGTCGAATATGTGAAAGTCTGCAGCGAGTTCGGCGAGGGCTATTTCTACATCCCGGGCACCGACACCTGCCTTCGCCTGCAGGGTGAAATCCGCGCCAAGTACATCTTCACCCAGCCGAAGAACACCGTCTCGGAGACGGGCCGCAATACCAATGCGACGGACTTCAGCACCGAGGCCCGCGTGATGTGGGATGCGCGCACCCAGACCGAGTGGGGTCTGCTGCGCTCTTACCTGCAGCTCGACATCTACGCCAACAACACCGCCGCCAATGGCGGGCGTGACAGCTTCGTCGTCGACAAGGCGTTCATCCAGCTCGGCGGCTTCACCGCCGGCTATGCCCACACCTTCTTCGGCATCTACGACAACGACTATGGCGATACGATCTTCGCCCCGTATTACACGTCGCAGACCACCGTGAACCTGCTGGCCTACACCGCCACCTTCGGCGGCGGCTTCTCGGCGACCCTGGCGGTCGAAGACAATATCGAGCATCGCTCGTCGCTGTGGGATCAGACCGGCGAGACCGGCGGTACCGCGGGCACCACCGGCACCTATGGCGGGTCCCGCTTCCCCGACATCGTCGGCCAGCTGCGTATCGATCAGGGCTGGGGCGAGGCGGCGGTGTTCGCTGCGGCCCATCAGATCAACTATCCCACCGGCGTCAGCAGCAGCGACACGTGGGGCTGGGCGGCGGGTGCCGGCGTCGGCGTGAAGCTGCCGTTCCTGGCCGGCGCGCACCTGGCCTTGGAAGGCGTCTATGCCGACGGCGCCAACAACTATCTCGGCCTCTCCGATCCGGAAGCTGCCTACGACACCGGCACCGGTCTGGAGAACAAGGGCAAGGGATGGTCGATCACCGGTGAGCTGGGCGTGGACGTCACGCCCGCCCTGAACGTCACCGCGTTCGGCAGCTATGTCGACTACACCGCCGGCAATGCCGACGACATCGTCCTGCTGCCGACCGATTCGGACTTCACGGCCTATATCGCCGGCATCAACGCCACCTACACCATCGTCAAGGGGCTCACCGTCAGTGGCGAAATCTATTATTCGAAGAAGGACTACAAGGACTTCGGCTCGTCGGTGACGGTCGATGGAACCACGTACCAGGGCGACACCGACGGCTGGAATGGCGGCATCCGCATCCGCCGCGTGTTCTGAGCGTCGTCCATCACGACTTGCGGAAAGGCCCGGCTCTCGCCGGGCCTTTTTGCGATCATCCGGGTGGGGCGGCTGCGCCAAGGGCGCGGCCGGGGCTCGGCAGAGCCGGGGGGCTCAGTCGAGGGTGAAGCCGTAGCGTCCGGCGAGCTTGCCGGCCGGCGGGGGCGCGCCGCGCACCCCGTAGATCTTGTTGAAGCGCCCGAGCAGGAAGGTCGAGGGATCGGAGGCGTCGGTGAAGCCGTCGCTCGGCAGGGCGATGTCCTTGCGGTCGACCGCCTTGGCGAGATAGGGCGTGACCATGATCATCAGCTCGGTGTTGTCGCGCTGGTAGTCGCGCGAGCGGAAGAGCTGGCCGAGGATCGGGATGTTCATCAGCCCCGGCGTGCCGTTGACCACCTGCTTGGTGTTCTGCTGGATCATGCCGGCCATGACAAGCGAGGCGCCGGAGGCGAGCTCGACCGTGGTGTCGGCGCGGCTCACGGTGAAGGCGGGGATCACGGCGCCGTCGGTGGTGGTGAAGGTGTTCTTGTCGTCGATGTCGGAGACTTCGGTGGCGACCTTCAGGCTGATGCGGCCCTCGTTCAGCACCACCGGCGTGAAGGTGAGCCCGACGCCGAACTGCTTGTAGGTATAGCCGCTCTGGCAGTTCGCTCCGTTGCTGTCGCAGCTCGAGCTGGTCAGGATGGGATATTCGCCGCCGGCCAGGAACTTGGCGGATTCGCCGGAGATGGCGGTCAGCGTCGGTTCGGCCAGGGCGCGCATGACATTGGCGCGCTCGAAGGCCTGAATCGTTGCATTGAAGTTGGAATTGCCGATCGTGGCCGTGTTGCCGCTGGCGATCGCTCCGGCGAGGCCGAAGGGATTGGAGGTCGAGAAGGAGATGGTGCCGCTGTTGTTGCCGCCGGAAAGGTTGATGCCGAGCTGCTTGAGGACCTGGCGCTGCACCTCGGCCACGGTCACCTTCAGCATGACCTGCTCTCGGGCGCGGATCGAGATGGAGTTGGCGACGGCGCCGTCCTTGCCGAGGAACTGGGAAGCGATGGCCACCGCCCGCGACGCATCGTCGGCGGAATTGACGTAGCCGCTGAGCAGCACGCCCTCGTTGAGCTGGCGCACCACGATCTCGCTGCCGGGCACCGCCTCCTGGATCGCCCGGGCGATCGGGCTGATGTCGCGCTGGACGTTGATGTCGAGCGCGCTCATCTGGTTGCCGGCCAGGTCCATGAACACCAGGGTGGTCTGGCCGACGCCCGCGGCGGTGACGAAGACCTTGCGGGCCGAGCGCACCACCGCGTTGGCGACCTGCGGGTTGGCGACGAACACCTCCTTGGCATCGCGCGGCAGGTCGACGATGATCGACTTGCCGAGGCCGATGTCGACGCGGCGCGTGGTCTCGCCTTCGCCGGCGCCGATGCGCAGATTGGTCTGGGCCGCCGCCGGCGCGGCGGCGAGGCCGCCGGCCAGGAGCGCCGCCGCCAGGATCAGGACCAGGCGCATCGCCCGCCCTTGGCCTCTCCTGTGGTGTCCTTGGGTCAACATGGCTGTCTTCTCCTGGCAAAAGTCGGCCATCCGCGGAAAGCGGCGTCGGCGGCGCGGCGGTGGGGCATGGCTCGGGCGTCCATGACGCCCTTCCAGCGATGCCTTTGCTGGTCATGCGTAGATTGGACCCTCAAAAGGTCAATTTATGGTTAACGAATCGTATCCAGCCCTTCTCTGGATGGCGTCTCAGCTTGGCTGGCGTATCGGATGGTGCCTGTATCTCCGGGCGATGTGGCCAGATGCGAGGAATATTATGCAATTATATGCAATAATATTACCTCATATCTGGATAGTATATGGATGTCATTGCCATTGTATTTTGGATTATATTAAATATTCCTGCAGATTTAACTATATGTATCTTCAATGATACGAAAATATCCGGCTTTAAGCTTCAGAATCTGTGTCAGATTCGCGGTTTATCTGGGCGGTTGCTGGCGCCCTGGCTCAACCCCAAAGCGTGACGCGATGGCTTTTTGTGGGATTTTTTCACACTGTGGTCGTGCGTCTGCGGAAGGCATGGCGGAAAGCCGGCGATTTCATCAGCCACGGGCCGTCGGCGTTGAAACACCGCGAACGCGCGCTGTCCGAACGCGGCATCGGCAGGCGCCCGGGGGAGGGGTGGGGCTATTGCCCCGCCCATTTCGATCGCACCTGCCGGTCATGCACGGCCGGATCGTAGGGCGTGACCGCAAGCTTCAGCGCCCGCGCGTTCAAGCTGCCGATATCGGCGAGCAAAGTGAAAGCGGCGACGATGCGGTCGCGCTGCGCCGAGATCAGGGAGGAGCGGGCGTCCACCAGCGTCTGGCGCTGGTTCAGCACGTCGAGCGTCGTGCGCTGTCCCACCCTCTGTTCGGTCGACACGCCCTGCAGGGCCAGCTCGGCCGCATCGACCTCGGCCTTGGCGGCGTCGATGCTCGCCGCCGTCGCCCCGAACGTCGCCCAGGCGGTGGCGATGTCGGCGCGGGCCTGCTCGCGCGCCTCGTCGAGCTCGGCGTGGCGCTGCGCCAGCACCTCCTTGGCCTGCCGGATCTTGGCGTAGTCCACGCCGCCCGAATAGACCGGCACGGAGGCCGACAGGCCCAGCGACGCGCTCGTCAGCCGGTTGTAGAGGGTGCCGCTGGTGACATAGTCGTGCTGCCGGCTTGCCGACCCCTGGGCGGTCACCGTGGGATAGAGCGCGCTCTCGGCGACCTCAACGTCGGCGGCGGCGACGTCCACCGCATGCTGGGCCGAGAGCACCGAAGGCTGGGCGGCGATGCCCTGTCGCGACGCCTCCGCCAGCGAATGCGGCAGCAGCGCCTCGACGAACGAGGCGGGCTCCACCCGGCTTGGCTGCGAGCCGATCACCTGATGGTAGACGGCGATCGAGGCTTTGAGCTGCGCCTGCGCGGCGAGGAGCTGGGACCGGGCCGACGCGGCGTTGGCCTCGGCCTGGCTGACGTCGGTCTGGGTCTGGTCGCCGGCGACGAAGCGCTGCCGGGTCTCCTTGGTCTGCTCGGTCAGATAGGCCAGGTTGTCGCGCCGCAGCTCCAGCATGGCGGTGTCGCGGAAGACGTTCATGTAGGCCGTCGCCGCATCGAGGAGCACGGTCTGCTCGACGCCGCGCAGCGTCTCCCGCTGCCCGAGCACGCCGGCCTCCGCGGCCGCGACGCTGCCGGCGGTGCGCAGGCCGTCGAACAGCGTCTGGTTGACCTGGAGGCCGACACCGTTCGGCACCAGGCTCTGGCTGGTCGTGCTCGCTCCGGAGACCTTGGTGGAGAGCGAGCCCACGGCGAGGTTGGCGGTGGCCGAGACGGTGGGCCGGTAGCCGGCGAGCGCCTGCGGCACCGTCTCGTCGAAGGCGCGCGCGGCCGCCCGTTGCGCATTCAGCGTCGGATTGGACGCATAGGCCTGCTCGAGGGCGGCCATGAGGGACTGCGCCTGGGCGGGGATGGTGCCGGCAAGGCAGGTCCCCGCGATCAGCAGCGCTCTGAAACGGGATCTCGTCACGCGGCAGGCTCGCTTACCAGCCAGCCCGATGCGGGCAGGCCTGCGCCGCGACCAGTCTCGGTCCGCCGGCCAGTCTCGACATGCCCGATGGGAACCGGTCCGGCACGAGACGTCCCGTGCCGCCGATGCCGATGTCGCAGGGTCTGGTCGGACCGCCGGAGCGGCCGGGCCGCGACCGGAGGAGCCGGTGCAGCAGGCGGGTTGCAAGCGCACGAAACGCACGGATGGCAACCAGCGCCGAAGCGCGTGGACCGGGCGTGATCGCCCGAACCGACGGACACGGGATCATGTCGCCCTCCTGGTCGAAGCACAGAATAGGCGGCGCCGCGCCGGGCCGGGGTTAAGTCATTTTACGATTTGTTTCGGCGTCCGGGGCGGCGCTGACATATCGCAACAAAAAATCACAATTGCAGCGCTGCCTCGCGCCCCGCCGGTCGGTAGAATGGCGCATGTCCGCCGAACAGAACTTCCTGCCACCCGTGCCCTACGCCCTGCCGATGGTCAGGCCGCACATCCTGTGCGTCGAGGACGACGCCGAGATCGCGCAGCTGCTCGCCGATGTGCTGGAGGAGAACGGCCTGTCCGTTTCCTGCGTCGGCTCGGCGGCTGGGATGGACGCGGTGCTCGGGCGCGGCGGCGTCGATCTGGTGGTGCTCGACCTGATGCTCCCAGGAGAGGACGGGCTCAGCATCTGCCGGCGGCTGCGGGCGACGTCCGCCATCCCGATCATCATCGTCACGGCACGCGGCGAGCAGATCGACCGCATCGTCGGCCTGGAGATCGGCGCGGACGACTACGTCTCCAAGCCGTTCAACTCGCGCGAGCTGGTCGCCCGCATCCGGGCACTGCTGCGCCGCGCCGCAGCGCCGCAGCCGGCGACGACGCGCGAGCGCGGCCTCGCCTTCGCGGGTTGGCGCCTCGACCCGGCGGCCCGCGAGCTCCACGACCCCGAGGGGGTGCGGATCTCGCTGACCAGCGTCGAGTTCGACCTGCTGCTCGCCTTCTGCCGCCATCCCGGACGCGTGCTGTCGCGCGAGCAGCTGATCGAGCTGATCCATGGCGGCGCGGCCGGGCCGATCGAGCGCAGCATCGACGTCCATATCAGCCGCATCCGCCAGAAGATCGAGGCGGATCCGCGCGATCCGGTGATGATCAAGACCGTGCGGCTCGGCGGCTATGTCTTCACGCCGGGCGTGGAGACGGCCTGATGCGCCTGGCCGAGCGCCTCGTCCCGCGCAGCATCACCACGCAGATCACCGGCCTGGTCGCGGTCTCGGTGCTGCTCGGCATGATCGTCACGGTGGCGATCGTGGTGCTGCTCTACGGGACGACGCCGCCGGACGATTCGCCGCCGGCCGTGGCCTCGCGCATCGTGCGGATCACCCAGTTCGTCAAGGCGGCCAAGACCCCCGCCGAGGCCGACATCGTGCTCACCGCAGTGCGCAACGCCGGGGTCAGGGTCGACCAGGTCGCCCTGTCGGAGCTCGAACCGCTGCCGGGCGGCGCCGGCTGGCCGTGGTGGACCTGGCCGCTGCTGCAGCAGGTGCGCTCGGCCCCCGGCGTCGAGATCCTCGACCGGCGCTATCCCGCCGGGCCGGCGCAGCAGCTGGTGGTGCGGCGCGACGCCGGTCACGCCCTGGTGTTCGACGCCGCCACCGACGCCTCGCCCTGGCGCCTGTTCCTGACGCCGACGGCGCTGATCCTGACCATCGTCCTGATCTTCGTGCTGCTCCTGTCGATCTATGCGGTGCGCTGGATCATTGCGCCGCTGGCGGCGGTCGCCGCTGCGGCGCAGTCCTTCGGGCGTTCGCCGCAGGACGTGCAGCCGATCGCCGGCGGGGGGCCGCGCGAGATCGCCCAGGTCGCCGATGCGCTCAACGAGATGCGCACCCGCATCGGCGCCCTGCTCGACGACCGCACGCGCATGCTGGCCGCCATCGGCCACGACCTGCGGACGCCGCTGACGCGGCTGAGGCTGCGCTCCGAGCGCGTGCATCAGGACAAGCTGCGCGAGGGCATGCTGGCGGATCTCGCCAATGTCGAGCGCATGCTCGACGAGACGCTGGACTACCTGCGCGAGGACGGCCGGTCCGAGGCCCTGTCCCGCGTCGACCTGCCGAGCCTCCTGCAGACGATCTGCTCGCAATTCGTCGATGTCGGCCATGCCGTGGCCTATCGCGGGCCGGGCAAGCTGGTCTGGACGGTGCAGCCGCGGGCGCTGACCCGCGCCGTCACCAACATCGTCGAGAACGGCGTCAAGCATGCCGGCACGGTCACCGCAACGTTGCGCGGCCGGGCGGACCGGATCGAGATCGAGGTCGCCGACGACGGCCCGGGCATTCCGGCCGAGCTGCGCGAGCGGGTGTTCGAGCCCTTCTTCAAGGCCGACGCGGCCCGCACCCAGGACGGCGGCGGCTTCGGCCTCGGGCTCTCCATCGCCAGGGACATCGTGCAGCGCCATGGCGGCACGATCAGCCTCGCCAACCGCGACCCGCGGGGCCTGAAGGTGCGCATCCATCTGCCGGCCGGCGCCGGCCGGGACTGAGCGGGCCGCCGGCGGGGCGGGCCTCAGCTCTCCACCCGGTCCCAGCCCTTGGGGCCCAGGCGTTCCTGCGGCAGGAAACGGGCCTTGTAGGCCATCTTCTTGGAGCCCTCGACCCAATAGCCGAGATAGACGTAAGGCAGGTCCATCGCCTTGGCGCGGCGGATATGGTCGAGGATCATGAAGGTGCCGACGCTGCGCAGGTGCTGCTCGGGCTCGTAGAAGGAGTAGACCATCGACAGGCCGTCGGCGAGCACGTCCGTCAGCGAGACCGCGATCAGCGGGCCTTCGCCGCGGCGGTTGAGCGGCAGGTCCGGGCCGGACAGGCGGTACTCGATCAGCCGGCTGGTCACGTGCGTGTCCTCCACCATCATGGCGTAGTCGAGCACGGTCATGTCGGCCATGCCGCCATCGGCGTGGCGAGCGTCGAGATAGGCGCGGAAGGTGGAATATTGCTCGGAGGTCGGCGTCGGCGTCCGCATGTCCGAGACCACGTCGGCATTGTCGCGCAGGGTGCGGCGGAAGGTGCGGCTCCAGACGAAGTCCGCCACCGGCACGCGCACGGACACGCAGGCCCGGCAGCTCTCGCAGGCCGGGCGATAGGCGATGGTCTGGGAGCGGCGGAAGCCGCCATGGGTGAGCAGGTCGTTGAGCCGCACCGCCCGCTCGCCCACCAGATGGGTGAACACCTTCCGTTCCTGCTTGCCCTTGATGTAGGGGCAGGGAGTCGGCGCCGTCAGGTAGAACTGCGGCGAGTCGCGGATTTCGATGCTCAAAAGCGGTCTCCGCCGATGATCGAGGAGCGTAACACTGCCTGCCTCGCGCCGGAAGATGCAAGGTGGATATGCCGCAGGATGCCCCCCGCTTTCCGGCCTCTAGACCTGCCGCGGCCGATCGTCGCCGAGGCCGAAGATGCCGCCGGGCCGCAGGGTGAGGACGATGGAGAGCAGCGACAGCACCGCCAGGTCGCGGTGCTCGATCGGCAGATAGGCGGACCAGAAGGCTTCGAACAGGCCGATGGCGAGGCCTCCGAGCAGCGCCCCGCCGATCGAGCCGATGCCGCCGACCACGGCGGCGACCAGCGCCTTGAGGCCGATCATCGTGCCGGCGGCAAAGCCGGCGCCGCCGTAATAGACGGTCATGATGAAGCCGGCCGCCCCGGCCAGGCCCGTGGCCAGCATGAAGGTCTGGCCGAGCATGGCCTTGGGCGAGATGCCCATCAGGCCGGCCATGCCGGCATCGTCCGCGGTGGCGCGCCAGCGCCGGCCGAAGCCGCTGAGGCGCATGAGGAGGACGAGGGCGAGCGCCAGGACCGTGGTGAAGCCGGCGACGATCAGCTGCATCGGCGTCACCGTGGCGGTGAAGTCCGGCGAGCCGGCGAGCGGGAGGGCGGCGGTGAGCAGCGGCGGGATCCAGCGGTTCTCGGCCCCCTGGGTGAGCCGCATGTAGTCCTGCAGCACGATGGCGAGCGCCAGCGTCGCCACCAGGATGCTCTGGCCGCGGCCGAAGGCGAGCGGGGTGAAGACCAGCCGCTCGATGGCGAGGCCGTGCAGGACGGACATGCCGATGCCCAGGGCGGCGGCGGCGAAGAGGCCTGATATCACCGAGGTGAAGCCGGCCTGGGTGGCGAGCACCGCGCCGATGACCGCGCCGTAGGCGCCGAGCGCCGCCAATTCGCCGAAGGCGAGGTTGATGCGCCCGACGAGGCCGTAGATCAGGGCATAGGCGACGGCGATCAGCATCATCATCGCGGTGGAGGGCAGGGCGTTGGCGAGCGCCTGGACGAGATAGGCGATGCCGGTCGACGCCACGATCAGCGGCGGCGCGGCGAGCCCCGGCCCGGGATCGGCCGCGGTGGCGAGCGCCGTCTTCTCCAGCCAGTAGCGGTTGAGGATGTGCAGCTTGATCGGCGAATAGGGCCCCTCCTCGGTGGCGAAGCGGGCAAGGACATTGCGGTCGAGGTCGATGCCCTCGGCGGCGAAGCCGCAGAGCACGAAGCGGTCCTGCTCGATGCCGCCCTGCTCGACGCGATAGGCGAGGCGCACCGCATAGGGCGCCGGGGCAGGGTCGACGCGCAGCACCGTGATCGCCGTGGCGTCCGGGTTGACCGCCGGCAGCGTCTGCCGGCAGACCCTGACCTGGTCGCCGTCGAGCACCATGCCGCAGGCCGTGAGGGCAAGGGCGAGGATCAGGGCGGCGAGGAGGAGCAGGGGGCGCGGCATCGGCGGGGAGGTCGGGGCATCGTTGCGGAGTAATGAAGTCGAGGCAGGCGCGAAACCCCTCTCCCTCGGGGAGAGGGGCAGGGGTGAGGGACTAGACCTTGCCGGAGAGGGTAAAGCTCTTTGCGGCTCGTTGCTTGGGGCGGTACTTTCTTGGGGACACGTCTAGACCCTCACCCCTGCCCCTCTCCCGGCCGGGAGAGCGGGTTGCAGACGTTGCGCTTGAAGCATTTATTCGCGTGGAGGCCTAGAGAGGATTTGTGGATTCTACTCCACCGCCTCGGCCCGCGGCCTGAGCCGGGCCCGCAGCGCCTTCTGCTTGGCGCGGTTGCCGCAGACCTCCATCTCGCACCAGCGGCGGCTCTTGTTCTTGGTGACGTCGAAGAACAGCCATCCGCAATGCTCGCCCTGGCACTGCTTGATGCGCGAGAGGTCGGACTGGGTGAGCAAGGTCAATGCCGACAGGGTCACCGGGCCGAGGATCGCCTCGGCCGGTCCGTCGGCGGCGGCCCAGGCCCAGACGAAGCCGCCCTGGTGCGGCGTCAGCCGGGCCCGGGTCAGGCAGGCGGCGTGCTCGGCGGTGAGCCGGTCGCGGTCCTCGGCCGTGGGCTCGCCGCCGGCGGCGATGACGGCGCCGGTGCGGTGTATGGTCTCGCGCAGCTCCAGTGCCCGGGCCAGCAGGCGGTCGGCCAAGGCCGTGTCCGCGGCAAGCATCTGTTTTGCCACGTCCCCGTCCCCCGGGGCGAGGACACGGGCGTGGCGGGCCCAGACCACGACGTCGGCGCCGCAGCGCAGATGGTCCTGCTGGCTCTCATGGCCGCGCCCGGAGGCGGTGTTGGTGAAGTCGAAGGCGATCTCGCTGCCGATCAGCGGCAGCGAACCGGCGCGGGACGGGGCGGGCTGGATCATGCGGGCGTTACCTAAGGTGCTATCCGAGGATAAGTGAGGCGGTTCGTCATGGCCGGGACGAGCCCGGCCATGACGACGGAAAGCGCAGCGCATTTGTCTGGACACGCTCACTAACCACCAAAAATGCTATTGCCAGTTATTGCGCCCTTTGCAAAGCTGCGCAACGTCAACCGTCAATCGCGGTTATGGAGGTTATCATGGCTTCTCTCCCTCGTCTCGCTGCGATCGGCGCGGCGACGCTCGGCCTTGTCCTCGCGCTCGCCGGCGGCGCCGAAGCGCAGATCAGGATGGGCGTCGCCGGCCCGATCACCGGCGCCAATGCGGCCTTCGGCGCCCAGCTCAAGAACGGCACCGAGCAGGCGGTCGCCGACATCAACGCCAAGGGCGGCATCCTCGGCCAGCAGATCGTGCTGGAGACCGGCGACGACGTCTCCGATCCCAAGCAGGGCGTCTCGGTCGCGAACAAGTTCGTCGGCGACGGCGTGACCCTGGTGGTGGGCCACTTCAACTCGGGCGTGACCATCCCGGCCTCCGAAGTCTATGCCGAGAACGGCATCCTGTTCATCACGCCGGCCGCCACCAACCCGAAGGTGACGGAGCGCGGCCTGTGGAACGCCTTCCGCACCTGCGGCCGCGACGACCAGCAGGGCAAGCTCTGGGCCGACTACGCCGTGCAGCACTATGCCGGCAAGAAGATCGCCGTCGTGCACGACAAGACCACTTACGGCCAGGGCCTGGCCGACGCCGCCAAGGGCTATCTCAACGCCGACGGCGTCAAGGAAGTGCTGTACGAGGGCGTCAACACCGGCGAGAAGGACTATTCGGCCCTGGTCTCCAAGATCAAGGCGTCGGGCGCCGACGTCCTGATGTGGGGCGGCCTGCACACCGAAGGCGGCCTGATCGTGCGCCAGATGCGCGACCAGGGCCTCAAGACCGTGATGATGTCCGGCGACGGCATCACCTCCGACGAGTTCGCGGTGATCGGCGGCGACGGCGTCATCGGCACCAAGATGTCGTTCGGCGCCGACGCCCGCAAGAATCCGGCGGCGGCCGACGCGGTCAAGGCCTTCCAGGCCAAGGGCTTCAATCCCGAGGGCTACACGCTCTATTCCTATGCCGCGGTACAGATCATGGCGCAGGCGGCGGAAGAGGCGAAGTCGACCGACGCCCAGAAGATCGCCGCGGTGATGCATTCGGGCAAGGTGTTCAAGACCGTGCTCGGCGACATCGCCTATGACAAGAAGGGCGACCGCACCACCGCCGACTACGTCATGTACACCTGGAAGAAGGGCGACGACGGCAAGGTGACCTATTTCGCCGACTGAGATCCGACCTTGCCGATGCGGCGGCGGCCCGCCACTCTGAGCCGGATTCGACCGGAGTCCGGCTCATGACCCAGCCCGCCAGCAAGCCCCGCATCGCCATCACCTATTGCACCCAGTGCCAATGGCTGCTGCGCTCGGCCTGGATGGCGCAGGAGCTGCTCTCGACCTTCGGCCCCGATCTCGGCGAGGTGGCGCTGATCCCGGCGACCGGCGGCGCCTTTCAGATCGACTATGACGGCCAGACCATCTGGGAGCGCAAGCGCGACGGCGGCTTCCCCGATTCCCGCGCGCTGAAGCAGCTCGTGCGCGACCGCCTCGACCCCGGGCGGGACCTCGGCCATGTCGACCGGTCGCGGGGAACGGGGGAGGGATGATCCCGGGAAAATTCGCCGGCAAACGATCCGGCCGAGAGCGGGGATGGTCCAGGTCGGGTCACGCCGAACTCACGGACTAGTGAAAGCAGGGCCGTAACGGGCCCGGCGGAGCCTCCGAAGTTCCAGTGCGCGTCGAAACGGCGCGTCGAGGAACTCAACCGGAGAGAATCATGTCCGCCAAGTCCACCGCGAGCTGCCTCCTGCTGGCCGGCGCCCTGACCACCGCGCTCGCCACGCTTGCCGCCGCTGCCCCCCTGACCAAGGCCGAAGCCGACGCGGCACTCTCCGCCGGCAAGCAGAAGTGCTTCGGCGTGGCCCTGAAGGGCCAGAACGACTGCGCCGCCGGCCCCGGCACCACCTGCCAGGGCACGTCGACCGTCGATTTCCAGGGCAATTCCTGGAAGTTCGTCCAGGGCGGCACGTGCGAGTCGATCGTCTTGCCGAACGGCAAGCACGGCTCGCTGACGGCGCTCTGATCCCCGACGTCCCCCCACGATCGCCGGAAAGCGGAGACATGCCATGAGCGCAAACGCCAGCCCAGCCGCGTTCGCGGCGCCGTCCCTCCGCTTTCCGGCGCATCCAGTGGCCGGGCTCGCCCCGCTCGCCGGCACGAGCTTCAAGCACGAGCACCTCCCCGCGATCCTGGCCGACGGGATGCCGAGAGGCTTCTTCGAGGTGCATGCGGAGAATTACATGGGCGCCGGCGGTCCGCCGCATCGCGCGCTGGAGACCATCCGCCGCGACAGCCCCGTCTCGCTGCATGGCGTGTGCATGTCGATCGGCGGCCCGCAGCCGCTCGACGCGGCCCATCTCGAGCGCTTCCGCCGCCTGGTCGAGCGCTACGAGCCGGCGCTGGTCTCCGAGCATCTCGCCTGGTCGACGCACGAGACCACCTATTTCAACGATCTCCTGCCGCTGCCCTATACCGCGGCGACGCTGGCGCGCGTCTGCGACCACGTCGACGCGGTTCAGGACGCGATCCGCCGTCCGATGCTGCTCGAGAACCCGTCGACCTATGTCCTGTTTCGCGAGTCGACGATGAGCGAGACCGACTTCATCCGGGCCGTCGCCCGGCGCACCGGATGCGGCCTGCTGCTCGACGTCAACAACGTCTTCGTCTCCGCCACCAACCACGGCTTTTCCGCCCTCGACTATCTCGCCGATTTCCCGCTGGCGCGCGTCGGGGAGATCCATCTGGCCGGCCATGCCGAGCAGGCGGACGACGAGGGCGACCTGCTTCTGATCGACAGCCACGACGGCCCGGTCGCGGACGCGGTGTGGAAGCTCTTCGAGATCGTGACCGCCCGATGCGGGCCGGTGCCGACCCTGGTCGAGTGGGACAGCAACATCCCCGACTGGCCGATCCTGCGAGCCGAGGCGAGCGCCGCGCAGGCGATCCTCGATCGCCACGCGGCGCACGCCTCGCGGAGCCAGAGCCATGCTGCCTGATCATGCCGGGCGCGGTCACGCGGCCTATGCGGCGGAATTCTCGTCGGCCCTGGCCGATCCCGCCCGGGGAACGCCCTCGCTCGTCGCCGGTCCGAACGGCAAGGCGGCGGTCAGGCGCTACAACGTCTACCGCAACAACGTCACGGTCAGCCTCGTCGATGCCCTGGCGGCCATCTATCCCGCCGTGCGGCGCATCACCGGCGAAACGTTCTTCCGCGCGATGGCGCGCTTCCATGTGCGCGAGACCCCGCCGAGCTCCCCGCTCCTGTTCGAGTATGGCCGCGCCTTCCCCGCCTTCATCGAGCGATACGAGCACGCGCAGGCCATGCCCTGGCTGGCCGATACGGCCCGCGTCGAGCGGGCATGGCTCGACGCCTATCATGCGGCGGACGCCGAGCCGCTTTCGCCAGGCGCGCTCGCCGGCGTGCCGCCGGAGCGGCTGGCCGATCTGGCCTTCACGCCGCATCCGGCAACGCGGATCGTCCGGTCGCGCTACGCCGCCGCGACCATCTTCGCGGCCAACCGCACCATGGACCCCGTCGGCCGGATCGAGGCCGCCGAGGCCGAGGATGCGCTGGTCA
The DNA here is from genome assembly GCF_030814995.1 of Labrys wisconsinensis. Classification (GTDB taxonomy): domain Bacteria; phylum Pseudomonadota; class Alphaproteobacteria; order Rhizobiales; family Labraceae; genus Labrys; species Labrys wisconsinensis. The sequence continues at coordinate 163,660 of NZ_JAUSVX010000009.1, read as the reverse complement.
CCAGACCGGACGCCGACGTCGTCGTGCGCCGGCTGCCCCTCGGGGGCGCCGCCTTCCTGACCCGGCTCGCCGAGGGCGAGCCGCTCGGCGCGGCGGTCGCAGCCGTCCAGGCGCTGCATGCCGGCTTCGACCTGCCGCTCAACCTGGCCGGCATGATCGAGGCCGGAGCCTTGACCGCGATCCGCATTGGAGAACCGTCATGATGATGATGACCGCGAACGGGGGAACCGTCGCCGGGCGGACCGCCGAAGTCCTGGAACGGGCGATCGGGATCATCCGCGGGATCGCCCAGCCATCCCTCGTGCAGCTCGTCCTGCGCGTCGCGCTGGCCGTTCCGTTCTGGAAATCGGGAACCCTCAAATGGGCCGGCTTCCTGCAGCTGAACGATACGGCGATCTATCTCTTCAGCGACGAGTTCCAGCTGCACCTGCCCGGCGGGCCCTATCCGTTCCCGGCGCCGGCCGTCATGGCCTTCCTGTCGGGGTCGGCGGAGATCGTCTTTCCCGTGCTGCTGGTCCTCGGCCTCGCCACCCGCTTCGCCGCCCTCGGGCTGCTGGTCATGACCGCCATCGTCGAGCTGACCGTGCCGGAGGGCTGGCCGATCCATCTCACCTGGGCCGCGATGGCGCTCGGCATCATGGCCTGGGGGCCGGGGCGCGTGTCCCTCGATGCCGCGATCGCCAGGATCGGACGCGCTCTCGCCGGACGCTGACGCGCACCATCCCGGCGCGGCACGACGCAGCGCCGGGCGGCCTCCTGCCTCCCTCAGCCCTTCTTCAGCTTCTCCGCCACCCGCGGCGCGAAATAGGTCAGGATGCCGTCGGCGCCGGCGCGCTTGAAGGCGTAGAGGCTCTCGATCATCGCCTTGTCGCCGTCGATCCAGCCGTTCTGCGCCGCGGCCATGATCATCGAATATTCGCCCGAGACCTGGTAGGCGAAGGTCGGGCGGCCGAAGGTGGCCTTGAGGCGCGCCACCACGTCGAGATAGGGCAGCCCGGGCTTGACCATGATCATGTCGGCGCCCTCGGCGAGGTCGAGCTCGGCCTCGCGCACCGCCTCGTCCGAATTGGCATAGTCCATCTGGTAGGTGCGCTTGTCGCCCTGCAGCGTCACCGCGGTGCCGATCGCCTCGCGGAACGGCCCGTAGAAGGCGGACGCGTATTTGGCGGTGTAGGCCATGATCTGCACGTCGGCGAAGCCGGCGGCGTCGAGCGCCTCGCGGATGGCGCCGACCCGCCCGTCCATCATGTCGGAGGGCGCGACGATGTCGGCGCCGGCCGCGGCATGGGTCAGGGCCTGGCGCACCAGCAGCGCCACCGTCTCGTCATTGAGGATGACGCCGTCCTCCAGCACGCCGTCATGGCCGTGCGAGGTGTAGGGGTCGAGCGCCACGTCGGTGAGGATGCCGATGGCGGGCACCGCCGCCTTGATGGCGCGGCAGGCCCGGGCCACCAGGTTCTGGGCATTCAGGGCCTCGCTGCCGGTGGGATCGCGCAGCGCCGGATCGGTATAGGGAAAGAGCGCGATCACCGGGATGTCGAGCGCGGCCGCCCGCTCGGCCTCCGCCACGGCCCGATCGACGGTCAGCCGCTCGACCCCGGGCATCGCCGCGATCGGCACGCAATCCGTGCCCTCGGTCAGGAAGATCGGCCAGATCAGGTCGTCGACGGTGAGGGTGTTCTCGCGCACCAGACGGCGGGCCCAGTCGCTCTTGCGGTTGCGCCGGGGCCGCTCGGTGAGGGAGAGGCGAGGGGACTCGGCCGGCCGTGCTTTCGCGTCGGGACGCTCGAAGGGAGTGATGCGCGAGACCATGCCGTCCTCATGCCAGTCGGATTGACGAAGAGCATCATATTCGAACCGTTCCAGACATGCAGCCGCTTTGCATGTGCGCGGTGTCGCATGACGGCGCCGCGCGGCAGGCATGGCGCCTGCGAGCCTCGACGGCACCGCCGCCGCCCTGTAGCGTGCCGAAACTTTGCGGGACGCCCGGGCCGGCCTTATGGATGCGCCGGATGCTGCGCGTGGAGATTCGATGAGCGACACCGAGACCGAGGCTTCCGGCGCCGCCTGGGGCGAATATCTCGTCTGGTTCATGCGCGCTCTCGCCGTGCTGTGGCTGGCCAAGGGGCTGATGCACTGGTCGATCGTGCTCGGCATCGGCGAGGGCGAGGAGACGCGCTTCCTGGCCATGCCGGCCATGACCCAGTCGGCGACCGTGTTCTTCGCGGTGTTCGACCTCGTCGCCGCGGTCGGCCTGTGGATGGCCTCGGCCTGGGGCGGGGTGATCTGGCTGATCGCCGCCCTGGCCCATCTCCTGCTGATCCTGTTCATGCCCGAGATCTTCGGACCCCAGCGCCCCTTCGCCGTGATCGTCGCCGTGCTGGTGGCGATCTATCTCGGCCTGACCTTCCTGGCCGCCCGCGCCGAGGCGGCGGAGTAGGCCCGGGCCGGAGCAGGGTCTCCCGACCCCGCTTACGCTTTGGACCGGGGCAGGGTCTTCCGACCCTGCTTAGACTTTGGAATTGTGAATTATCTCAAAGTTTTAGCAGAATTTTCGGATTGAAGTCGTGAACCGACCCGAAAAATCCTGGCTGGCAGGCCGGGGCCGACGGTGCCCGGCATAAACCACTTTTTCGGGTATCGGGCCTGCCGGCCCGCCGCCGGCGTTCCCGACGGGGGGCGCCCGCGGCCGCGGCGGACGGCTCTCGATCCCACGCGCCGGCGACAGGGGACGCCATGCCGTGCCGTCCGGCGGAACGGTCCGCCTCGCACCCGGCCTGCCGCCATCTCCTTGGCAGCACGGCGGTTTCCCGGGCTCGTCCGCCGCCCGCCGGGCCGGCGATGCCACGCAGTTGAATCAATCTTGCCGATTTTCGTTAAGCTGAATCAAACCTTGCGGGTACTTCTGATTCACCTTGAAAAATATACCATATGTTCATCTTGAGATTTAAGCCGCCTTTTATAACATGTCGATATGATCCTTCCATCGTGACGCGGAAACAGGGCCGCGAACACTAAAGAGTAACAAGGGCGTTAGACATGAACACAGTGAAGAAGGTTGCGGAGCAGCCGGATCGACAGGCCAAGATGGGCGAGGTTCGGCCTCTCTACTTGGAGTCACTGCATCTGGTCGAGCGCCTCCATCGCCGGCTGCTCGACGTCATCAAGGACGAATTCGACCGGCGCAGCCGCTCGGACATCAACGCCGTGCAGGCGCTGCTGCTCTACAATATCGGCGACAGCGAGCTGACCGCCGGCGAGCTGCGCACCCGCGGCTATTATCTCGGCTCGAACGTCTCCTACAACCTCAAGAAGCTCGTCGAGATGGGCTTCCTGCACCATGCCCGCTCGCGCATGGACCGCCGCTCGGTGCGCATCAGCCTGACCGACAAGGGCGCCGAGGTCCACAAGATCATCCAGGACCTCTACGACAAGCACATCCTGTCGATCGAGACGGTCGGCGGCGTCGGCTCGGAAGACTTCCGGCGCATGAACACGGCCCTGGTCCGCCTCGAGCGCTTCTGGACCGACCAGATCCGCTACCGGCTCTGAGCTTGCGCGCAGGCGCTGAGGTCTGCAGGCTTTCCAAGCCCGGCGGCGGGCTCGGAAAGCCTGCGCTGGCGCGTCCGGGCTTCGGCGGCCTCGGTGCTTCCGTCGGCCGGTGCGAGCGCCTATAAGCCCGGCCGGACGCGGCAGCGCGAGGAGGGCTCATGGTGTGGGGCATCGTCAGGCGAGGCCCCATGGGCCTCCTGATCGTCGGAATGGTCTTCCTGGTGCTGGGGCTCACGGGCCTGGCGGCCGCGGCCGCCTTCGCCGTGAACGAGACGCGCAGCGGGCGCACCGCGAGCGCCATCGGAACCGTCGCCGTCGCGGCCGTGCCCCGGCCGGTGATCCAGTTCATGACGCCGAACGGCGAGGTCATCCGCTTCACCAACATCGCCCGCAGCTCCTTCTGGAAGGACGGCGATGCGGTCGACGTCGCCTACGACCCGGCGACGCCGACGAACGCGGTGGTGGACGGCCTCGTCGGCCGCTGGTTCCCGACGGCGCTCGCCGTCGCCCTCGGCCTGCCCTTCCTGCTGATCGGCCTGGTGCTGCGCGGGCGGGCCCGGCGGCAGCTGCGCGCCGGCGCCGCCGGCTCGCGTCGGCCGCCCCGGCGCTGACCCCGGCGGCGCCTCGCCGCCGCCGCCCTGTACGCCGGCGGCCCGGCGCGATCACGTCACCGTGTTGAACAGCCGGAAGATCCAGCTCAGCTGATAGATCAGGCTGGCCGCGACGAAGGCGACGTGGAAGCGCCGGTTGGCCGTCCAGATCGCCACGGCGCACAGGACGAGATAGGCCGGCAGCCGCACCAGATATTCCGAGCCGAACAGCGCGACATGCGCCTGCCCCTTCAGCAGCGTGTCGATGAAGTCGCACACGAAGGTCAACGCCAGGATCGAGAAGAACCATTTGCGCCGCGACAGGAAGAAGTCCTCGTAGCCGCTGTACTCGGCCAGGTTGTCGGGGAAGAGCAGGGTGCACAAGAGATAGAGCAGGATCGTGTAGCCGATCAGGAAGAAGTAGATCAGGAAGCTCCAGTATTCGATCTGCCTCAGCGCAAATTCCCACCACCAGAAATGGATCAGGGTGAGCAGCATCGAGGCCGCCCAGCCCAGGTGCACCGGGTAGATCTTCTGCGTGCCGGGATGCTGGACGAAGCGGGCGAGGCCGGTGAGCAGACGTGTCATGCCCATGCCGAGGACGATGCCCATCACCACGCGGATATGCAGGAAGAGGTCGGTGGCGTGCGGCTGCATCGGTCTCCCGGGGATGTGGACGGCCTGATCCTACCATCGCCGGCCGGCCGGGCATAAGCACCGTTCGCGGCCCCGGCCGTCCCGCGGAGCGGAAGCGTTGCAGTTCGGCAACGCTCGCCCGCGGCGTGGGCCAGTCCCGGCAAAACCGCTGGCGCCACGGGCCCTCGTCCAGTTTTCGCCGCGATCTGCCGCGATCTTCCAAGTGCCGGTTGCGCTGCGGTCACAATGCTGCGAGCGCTGGGGCACAGGGACCTTCGATCGTTGTTCGTTAACCCTGCGCATGGTACTCGGCAGCGACGCCGACAGTATCGCGCGGGACGGTCGAGCCGGTCCCGATCTTTCGCGAACGACCGCAGGGACCGACCGACAATGTCCGATATTTCTCGCCGCTCTCTCTTGACCGGCCTGGCCGCGGGCGCCGCGGCCACGGTGCTGGCGCGCGGTGCGTCGGCGCAGGAAGTGGTGCTCGGCCAGATGGAGATGCGCGAGCGCTACGACAGCGGCGCGCGGTCGATCTCCATCGCCAAGAGCGCCTCGCCGACCTTCTCGCCCTACACCGTGCAGGCGACCGAGAACGCGATCCAGCAATATGCGCAGATCGCCGCCCAGGGCGGCTGGCAGCCGGTGTCCGGCAACGGCCGCCTCAAGCTCGGCACGCGCTCGCCCGACGTGGTCTCGCTGCGCCAGCGCCTGATCGTCACCGGCGACCTCGCGCCCTCGCTCGCCGGCTCCGACATCTTCGACAGCTATGTCGACGGCGCGGTCCGCCGCTTCCAGGCCCGCCACGGCATCCTGGCCAGCGGCGTCATCGGCCCGACGTCGCGCGCCGCCATGGCCATCCCCGTCGACGTGCGCCAGAAGCAGCTCGACCTCAATCTGGTGCGGCTGCGCGCCATGGGCGGCAATCTCGGCGCCCGCTACGTCATGATGAACATTCCGGCGACCGAGCTGGAAGCGGTGAACAACGGCGTGGTCGAATCCCGCCACAACACGGTGATCGGCAAGCCGGACCGCCAGTCGCCGGTCATGTCGACCTTCGTGCAGAACATCAACTTCAACCCGTTCTGGACGGTGCCGGTCTCGATCATCAAGAAGGACCTGATCCCGAAGATGCAGGAGGAGCCGACCTACCTGGCCGACCACCATATCCGCATCTACAATCCGCAGGGGCAGGAGATCCAGGCCGACCAGGTCAACTGGAACAGCGACGACGCCACGCGGATGCGCTTCACCCAGGATCCGGGCTTCGGCAATTCGCTCGGCACGGTGCGCATCAACATCGCCAACCAGTACGGCGTGTACATGCACGACACCCCGTACAAGTCGGTGTTCGGCTCCGAGTACCGCTTCGATTCGTCGGGTTGCGCTCGCGTGCAGAACGTGCGCGACCTCTGCGCCTGGATCCTGCAGGGCACGCCCTATACCCGCGACAAGATCGACGAGGTCATCCGCTCCGGCGCCCGCCAGGACGCCCAGCCGGTGGCCAAGCTGCCGGTCTACTGGACCTACATCACCGCCTGGGCGACGCCCGAGGGCATGGTGCAGTTCCGCGACGACGTCTACGACAAGGACGGCTACCAGTCGCTGTCGGTCGTGACCAAGGAAGACGAGGGCTGAGCTCCGGCCCTCGGCCTCTCGTTCGGAAAAGCCCGCCGCTGGCGGGCTTTTTGCTGGGCCCGACGGAATTTGTCCGACGATCCAGCGCCTTATGCAGGGTGGGGCGCGACGTTGTGCATCTTCCGCGGCGGTGCGGGGCGTGCTATCCGCCGGCTCGGTTCTCGCACGCGGCCTCGTCATGGGGAGGAGGCCCTGCCGTGCCTGTCAGCGGCTCCGTCCCCAGAGGCCCTTCCCGCCCATGTCCAGCGCCACCGCCGCCCTGTCCAACAGCTTCTTCGCCGCGCCGCTCAGCGCCGCCGACCCGGAGATCGCCAAGGCGATCGACCTCGAGCTCGGGCGGCTGCGCGACCATATCGAGCTGATCGCCTCGGAGAACATCGTCTCCGGCGCCGTCCTGGAGGCGCAGGGCTCGATCATGACCAACAAATATGCGGAAGGGTATCCCGGCAAGCGCTATTACGGCGGCTGCGAGTTCGTCGACATCGCCGAGAAGCTGGCGATCGAGCGGGTCTGCAAGCTGTTCGACTGCAAGTTCGCCAATGTGCAGCCCAATTCCGGCAGCCAGGCCAATCAGGGCGTGTTCCTGGCGCTGATGAAGCCCGGCGAGACCTTCATGGGGCTCAACCTCAATGCCGGCGGCCATCTGACCCACGGCTCGGCCGTCAACATGTCGGGCCGCTGGTTCAACGTCGTGCCCTACAATGTCCGGCCCGACGACCAGCGCGTCGACATGGACGAGGTCGAGCGCCTCGCCCACGAGCACAAGCCGAAGATCATCATCGCCGGCGGCTCGGGCTATGCCCGGCACTGGGACTTCGCCCGCTTCCGGCAGATCTGCGACGCGGTCGGCGCCTATTTCGTCGTCGACATGGCGCATTTCGCCGGCCTGGTGGCGGGCGGCGCCCATCCCTCGCCGTTCCCGCACGCGCATGTCGCGACCTCGACCACCCACAAGACCCTGCGCGGCCCGCGCGGCGGCCTGATCCTCACCAATGACGAGGACCTCGCCAAGAAGATCAACTCGGCGGTGTTCCCCGGCCTGCAGGGCGGCCCGCTGATGCACGTGATCGCCGCCAAGGCCGTGGCCTTCGGCGAGGCGCTGCGCCCCGAGTTCAAGCACTACGCCGCCCAGGTGGTGGAGAACGCCAAGGCGCTGGCGGCCAACCTCAAGTCGAACGGCTTCGACATCGTCACCGGCGGCACCGACAACCACCTGATGCTGGTCGACCTCAGGCCGAAGGGCCTCACCGGCAACATCGCCGAGAAGGCGCTGGAGCGCGCCCACATCACCTGCAACAAGAACGGCATCCCCTACGACCCGCAGAAGCCGATGGTGACCTCGGGCGTGCGCCTGGGCTCGCCGGCCGCGACCTCGCGCGGCTTCGGCGTCGCCGAGTTCCGCGAGGTCGGCGACCTCATCACCGAGGCGCTCGAGGGCCTGGCCAGGAACGGCCCGGACGGCAACGGCGCGGTCGAGGAGGTCGTGCGCGCCAAGGTCAACCGGCTGACCGCGCGCTTTCCGATTTACTGAGGCGCGCAAAGCCCGTAACTCTCCGGCGCGGCGGCATTGCCGCCGCCTGCTGACCGCCCGGCGTCACCGGCGCCGGGCGAACGGACGGAAGAGCGCGGCATGAAATGTCCCTATTGCGGCGGCCTGGAGACGCAGGTCAAGGACAGCCGCCCGACCGAGGATGCGACCTCGATCCGCCGCCGCCGGGTCTGCCCGGACTGCGGCGGGCGCTTCACCACCTTCGAGCGGGTGCAGCTGCGCGAACTCACCGTGGCCAAGCGCTCCGGACGCAAGGTGCCGTTCGACCGCGACAAGCTGCAGCGCTCGGTCGAGATCGCCCTGCGCAAGCGCCCGGTGCCGGAGGAGCGCATCGAGCGGCTGGTCAACGGCCTGGTGCGGCAGATCGAGAGCCTCGGCGAGAACGAGGTCACCTCCGAGCAGATCGGCGAATTGGTGATGGAGGGCCTCAAAAACCTCGACGACATCGCCTATGTGCGCTTCGCGTCGGTGTATCGCAATTTCCGCGAGGCGAAGGATTTTGAGGCGTTCCTGGGCGAATTGTCGACCGAAGAGGCCAAGGACGCCTCGCTGGATGAGTGAGGCTGTGGCCAGCCTCAGGCGCTGTCGGGATATAACCGCTTCAAACGCGACGCCGGCCACTCCCTTCCCCCTTGCGGGGAAGGGTAAGGGATGGGGGTCCATCAGGATGGCGCGAGCCTTACGTCGACGACCCCCACCCTTTATCCCTCCCCGCAAGGGGGAGGGAAGACCCACGCGTCGCGCGCTCATCGACAACAGTTGCGCCTTGCTCGACCGTATCGAGCCGGCGATTCGCGTTGACTCTCGCCCCTCCGGTCGACGTCTTCCCCACTTCGTGGAGAAGGCTTTCACCCCGTGACCCCCGATCCCGCGCAGGACGTCCGCTTCATGCAGATGGCGCTGGCGATCGGCCGGCGCGGGCTCGGCAACACCTGGCCGAACCCGGCGGTGGGCTGCGTCATCGTCCGCGACGAGGGCGCCGGCCCGGTCGTGGTGGCGCGCGGCTGGACCCAGCCGGGCGGACGCCCGCACGCCGAGACCCACGCCCTGGCGCAGGCCGGCGCGCGGGCGCGCGGGGCCACCGCCTATGTGACGCTGGAGCCTTGCTCGCATTACGGCCGCACCGGACCCTGCGCCGACGCCCTGGCGCGCGCCGGCATCGCCCGCGTCGTCGGGGCGATCCGCGATCCCGATCCGCGCGTTGCGGGGCGCGGCTTCGCCATGCTGCGCGCCTATGGCCTCGCCGTCACCGAGCGGGTCTGCGAGGACGCGGCGCGCGATGCTCATCTCGGCCATATCTGCCGCGTCACCCGCGGCCGGCCGGCGGTGATCCTGAAGACGGCGCTCTCGGCCGACGGCCGGGTGGCCGGGCCGGGCGGGGTGCCGGTGCGCATCACCGGGCCGGAGGCGAACGGGCGGGTGCACATGCTGCGCGCGCTCAGCGACGTCATCGCCGTCGGCATCGGCACGGCGCTCGCCGACGATCCCCTGCTGACCGTGCGCCTGCCGGGGCTGGAGGCCGCCTCGCCGGTCAGGCTGGTGTTCGACGCCGGCCTCAGCCTGCCGCTCGGCTCGCGGCTGGTGCGGAGCGCCAGGGACGTGCCGCTCTGGCTGTTCGTCGCCGAGGACGCGTCGGTCGAGGCCGAGATGGCGCTCGCCGGGCGCGGGGCCGAGGTGATGCGGGTGGCGCGCCGCGACGGCGGCCTCGACCTCGGCGCCGCCCTGCGTCTGCTCGCCGCACGCGGCGTGACGCGCCTCTTCGTCGAGGGCGGGCCGCGCCTGGCGCGGAGCCTGATCGCCGCCGACCTCGTCGACGTCGCCCTGTTCTTCACCGCGCCCGAGCCGATCGGCGAGGGGCTTTGCGGATTTTCGCCGGAAACGCGCGCCGCCTTGGCGGCGCGCTTGCCGCGGCTTGAAAAGCGCGCCGTGGGGCGCGACACCATGACCATCCTGCGCAGGAGCTAGCCATGTTCACCGGAATCATCACCGAGGTCGGCGAGGTCGTGTCGATCGAGGACCACGGCACGGTCAAGCGCCTGGCCATCGCCTGCGGCTATCCCATCGACTCCATCCCGATCGGCGCCTCGATCGCCAATGCCGGCATCTGCCTGACGGTGACGACGCTCGCCGCGCGCGGCAACACCGCGACGGTGTTCACGGTCGACGCCTCGTCCGAGACCGTCGACCGCACCACCCTCGGCGATTGGCAGCCCGGCCGGCGCATCAACCTGGAGCGGGCGCTGCGCATCGGCGACGAGCTCGGCGGCCACATCGTCTCCGGCCATGTCGACGGCGTCGCCGAGATCGTCTCGCGCGAGGACCGCGACGGCACGGCGCGCTTCGTCTTCCGCGCGCCGGGCCCGCTCGCCCGCTTCATCGCCGAGAAGGGATCGGTGGCGCTCGACGGCACCTCGCTCACCGTCAACGGCGTCGACGGCGACACGTTCTCCGTGACGCTGATCCCGCACACGCTGGCCGTCACCACCTGGGGCCAGGCCCAGCCCGGCGACCGCGTCAACATCGAGGTCGACACCATGGCCCGCTATGCCGCGCGGCTTGCGGACACGCGTGACGCGGGCTATTGAAGCCGGCCGACCGACTGCGCAGACTTTCGCGGATCGAAGCCGCCGTCCGGCGCGCATCTCTGCCGGTCCTGCAATCGTGAGGCGTCCGGGGCCGCATCGTCGCGGTGCCCGGATGCCCAGCTGAACAACCGAGGTTTCCCCCATGGCCGGCCCGCGCCGTTCCACCGATACTGCCGTGACCGATTTCGGCGGCCCCGCCGCGCCGCACATCCTGGTCGTCGAGGCGCGCTATTACGACGAGATCGCCGACCAGCTCCTCAGCGGCGCCACCGGAGCGATCCGCGCCGCCGGCGCCAGCTTCGACCTGATCACCGTGCCGGGGGCGCTGGAAGTGCCGGCGGCGGTGGTGATCGCGCTCGACGCCGCCGTGGCTCGCGGCCGGCCCTATGACGGGGTGGTGACGCTCGGCTGCGTGGTGCGGGGCGAGACCACCCATTACGAGATCGTCTCCGGCGAGAGCGCCCGGGCGCTGATGGAGATCGCCGTGGCCCGCGGCCTGCCGCTCGGCAACGGCATCCTGACCGTGGAGAACGACGAGCAGGCGCGGGTGCGCGCCAGCATCGCGGAGATGAACAAGGGCGGCGGCGCGGCCGAGGCGGCGCTGCACATGGTGGCGCTGAAACGCCGTCTCTACGGGGTGGGCGAATGAGCCGCGCGGAGAAGCGGGCGGCGGCGCGGCTGGCCGCGGTCCAGGCGCTCTACCAGATGGAGATCGCCGGCGCCGGCGTCGCCGACGTGCTGGCCGAGTTCGAGGCGCATTGGATCGGCCAGGAGGTCGAGGGCGACGAGTACAAGCCGGCGGAAGCCGCCTTCTTCCGCGACATCGTCGGCGGCGTGGTGCGCGAGCAGCGCAGCATCGATCCCAAGATCGACCAGGCGCTGGCCGAGGGCTGGCCGCTGAAGCGGGTCGACGCCATCCTGCGCGCCATCCTGCGCGCCGGCGCCTACGAGCTCGGCGAGCGCCACGACATCCCGCCGCGCGTCTCCATCACCGAATATGTCGACGTGGCGCACGCCTTCCTCGACCGCGAGGAGGCCGGCATGGTCAACGCCGTGCTCGACCGGATCGCGCGTATCGACCGGGCCGAGGATTTCGCCAAGGCGTGAGGTGCAGGCATCCCGCTGGCGTCGTGGTGTGCAAGATCCTTGATGCTGCGGATGCGGCGCGGCTATGTGGCCGAGATGACAGAGACGATCACACTCTGGCGGCCGGTCGGCCCTGAAGAGCTCGCCCTGATCCGGGCCGCGGGCATGCGGGCCTTTCCGCCGCGCCTGCCGGAACAGCCGATCTTCTATCCCGTCCTCAGCGAGGACTATGCGATCAGCATCGCGCGGGACTGGAACGTGCCGGCCAGCGGCGCGGGCTATGTCACGCGCTTCGCGGTGCGCCGGGATTTCCTCGATGCATATGCGGTGCAGGAGGCCGGTAGCCGCGACCTGCGCGAATACTGGATCCCGGCAGAGGACCTTCCCGCCTTCAACGCCGCGCTGGTCGGGCCGATCGAAATCACGAAGCAATTCCCGTGACCCGCCTGTCCGAAGACGCCCTGATCGCCCGTTATTTCGCGCCGCTGGCGACGTTGCCCGGCGCTGACGGCCTGCGCGACGATGCCGCGCTGCTGACGCCGCCGGCCGGCATGAGCCTGGTCATCACCGCCGATGCCCTGGTCGCGGGCGTGCATTTCCTGCCCGACGATCCGCCCGAGACCATCGCGGCCAAGGCGCTGAGGGTGAACCTCTCCGACCTCGCCGCCAAGGGCGCGCAGCCCTATGCCTTCACCCTCAGCCTCGCCTTGCCCGGCGACTGGACCGAGGCCTGGCTGGCGGGCTTCGCCGCCGGGCTCGGCCGGGACGCCGAGGCCTACGGCTTCGCCCTGATCGGCGGCGACACCGTGAAGACGCCGGGGCCGCTCACCATCGCCGTCTCCGCCTTCGGGCTGGTGCCCTCGGCCCGCATCCCGCGGCGCGCCGGCGCCGCGGCGGGCGACGGGCTCTACGTCTCCGGCACCATCGGCGACGGCGCGTTCGGCCTGCTGGCGCGGCGCAGGGATGCGGCCCTGGCCGGCCTGCCGGCCGGGATGCGCGAGGCGCTGATCACGCGCTACCGGCTGCCGCAGCCGCGCGTCGCCCTGGCGCCGGTGGTGCTGGCCCATGCCTCGGCCGCGATGGACATCTCGGACGGCTTCGTCGGCGACCTTGCCAAGCTGCTGCGCGCCTCCGGCGCCTCCGCCGAGGTCGATCTCGCCGCCGTGCCGCTCTCCCCCGCCGCCCGCGCGGCGATCGCCGGGCAGCCGCGCCTGTTCGAGATCGCGCTCACCGGCGGCGACGACTACGAGATCCTCTGCGCCGTGCCGGCGGCGGGCTGCGCCGCCTTCGAGGCGCAGGCCAGAGCGGCCGGCGTCGCGGTGGCGCGGATCGGCACGATCACGGCCGGCGCGGCGCCGCCGCTGTTTCGCGACGCCGACGGCGCGGCCCGGACCTTCGCCGCAGGCAGCTTCAGCCATTTCTAGCGGCGAGAGCCGGACGCTTGATGTCCGGCGACAACGGGCACGAGTGGATGGGAAGCCGAAGGTCGCAATCGGTCCATCGCACGTCGGCTTCGCGCCACGCCGGACTTCGACAGTGTCGACTCGGCGTCCAAAACCGCCGGTGCGGAGGGATGTCCATGACGGCCAGCCCGGGCAGCGTCACGCCCTGCCTTGATGTTCACCCTTGACTGGACGAGCGGTACGCCACGCCTGATCGCATCTGCCAGCTGCGAAGCGCATCACCATTCTCCAGCGACCCCTTACAATGGATGGCCGTATTCGGCGTGACGGCCGACGTCGGCCTACTCGATCCGGCCGGCTGCGGCTCACCACACCTTCGTCACGGTGTAGCCGTCCTGCCGGAAGAGGGCGACGAGCCCGTTCTTGCCGACCAGGTGCATCGCCCCGACGGCAATCAGGGTGTTGCCGCGCTCCAGCAGCGGCCGGGCGCGTTCCCGCATCACCGCGTTGCGGCCGCCGAGCAGGGCGGCGGCGAACGTGTCGCCGCCGCCCTGGAAGGCCGTCCACCACGACGCCAGCGGACTGAGCGGCAGGCCGATGCGGTGGTCGAAATAGAGGCCGACCAGGGTGGCGAGGCCGTCGTCCGGCGAGGTCGTCGCGCGCGCGGCCTGCACCAGCATCCGCGCGGAGACCGCGGGCGAGATGGAGGCGATCACGTCGATCTGCTCGTCCGCCGTCTCCAGCGCGACGATGCGCGAGCCGGCGCGCTTGGCCGCCTCGGTGAGGGCGACGTCGAACACCGTCAGGCCGTGCTTCTGGCGCTCCTGCTCGCAGGCAGGCGCGCCGGCGGCGATCGCCAGGAACCACGGGGCGAGGCGCCGCGTGCGGTCCGGCGGCAGGCCGATGCGGGCCAGCATCTCATCGACGGCGCTGCGGTCCGACGGGTCGGTGATCCCAGCCAGCGAATCGCCCTTCGTGGCCATGCTGCGCAGGAGCAGCTTGCCGGCCAGGACATATTGACCCGGCCCGATCAGATCCTCGCCGAGCTCGGTCGCCAGGACCCGGCCGGGACCGAAATAGGGATCGAGCCTGGGCACGAGCGCGATCAGGCGCTCGTCCGTGACGTGCATGGTGCCGAGGAGATAGGACGGTGCCGCGCCCTTGCCCTCGATCTTCCACAGGATGCCGTCGCCGTTGGGGACGCCGCGGATCTGCCATTCGAGCAGCCAGTCCAGCATCCGGCCGAGGAGCGGCGTCTTGCTGCGCACCTCGGCCACCATGTCCTTGCCGGCGCAGGCGGGCGGCGGCGCGGTCGCCGCCGGTGCCGCGGAGGGCAGGCCGAGGGCAAGGCAGAGGAGCAGGGCGCGGAGACGGGGCATGCGAGCTCACAGGTCGGTCAGGCCGGGGGCCTGTCTAGCAGCCCATGGTTGCAGAGTCCCGGTCCGGAGGGCCGCAGCGGCCGCCCGCCGGCCGGGAATCGGGCCGCGAGCCGGGTCGCAAAAGAATCCGGCGGCGCCGATCCTCCTTTGTTGCGTCGCATCCTCTTGTTTGGCAGTCTCGCGGCCGACTGGGCGGGGCATGCCGTCAATCATGGATAGAGCCGGCCGGGCTATCCATCATCGACGGCATGCCTCAAGCATCAGCACGGGAGAAGACCGCCAAGGCACGATCCTCTCGCAGGCAATGCGGGGGGCGGTGTCGCAACGCGCGGTAACGGGACAAGGAAAACAATATCCATGCTTTCGCTTTGGGTGATTATCGCGTGCGGGGCGCTGTCCCTGGTCTACGGCGCATGGGCGTACCAATCGGTGATGGCGCAGCCTGCCGGCAATCCGCGCATGCAGGAGATCGCCGGCTATGTCCGTGAGGGCGCGCAGGCCTATCTTCGGCGCCAATACACCACCATTGCCGGCGTCGGCGTGGTCATCTTCCTGCTCGTGATGTATTTCCTCTCGATCACCGTGGCGATCGGCTTCGCCGTCGGCGCCATCCTCTCGGGCCTCGCCGGCTTCATCGGCATGAACATGTCGGTGCGCGCCAATGTGCGCACGGCGCAGGCGGCGATGGGCTCGCTCGGCGCCGGCCTCGAGGTCGCCTTCAAGGCGGGCGCGGTCACCGGCATGCTGGTGGCGGGCCTGGCCCTGCTCGGCGTCTCGGTCTACTACCTCGTGCTCACCGGACCGCTCGGCCACAGCTTCGGCGACGCCAAATCGGCCCGCGTCATCATCGATTCGCTGGTGGCCCTCGGCTTCGGCGCTTCGCTGATCTCGATCTTCGCCCGCCTCGGCGGCGGCATCTTCACCAAGGGCGCCGACGTCGGCGGCGACCTCGTCGGCAAGGTGGAAGCCGGCATTCCCGAGGACGATCCGCGCAACCCGGCGACCATCGCCGACAATGTCGGCGACAATGTCGGCGACTGCGCCGGCATGGCGGCCGACCTGTTCGAGACCTATGCGGTGACCGTGGTCGCCACCATGGTGCTGGCGGCGATCCTGTTCGCCGGCGCGCCGAACCTGCCCTCCATGCTGCTCTATCCCCTGGGCATCGGCGGCGCCTGCATCATCACCTCGATCATCGGCACGTTCTTCGTCAAGCTCGGCGCCAACCAGTCGATCATGGGTGCGCTCTACAAGGGCTTCATCACCTCGGCCGTGCTGTCGATCGCCGGACTCGCCGCCGCGACCCATCTCCTGATCGGCTGGGGTGCCGTCGGCACCGTCGCCGGCCGCGAGATCACCGGCACCGCCCTGTTCACCTGCGGCATTGCCGGCCTGCTGGTCACCGGCCTGATCGTCTGGGTGACCGAATATTATACCGGCATCGGCTACCGGCCGGTGCGCTCGATCAGCCAGGCCTCGGTCACCGGCCACGGCACCAACGTCATTCAGGGCCTGGCCGTCTCGCTCGAGGCCACCGCCCTGCCGACCATCATCATCGTCGCCGGCATCATCACCACCTATTCGCTGGCGGGCCTGTTCGGCATCGCCATCGCCGTGACCACCATGCTCGGCCTCGCCGGCATGGTGGTGGCGCTCGACGCCTTCGGCCCGGTCACCGACAATGCCGGCGGCATCGCCGAGATGGCCGGCCTGCCCAAGGAGGTGCGCAAGTCGACGGACGCGCTCGACGCCGTCGGCAACACCACCAAGGCGGTGACCAAGGGCTATGCCATCGGCTCGGCCGGCCTCGGCGCCCTGGTGCTGTTCGCCGCCTACACCTCCGACCTCACCTATTTCGCCGCCAATGCGACGGAATATCCCTATTTCGCCGGCGTGACGCCGAACTTCTCGCTGGCCAACCCCTATGTCGTGGTCGGCCTGCTGCTCGGCGGCCTCATCCCCTATCTCTTCGGCGGCATCGCCATGACCGCCGTCGGCAAGGCGGCCTCGGCCATCGTCGAGGAGGTGCGCCGCCAGTTCCGCGAGAAGCCCGGCATCATGCAGGGCACGGAGAAGCCGGACTACGGCAAGGCCGTCGACCTGCTGACCAAGGCGGCGATCCGCGAGATGATCGTGCCCTCGCTGTTGCCGGTGCTCTCGCCGATCGTCATCTACTTCGTGGTGCTGGCCATCAGCGGCTCGAAGTCGGACGCCTTCGCCGCGGTCGGCGCCATGCTGCTCGGCGTGATCGTCACCGGCCTGTTCGTCGCCGTGTCGATGACCGCGGGCGGCGGGGCCTGGGACAATGCCAAGAAGTCGTTCGAGGACGGCTTCATCGACGCCAACGGCCAGAGGCACATGAAGGGCTCGGAGGCGCACAAGGCCTCGGTGACCGGCGACACGGTCGGCGACCCCTACAAGGACACGGCCGGCCCCGCCGTCAATCCGGCGATCAAGATCACCAACATCGTGGCGCTGCTGCTGCTGGCGATCCTGGCGCATCACTGAGAGGAAGGGCCTCGCACGCCATCCCGTGCTTGCGGGATGGCGGGGATGTGGCCCGATCATGTCCAGACTTGCATAGACAACCGCCTCGGCTCAGTCCGGGGCGGTTTCGTCTGCGCGGGCTACCGCGTGGCCTCGAGGATGCGCTTGCATTCCTGCAGCTCGAACAGCACCGATTGCAAGCGCCGCGCCGCCTCGCGGCCAACGGCAGCCGGGGCGGGGGCGGGAGGCGGGGCTGCCGGCGCGGCGACGGCCGGCTGCGGGGGCTGCGGGCGTGGGGGAGGCGGTGCGACGGGCGCCGCCGCCGGGCGCACCGGCACCTCGGGCCTGGCGGCGGCGACGGCGGCCGCCGGCAGCGCGGCGGGCTCCGGCTCGATCTCGGCTTCCGCGAGCGCCGGCTCGCGCTCGAACAGGTCGGAGCGCTCCGCAGCCTGGCGCCGCGAAGGGGGCACCGCCTCGGGCCAGTCCTGCCTGCGGCGGCGCGTCTCCTCGTCCTCGACGCGCGGGATGGTGGCGACCGGCGGGGCGAAGTTCTCGGTCTGGGCCCGCCCCATCTCGCAGACATGCCTGAGGCCACGCTCCTTGAGGATGCGCTGCACCCCCTTGATCGTGTAGCCCTCGCCGTAGAGGTAGTAGCGGATGCCCTTGAGCAGATCGACGTCGTCGGGGCGGTAATAGCGCCGCCCGCCGCCGCGCTTCAGCGGCTTGATCTGTGCAAAGCGCGTCTCCCAGAAGCGGAGCACGTGCTGCGGCAGGTCCAGGTCCTCGGCGACCTCGCTGATGGTGCGGAATGCCTCGGGTGACTTATCCACGCGCGGGACCCCTTAAATCCGAGCCGGTCGGCTCACTCCTCCTCCTCGCCCTCGACGACCAGCCCGTTGATGCGGGCCTTGAGGATGTTGGAGGGCTTGAACACCATGACGCGGCGCGGAGCGATCGGCACCTCCTCGCCGGTCTTGGGGTTGCGGCCGATGCGCTGGCCCTTGGAGCGGACGATGAACGACCCGAACGAGGACAGCTTCACCGTCTCGCCCTTCTCCAGGCAGTCGGTGATTTCCTGCAGCACCCGCTCGACCAGCTGGGCCGACTCGGTCCGCGACAATCCGACCTTCTGATAGACGGCTTCACAGAGGTCCGCCCTTGTGACGGTGTTTCCCGCCATCGCCGCCATGCCCTTTCATTTTCTTATGCACGCCACACCGGCGGTTTCGAGCCAAGACCCGACTCTATCCCACTGGGATGACGACGCTATTGGTCATGAGACGTGCGGTCAACCCGCAAACGCGCTCACCAGCGAATCAAAGCCGCGCCCCAGGTGAAGCCGCCGCCCATCGCCTCCAGGAGCACCATGTCGCCCGTCTTGATGCGCCCGTCCCTGACCGCGGCATCGAGGGCGAGAGGGATCGAGGCGGCGGAGGTGTTGGCATGCCGGTCCACGGTCAGCACCACCTTGGACGGGGGCAGGCCGAGCTTCTCGGCGGTGGCGGCGATGATGCGCTGGTTGGCCTGGTGCGGCACGAACCAGTCGATGGCCTCGAAGGGCAGGCCGACATCCTGCAGCGTGTCGTGCAGGATCTGCGGCACCATGCCGACGGCGAGCTTGAACACCTCGCGCCCGTCCATCCTGAGATGGCCGACCTGGCCGGTGGAGGAGGGGCCGCCGTCGACATAGAGCTTCGACTTGTGGCGCCCGTCCGAGCGCAGGCGCGCCGCCAGCACGCCGCGATCCTGGATCGAGCCCTGGCCCATCGTGGCCTCCAGCACCACCGCGCCGGCGCCGTCGCCGAACAGCACGCAGGTCGTGCGGTCGGTCCAGTCGAGGATGCGCGAGAAGGTCTCTGCACCGATCACCAGGGCGCGCTTGGCCGAGCCGGTGCGCAGGAAATTGTCGGCGATGGTGAGGCCGTAGACGAAGCCGGTGCAGACCGCCTGCACGTCGAAGGCGGCCCCGCCGGTGATGCCGAGATTGGCCTGGACGGTGGTGGCCGTCGCCGGGAAGGTGTTGTCGGGCGTCGAGGTCGCCACGACGATGAGATCGATCGCCTCGGCGTCGAAGCCGGCCGAGGTCAGGGCGGCCTGCGCCGCCCGCGTCGCCAGGTCGGAGGTGGTCTCGCCTTCGGCGGCGATATGGCGCGCGCGGATGCCGGTGCGCTGCACGATCCACTCGTCGGACGTGTCGATCGTCCTGGCGAGCTCTTCGTTGCTGACGCAGTTTTCCGGCAGGTACGAGCCGACGCCGCGCACCACGGAACGGAGCGTGGCCATCAGGCGTCGCCTCCGGCGGAGACGGTTTCCACGGCAGCCCGCTGGTCGAGGTCGAGGCTTTCGATGATCTTTCGCATGAGGTCTTGCTTCACCATGTCGTAGGCGAGGTCGATGGCGGCGGCATAGCCCTCGGCGTCCGCCCCGCCGTGGCTCTTGACCACGATGCCGTTGAGGCCGAGGAACACGCCGCCATTGACCTTGCGCGGGTCCAGCTTGTCGCGCAGGGCATCGAACGCGCCTTTGGCGAAGATATAGCCGATCTTGGCCCAAATTGTGCGGGACATCGCCGCTCTGAGATAGCCGGAGATCTGCTTGGCGGTGCCCTCGGCCGTCTTCAGCGCGATATTGCCGGCGAAGCCCTCGGTGACCACCACGTCGACCGTGCCCTTGCCGATGTCGTCGCCCTCGACGAAGCCGTGATAGGTCAGGCCCGGCGGCGGCGCCTCGCGCAGCAGGCGCCCGGCCTCGCGCACCATCTCCAGGCCCTTGACCTCCTCCACGCCGATATTGAGCAGGCCGACGCTCGGCGCCTCGATGTCGAGCACGACGCGCGCCATCGCCGCGCCCATGACAGCCATGTCGACCAGGGCCCGCGCATCGGCGCCGATCGAGGCGCCGAGGTCGAGCACGATCGATTCCCCGCGCAGGGTCGGCCACAGCGCGGCGATGGCCGGCCGCTCGATCCGCGCCATGGTGTGCAGGCAGAAGCGGGCCATCGCCATCAGCGCGCCGGTATTGCCGGCGGAGACGGCGGCATCCGCCTGGCCGCGCTTCACCGCCTCGATGGACAGCCACATCGAGGAGACGCGGCGGCCGTAGCGCAGGGCCTGGCTCGGCTTGTCGTCCATGCGGATGGCGATGTCGGTGTGGTGCAGCGTCGAGACCGCCGCCAGGGTCGGATGCCTGTCCAGCAGCGGGCGCAGCACGGCCTCCTGGCCGTAGATCTCGAAGGCCAGATCCGGGTGGCGTTGCAGCGACAGCGCCGCAGCGGGAAGCACCACGGACGGGCCATGGTCGCCGCCCATGGCGTCGAGCGCGATACGAATCTTGGATGCCATGATCTCGGTTGTGCGCCTCGATGCGGACTGTGCGGCGGGTCTGTTCAGTCCGGCGGGACAATAGCGGCTCGGCCTCGGGAGGCAAGCGTCTTGGCGCCCGCAGCCCCCGGCAACGGCCGCGAATCGGGGCTTGCGGGCCGCGGCGATCGAGGCGATGCGGCCCCCATGGGACGAACGGACCGCCTATCTCCTCGACGTCATCGCCCTCGGCGTCGCGCACCGAGAAGCGGGCTCAGCACTCCACCGCGTTGACGGCGAGGCCTCCCTGCGAGGTCTCCTTGTATTTCGACTGCATGTCGGCGCCGGTGGCGCGCATGGTGGCGACGACCTGGTCGAGGCTGACCTTATGGGTGCCGTCGCCGTGCAGGGCGAGCGAGGCGGCGGCGATGGCCTTGTTGGCGCCGAAGGCGTTGCGCTCGATGCAGGGAATCTGCACCAGGCCGCCGATCGGGTCGCAGGTCATGCCGAGATGGTGCTCCATGCCGATCTCGGCGGCGTTCTCGATCTGCTCGTTGCTGCCGCCGAGCGCTGCGGCGAGGCCCGCCGCGGCCATGGAGGCGGCGACGCCGACCTCGCCCTGGCAGCCGACCTCGGCGCCGGAGATCGAAGCGTTCAGCTTGAACAGCGTGCCGATGGCGGCGGCGGTCAGCAGGAAATCGTCGGCGCCGGCTTCGGACGCGTCGCAGAATTCGCGGTAGTAGCGCAGCACCGCCGGGACGATGCCGGCGGCGCCATTGGTCGGGGCGGTGACGACGCGCCCGCCGGCGGCGTTCTCCTCGTTGACGGCGATGGCAAAGAGGGAGACCCAGTCCATCACCTGGTGGGCGGCGCGCACGTTGCGGCCGCGGTCGGCCTTGAGGCGGTCGTGCAGCGCCTTGGCGCGGCGCTTGACCCTGAGGCCGCCGGGCAGCTCGCCCTCCTGCGCCATGCCTCGGTCGATGGCGGCATCCATGACGGCGCGGATGCGGGCCAGGCGGGCGCGGACCTCCTCCTCAGGCAGGCGCGCCGTCTCGTTCTCCAGGACGATGCCGGCGATGGAGAGGCCCCGGGCCCGGCCGATCGCCAGCAGGTCCGCGCCGCTGCGGAAGGGATGCGGCACCGGCACCGCCGCGGCGGCGACGGCCTCCTCGCCCTCGGCCAGCACGAAGCCGCCGCCGACGGAGAAGTAATATTCCGTCAGCATCGCCTTGCCGTGCTCGTCATAGGCGGTGAAGGAAAGGGTGTTGGGGTGGCCCTTGGCCGGGGTCTTGCGGTCGAAGACCACGTCGCGCGGCCGATCGAAGGCGATGGCGCGGCGGCCGCCGAGCGACAGCATCTTCTCCCCGGCGGCGTCGGCGATGATGGCCGGCACCGCGTCGGGATCGATGGTCTCGGGCTGCTCGCCCGCCAGGCCGAGGATGACGGCCGTATCGGTGGCATGGCCGTGGCCGGTCCAGGCGAGCGAGCCGAACAGCACCGTCTCGATGCGGCTGGCATGATGGAACAGATGCTTGTGGCGCAGGGATTCGACGAAGCGGCCCGCGGCCCGCATCGGCCCCACCGTGTGCGACGAGGACGGGCCGATGCCGATCTTGAAGATGTCGAACACGGAGATCATCGACGCTTCCCCCGCGAGGCCGGGCTCCCGCCGGCGACCCGCCCACCATCCTGCCGGACCTTCGCGACGGACGCCATGCCCGATTTGCGAGGCCTCGCCGGGCGGACGAAATGCCGGCGCAGCCCGCGCCGGGTGTTCCGTCGACCCCGGCGACACCTTGCGCCGCGGTGTGCGAATTGCTACCCCAAAACCGACGCTGGTTTCATTCGATCAGGGGATCCGCCGCCCGGCGCCTCCTGCGGGACCGGCAATACGCCGGGAGCGCTCCCGGTCCGGATGCCCTTGTAGCTCAGCTGGTAGAGCAGCGGTTTTGTAAACCGAAGGTCGCGGGTTCGATCCCTGCCGGGGGCACCATCCTGCTTCGCGCCGCGTGCTTCGCAGCATTGGCACAGCCTGTGTCCTATACCGGGCAAACCGTATGCCGACGGTTGTCGTGGCTTTTGCCAAGCTTTCCGTCCGAACGGAAACTCGGCAGGAAGAGGCCAAGATCATAGCGCCCAAAAGAATCTGGCCGCCTCAGTTTCCCGAGGCGGCTTTCGTATGGGCTTGCAGAGAAACCGGGCGGCCTATTCCCCAGCCATACGGACTTGGTCTCTCAACCGGCAGCGAGAGAAAAGGTTCCGGCTGCTTCTGCACCCGGCTTCACGTTCGGTACCGCTTCGTAATACTCCGAAATGAAACTTGATCGCCGCGCCGCCCGGGCCCGCGGCTGTCCGGTGGCCATCCGTCCGCGGCTCCGCAGACCTGCGCCGGCTGCATTCCTGTCATGCCAAACGATTTCTTACCCGTTCATCTTCTATATAGCTGACCGGTGATAGCGTCTCGTCAGTCCGGGCGAGTTCCAACCGGACGCTGCGTATCGTTGCTCCCATGGCTCCCCCTCCTTCCATCGCCGGCACCGCCGAGGCGCCCGGCTTCCTCGACCTCCTGGACGTGACCACGCCCAGGATCAGCGTCGCCGTTCCCGACACCGTGCTCAGGGGAATCGGCCTCATCGTCCTGTCGACCGTGTTCTTCTCCGCGGGCGACGTCGTCGCCAAGTTCGCCACCGCCACGCTGCCGGCGGTCGAGGTGACGTGGATGCGCTATGTCGTGTTCGCCATGCTGGTCGTGCCCGCCGCCTTCCTGGCGCACGGACGCCGCGCGCTGGCCACGGCCCGTCCCAGCCTGCAGGCGCTGCGCGCCCTGGCCGTGGTCGGCTCGTCCGTGCTGTTCATGGAGGGCGTGCAGCATCTGCAGGTGGCCGAGGCCACGGCGATCAACTTCCTGTCGCCGATCTTCATCACGGCGCTGTCGATCCCCTTCCTCGGCGAGAAGGTCGGCCTGCACCGCTGGGCGGCGGCGGGCCTCGGCTTCCTCGGCGTGATGCTGGTGGTGCGGCCGGGGTCGGACGCCTTCCAGATGGCGGCGCTATATCCGGTGGCTTCGGCCATGGTCTGGTCGGTGGCGGCGATCACCACGCGGATGATGAGCAGCGAGCGGCCGGAGCTGACACTGGCCTGGTCGGCGCTGATCGGCCTGGTGGCGCTGTCGCTGCTGGTGCCGTTCGTCTGGCGCACGCCCAACCTGCACGAAATCGGCTTCGGCATCCTCACCGGCGTGTTCTCGACCATGGGCCATTGGCTGCTGGTGCGGGGCTACAGGCTGGCGCCGGCCTCGGTGCTCGCGCCCTTCTCCTATGTCCAGCTCCTGTTCGCCGGCCTGCTCGGCTTCGCCGCCTTCGGCATCATCCCGGGCATCTGGACCGTCGCCGGTGGCCTGGTGATCGCGGCGAGCGGCCTCTATACCGCCCATCGCGAGCGGGTCCGCGCGGTGCGCACCGGCGGCGCCGCCGCGGCCCACGCCTGAGACAGGCCGGCGCCGGTCATCCGGCGCGGGCCGCCAGCGTCGACTCCGGCCCGTTCGCCGGGCGCGCGCCATGGGTGGCGGGGCTGCTCGTCGCCGCGGCACGCCGGGCATAGCGCTGGGCCAGCGTGGCGCAGGCGAAGAGCTGGGCCTGATGGAACAGCATCAGCGGCAGGACGATCAGGCCGAGCGGCTGGCCGGCGAACAGGATGTTGGCCATCGGGATGCCGCTCGCCATGCTCTTCTTCGAGCCGCAGAACACGATGGCGATCTCGTCCTCCCGCGAGAAGCCGAGCCGCCGGCTGGCCGCGGTGGTGATGATCAGCACCAGCCCCAGCATCACGACATCGAGCACCAGCACGGTGGCGAGCTCGCCGAGGCCGAGGCTTGCCCAGACGCCGGCGACCATGCCCTCGCTGAAGGCGGCATAGACCACCAGCAGGATCGAGCCGCGGTCGACGAAGGCGGTCAGGGCGCGGTGGCGCGTCAGCCAGGGGCCGATCCAGCGCTGCGCCAGCTGGCCGGCGGCGAAGGGGGCCAGGATCTGCAGCGCGATGTCGACGAGCGCCTGGCCGCTGAAGCCGGCGCCGTGGGTGCTCAGCAGCAGGGCCACCAGGGCCGGCGTCATCACCATGCCGATCAGGTTCGACAGCGAGGCGCTGCACAGCGCTGCCGGCACGTTGCCGCGGGCGATCGAGGTGAAGGCGATCGAGGACTGCACGGTCGAGGGCAGCACGCAGACGAACATCAGGCCGAGGGCGAGGTCGGCCGACAGGAAGGGCCGCAGCGCCGTGGTCAGCGCCAGGCCGACAAGCGGGAACAGCACGAAGGTGCTGGCGAAGACCAGGGCCTGCAGGCGCCAATGGGCCAGGCCCTCGATCACGGCGCGGCTGGAGAGCCGCGCGCCATAGAGGAAGAACAGCAGGGCGACCGCTGCGGTGACGGCATGGTCGACCGCCACCGCCGCCACGCCGCGGGCGGGGAGGGCGGCGGCGAGGCCGACGGTCGCGATAAGCGCGATGAGATAGGGATCGATGCCGAGGCGTGACAGCAGGCTGCGAAAGGGCATGGCCGGCTCCTGGATGCGAGGGACGCCCCTTGCTATGCCTCCCGCCTTCATGAGTAAATCATCATGAACAGATATCAGTCATCATGGATCGTGATGAGACATGCGCATCCTCGACATCCTCAATCCCGTGCTGCTGCAGAGCTTCGTCGCCGTCAGCGAGACGCGCAGCTTCACCGCGGCGGCCCGGCGGCTCGGGCTGCAGCAATCGGCCGTCAGCCAGCACATCGCCCGGCTGGAGCAGCGGGTCGGCCGGCGGCTTTTCGCGCGCGACACGCATTCGGTGACGCTGACGCCGGACGGCGACGCCGTCCTGCCTTTCGTGCGCCAGGCCTTGGAGGCGGGGCTGCGGATCGAGCGCTATCTCGAAGGCTCGGATCTCAGGGGCCGCATCCGCTTCGGCGCCTCGGAGGATTTCGTCTCGACCGCCTTGCCGGAGATCCTCGCCGATTTCACGGCGCGGCACAGCGCGGTGGACCTCGAGCTGACCGTCGGCCTCAGCGGCAACCTCTATGAGGCCTATGATGCCGGCGAGCTCGACCTGGTCTTCGCCAAGCGGCGCGAGGGCGACCGTCGCGGCGAGACGGCCTGGGAGGAGGCGATCGGCTGGATCGGCCGGCCCGGCTTCGAGGTCGCCGCGGCCGAGCCGCTGCCGCTGCTGCTCTATCCCCCGCCGAGCATCACGCGCGCGGTCGCCATCGAGGCGCTAGAGCGGGCGGGGCGGCGCTGGCGCATCGCCTGCACCTCGGCCAGCCTGAGCGGCCTGCGCGCCGCCGCCCTGGCGGGCCTGGGCGTGACGCCGCATTCCGTCCGCCTGATCCCGCCGGGACTGGCGGAAGTCTCGGGCGACCTGCCGGCGCTGGGGCGGATCCAGTTCGTGGTGCTCGGCGCCGACGCGCACGGCAAGGCGGTCAAGGCCCTGGCCGCGACGCTGCTCGCCAATGCCGACCGGATCACCGCGGGCAGGGGCCTGCCGCGCCGGCCGAGACCGGCGGATGATCTTTGATCAGATCCCTCCGATCAAAGATCAGGCGATGCGCCGTCATGGAACGGAGTCCGAGCCGCAGGGCGCCAGGAGAGAGGCCGACCAGCCGTTACGGCAGCAGGTCCGCGACCGATCCGGCGGGACAAGTCTGTTCGCTTGCAACACGTCCATATGTCGACTATCTTCGACATATGGACTCGGACCAGGCCATCCTCGCCTTTGCGGCGCTCGCCCAGACCACCCGCCTCGAGGTGTTTCGGCTGCTGATGAAGCACGAGCCCGAGGGGCTGCCCGCCGGCGAGATCGCGCGGCACATGGACGTGCCGCACAACACGATGTCGACGCATCTGGCGATCCTCACCCGCGCCGGACTGATCGTGGCGGAGCGGCGGAGCCGGTCGATCATCTATCGGGCACGGCTGGACGCCGTCCGCTCGATCGCCGGATTTCTCGTCAGGGATTGTTGTGGCGGCAGGCCGGAACTTTGCGCCCCGCTGATCGCCGACCTTTCTCCTTGCTGCTCACCACCAGAGATCGACGCCGAGGAGGCAGCCCATGACTGATCGCATCTACAACGTCCTGTTCCTCTGCACTGGGAATTCGGCTCGGTCGATCCTGGCCGAGAGCATTCTCACCAAGGAAGGCGCCGGCCGATTCCGCGCCTTCTCGGCCGGCAGCCAGCCGAAGGGGGCCGTCAATCCCTTCGCACTGAAGGTGCTGCGGAGCTTCGACTATCCGGCCGAGGGCTTCCGGTCGAAGAGCTGGGACGAGTTCGCCAGGCCCGACGCACCTGTCATGGATTTCGTCTTCACCGTCTGTGATACCGCCGCCGGCGAGGCGTGCCCGGTCTGGCCGGGCCAGCCGATGACGGCCCATTGGGGCATCGAGGACCCCGCCGTGGTCGAAGGGGTGGATATCCAGAAGGAAGCCGCGTTCGTCACGGCCTTCCGCTACCTGCGGAACCGGATCTCCGTCTTCGTGGCGCTGCCGGCCGAGGGCCTCGACAAGGCCACGCTCGGCACCAGGCTGCGCGAGATCGGACGAATCGAAGGCTCGACGACCCCTCGGCCGAGCGCAGCGTGAGGCCGATCATGGACGTCGTCATCTATCACAATCCCGACTGTGGAACGTCGCGCAACACGCTGGCGATGATCCGCAACGCCGGCATCGAGCCGCATGTCATCGAGTACCTGAAGACACCGCCGACGCGGATCATGCTCGAGCAGCTCATCGCGCGCATGGGCATCCCGGTCCGCGCGCTGCTGCGCGAGAAGGGCACGCCTTACGCCGAGCTGGGCCTCGGCGATCCCGAGCTGACCGACGACCAGCTTCTCGACGCGATGATGGCGCATCCGATCCTGATCAACCGACCGATCGTCGTCACATCAAGAGGCGTCGGGCTCTGCCGACCATCCGAGGCGGTGCTCGACCTGCTGCCTCCGCAGCGCGGGGCGTTCGTCAAGGAAGACGGCGAGCGCGTGGTGGACGAACACGGCCGCCGCGTGGCGACGGCATGAGGGGGGCGATGTCGACTTTTGAACGCTATCTCACCCTCTGGGTCGCCCTCTGCATCGCGGCCGGGGTCGGGCTCGGCCATCTCATGCCCGGCTTGTTCCATGTCATCGGCTCCGCCGAGATCGCCAAGGTCAACCTGCTGGTCGCGGCGCTGATCTGGCTGATGATCGTGCCGATGCTGGTCAAGATCGACTTTGCCGCGCTCGGCCGGGTCAAGGAGCACTGGCGCGGCATCGGCGTGACGCTCTTCGTCAATTGGGCGGTGAAGCCGTTCTCCATGGCGGCGCTCGGCTGGCTCTTCATCGGGCATCTCTTCCGGTCCAGCCTACCGGCCGACCAGATCGACAGCTACATTGCCGGCCTCATCATCCTCGCGGCTGCGCCCTGCACGGCGATGGTCTTCGTCTGGTCGAACCTGACGAGAGGGGAGCCGCATTTCACGCTCTCGCAGGTCGCGCTCAACGACACCATCATGGTGTTCGCGTTCGCGCCGATCGTCGGCCTGCTGCTCGGCCTCTCCGCCATCATCGTGCCGTGGGACACGCTCGTTCTTTCCGTCGCGCTCTATATCCTCGTGCCGGTGGTCGCTGCGCAGCTTCTGCGGCGCCGGCTGCTGGCGACCGGTGGCGAATGGGCGCTGACGCGTTGCCTTGATCGGCTCCAGCCGATGTCGCTGGTCGCCCTGCTCGCGACGCTCGTCCTGCTCTTCGGCTTTCAGGGCGGGCAGATCCTGGCCCAGCCGCTCGTCATCGCGCTGCTCGCCGTGCCGATCCTGATCCAGGTCTATTTCAACTCGGGGCTGGCCTATCTGCTCAACCGTCTCACCGGCGAGCAGCATTGCGTGGCCGGCCCATCGGCGCTGATCGGCGCCTCCAACTTCTTCGAGCTCGCGGTTGCCGCCGCGATCAGTCTCTTCGGCTTTCAGTCGGGTGCCGCCCTCGCCACCGTCGTCGGCGTCCTGATCGAGGTGCCGGTCATGCTCTCCGTCGTGTGGATCGTGAACCGCTCGAAGGGCTGGTACGAGAACGGACATGCACCGGCGCGGCTCGCCGAAGACAGCAGGGACAATCGCTAATTTCGGGGATCGTAGAAATAGCAATTGACCTGCCGGCCCTCGCTGGCATAGCTTATTTCCATGATCATCGAAAAAGCGGCGAAACAGCTCGAGGCGCTCGGCAACGCGACCCGGCTTCAGGTCTATCGGACCCTCGTCCGGGCTGGCGATGGCGGGCTTCCCGTCGGCCGCCTGCAGGAGAAGCTCGGCATTCCCGCCTCGACCCTGTCCCATCATCTCCAGCGGCTGATCGTGACGGGATTGGTGACCCAGGAGCGGCAGGCCACGACGTTGATCTGCCGCGCCAACTATCCCGCGATGACCAGCCTCGTTGGCTTCCTGGTGGATGAGTGCTGCGCCGATGCCGGCTGCGCCCCGCATGAGGTGGAGACCGCCGGCTGACGGTCTCTCATTTGCCTACTATTTCCATAATGCCGGAAGGACCGAATATGTCATCGCAAGCCATGGAATCCCTGCCGGTCGCCGTCATAGGTGGCGGCCCCGTCGGTCTCGCGGCTGCCGCGCATCTCGTCTCGCGGGACCTGCCGGTGAAGCTGTACGAAGCCGGGCCGGCTGTCGGCGCCAATATGCGCGGCTGGGGCCACGTCCGCGTCTTCACGCCATGGCGCTTCTGCATGGATGCGGTTGCCGTCGCCTTGCTCGAACGGCGGGGGTGGACCGCGCCGGCGGCCGATGCGTTCCCGACCGGAGACGAGATCGTCCGCGACTATCTCGAACCGCTCGCCGGGACTCCCGAGCTCGCCGACAGGGTTGAACTCGGCGCTCGTGTCACGGCAATCTCGCGCTTCGGGCTCGACAAGGTCGCCGGCCGCGGGCGTGAGGAGCGGCCCTTCGTTCTGACGGTGGAGACCGATGCGGGAAGCCGCCGCGATCTCGCCCGCGCCGTCATCGACGCTTCCGGCACCTGGGCAACGCCGAACCCGCTCGGTGCGAGCGGCCTTCCGGCGGATGGCGAAGCGGCGTTCGCCGATCGGATCGCCTATGGCATCCCCGACGCACTCGGCAGGCATCGTGGCATCTATGCGGGGCGCACCACTCTGGTGGTCGGCGCCGGCCACTCCGCCGCCAACGCTCTGCGCGATCTCGCGCGGCTCGCCGAGGTCGCGTCCGGCACGAAAGCGATCTGGGCAACGCGCGGAACCAATCTGGCGCGCATCTATGGCGGCGGTGATGCCGATCAGTTGCCGGCGCGCGGCGAACTCGGCGCAGAGACACGAGATCTGGTCGAGAGCGGCCGTGTCGCGCTCATGGCCGGCGTTTCGATCCTCGGTATCCGGGAGGTGAGTGGCCGCCTCCTCGTGGACGGAGAGACGGATCGGGGGCCGTACACGATCGGGCCGGTCGATCGCATCATCGGCGCGACGGGCCAGCGTCCCGATCTGTCGTTGACGCGCGAGCTGCGGCTCGACCTCGATCCATGGCTGGAGAGCACAAAGGCTTTGGGACCGCTGATCGATCCCAACGAGCATTCCTGCGGCTCCGTCCCGCCGCACGGACACCGCGAGCTCGCCCATCTCGAGCCAGGCTTCTACACCGTCGGCATCAAGAGCTACGGCCGCGCGCCGACCTTCCTTCTCCTGACCGGCTATGAGCAGGTCCGCTCCGTGGTTGCAGCGCTCGCCGGCGACGTCGCGTCGGCCGACAACGTCCAGCTTGCTCTCCCGGAGACCGGGGTTTGCACCACGACGTTCTCGGTGCAAGGCAGCGGCGCTGCCGGATGCTGCGGCGGTCCAGCCCCGGAGCGGGTCGAGGCCTGCTGCGGGTCCGATGCGGTCGCAAGGGATCGGGCAAAGAGCGGATGTGGTTGCGGAGCCGCCGCGTGAGCCTCGGCGCCACGACCCAACGGGCCCCTATGGCGGATCTACCGCGCCTCCGATCGGCAATCCCCGTGCTCGGCGTCAGCCAGATCCTCGCCTGGGGCTCGTCGTACTATCTGCTGGCCGTGCTCGCGCAGCCCATTGCGAGCGACACGGGCTGGCCGTTGGCCTGGATCGTCGGCGGCCTTTCGTTTGGCCTGCTGGTGGCGGGCATGGTCTCGCCGCAAGTTGGCGACCGCATACAGCGCCTCGGCGGCCGGCCGGTGCTCGCGACGAGCGCGATTTTCCTCGCCCTCGGCCTGATCGGGCTCGCTTTCTCGCCCAACGTGCTGGTCTACGTCCTCGCGTGGTTGGTGCTCGGTGTCGGCATGGGGGCCGGCCTCTATGATGCGGCCTTCGCGACGCTCGGCCGAATTTACGGCCAGCGCGCCCGTGCGGCGATCACGAGCCTGACCTTGTTCGGAGGCTTCGCAAGCACGGTTTGCTGGCCTCTGTCGGCCATGCTCGTTTCGCAGTTCGGCTGGCGGAATGCCTGTCTGATCTACGCAGCCATTCACCTGCTCGTCCTGCTGCCGCTCTATGTCTTCGCCTTGCCGAAGGAGCAGAAGCAGAACGCCGGCCAGAGCAAGCACGCAGCCGGCGAAGGTGCGGTCGGCGGCGCGGTGCCGGCGGACTCGAGGCTGCTGTTCGCTCTCATCGCACTCGTGATCGCCATCAGCTCGATGATCTCGACGCTGCTGTCGGTCCACATGCTGACCATCCTTCAGGCTCGCGACATCGCCCTCGGCGCAGCCGTCGCGCTTGGCGCCATCGTTGGCCCCTCTCAGGTCGGCGCCCGAACCATCGAGATGGCGATCAGTCGCTTCCACCATCCGATCTGGACCAAGTTCGCCTCGACGGTGCTCGTCGCGGCGGGCGTCGGCCTTCTCTGGATCGGTGTCCCGATCGTGGCGGCTGCGCTGATTCTCTACGGAGCGGGGATCGGCATCGAGTCGATCGCCCGAGGCACGCTGCCGCTGGCGGTCTTTGGCGAGCACCGCTACGCGGCGATCATGGGCCGCATCGCGATGCCGAGCCTGATCATGCAGGCCGCGTCGCCGTCGATCGGCGCGATGCTGATCGAGAAGCTGGGTGCGGAGGGCACGCTTGCTCTCCTCTTCGTCGTGGCGCTTGTCAATGTCGCGCTGGTAACGGCTTTGATCGGGATGGTGCAGAAGAAAAGAACGACGTGAGTCTGCCGTGGCGGTGCGGTGTTGACCGCCGGCACGCATCGGGCATGCCGTCCCGAAGAGCGCTTCGTGGCGAAGGAAACATCCGCGATCGCAAGCCCGCGGTCGGGAGAATGGACCTGGCGGGTTCCAGCCTCGCTCGGCTAAGGCCCCGGGTGCAGGAACTGGTGGATCGCCGCCACCACCACCGAGCCTTCGCCGACGCCGGAGGCGACGCGCTTGACCGAGCCGGAGCGCACGTCGCCGACGGCGAACACGCCGGGCCTGGTGGTGGCAAAGGGGGAGGCGAGGGCCATGCCGGCGGCATCCTGGCCGGTGCGCACGAAGCCGTTGGCGTCGAGGTCGAGGCAGCCGGCCAGCCAGTCGGTGTTGGGCTGGGCGCCGATCATGACGAAGACGTTGCCGCAGCGGCGCGTCCGGTTCTCGCCGCTCGGCCGGCTGGTCCAGGTGACCTCGCGCAGCGTGCGGTCGCCGGTGAGCGTGGTGATCTCGCTGCGCGCATGCAGGGTGATCTTCGGCGAGCTGGCGATGCGCTGGACCAGATAATCCGACATGGTGGCGGCGAGACCCTCGGCCCGGACCAGGATGTGGACATGGGCGACGCTGCGCGACAGGAACATGGCGGCCTGGCCGGCGGAATTGCCGCCCCCGACCACGACCACCTCCTCGCCGCTGCACAGCGCCGCCTCCATGGCGGTCGCGGCATAATGGATGCCCTGGCCTTCGAAGCGGTCATAGTCCGGCACGTCGAGCTTGCGGTAGCGCGCGCCGGTGGCGACCACGATCGCACGGGCTTGCACCACCTGGCCGTCGTCGAGGACGAGGCGATAGGGCGCCTCGTCGCAGGCGAGGCGCACGGCATGGCGCGAGATCGCCAGCCGCGCCCCGAACTTCTGCGCCTGGATCTGGGCCCGCCCGGCCAGGGCCTGGCCGGAAATGCCGGTGGGAAAGCCGAGATAGTTCTCGATCTTGGAGCTGGTCCCGGCCTGCCCGCCCGGCGCCACGCCCTCGATGACGATGGTGGCGAGGCCTTCGGACGCGGCATAGACCGCGGCGGCCAGGCCCGCCGGTCCGGCGCCGACCACGGCGACGTCGTGGACCTTGTCGGGATCGAGCCGCTCCGTCAGGCCGAGATCGTCAGCGAGCGCCTCGGTCGAGGGGTTGAGCAGCACCTGCTCGTCCTGGCCGATCACCACGGGCAATTGCTCGGGCGCGATCTCGAAGCAGGCGAGAAAGCTCCCGGCGCCGGGGTCGGTGTCGCTGTCGAGCAGGCGGAAGGGGTAGCCGTTGCGCACCAGGAAGCGCTGCAGGCGCAGCGTGTCGGCGCCGTGGGCCGGGCCGACCAGCACGACGCCGCCATGCGCCTGGCGGATCAGCCCGACCCGTCGCAGGATGAAGGCGCGCATGATGACCTCGCCGATATCCGGCTCGGCCGTGACCAGGCGGCGGAAATCGGCGCGATGGATGCGCACGATGCGGCTGTCGGCGCCGGTGCGGCCCGAGACCAGGATGCGGCGGTCGTTGAAATGGTCGAGCTCGCCGGTGAACTGGCGCTCGGAATGAACGGCGAAGACCTGGTCGCGGCCGTGAATGTCGTGGTCGAAGACCTCGATCGAACCTTCGAGCACGAAAAAGAAATCGACGCTGCGCTGGCCGCGCTCGAACAGCAGCGTGCCGGCCGGGATGCGCTCCTCGGCGCCGTAGGCCGCGATGCGGCGCGCCATCTCCGCGCCGAGGCGCGGGAAGGTCTGTGCCTCCCGCCCGGTATAGGGGTCGGTGAGATCGATGTCGCTGCCCGTCGCCATGGACGAAGTCTAGGAGGCAATCGGCGACGCCGCAATGAAGGTCTGCCGGCCTGTCGGCGGTCGTCTCTCAGCCCGAAGGTCGTGCGACGGCCCGTGGAACCGCCATCTCCATGACATGGTCCGTCTGTGCGTCGTCGCCGAGCATGAAGGTTTCCGATCCGGAGACGCGAAAGCCGACCTTCTCATAGAAGGCCATGGCCCGATGATTGCGGACCCAAACCGTGAGCCAGAGCCGATCTCCGCCATGCCGGCGGCATTCCTCGAAAATGCGGTCCATGAGCCGCGCGGCGAGCCCACGACCCTTCCACGGCGCATCCACGTACAGGCGCTTGAGCTCGATATCGGCGTTGCGTGCGACGAGATGCGCGTAACCGGCCAAGCCGGAGGTTCTGTCATCCAGGGCCAGGATCACTGTCGCCGCGGCATCGGCAATCTCGGCCGTCTGCACCGCCGGACTGAAAGCCTTGGCAAGATATGCCTCCATGTCGCGCGGCTTGCTTTCCGGACCAAACGTCTCCTGAAAGCTGCGCGCCGCAAAGCCGGAGAGTGCTCTTGCGTCATCGGTCGTCGCCCTGCGCAGAACGATGCGACTGCAGTCCGCAGGATTTGTCACGGATGTCCCCCAGCGTTCATCTGGGGCATCAGCATACATGAACGACCAACTTTCGACGTTGCCGCCGGCTGCCGACGCGTTGACCATGCCCGCCCGGGCACCTACTTTTCCGGCGACGGTCGGTGTGGCCGGTGGAGATCGCCATGGCCTTCGAATGCCCGCATGCCGAGGACATCCGCGACGTCACGCCGAGCGCGCGCGGCTGCGAGGAGTGTCTCAAGAGCGGCAGCGTCTGGCTGCACCTGCGGATCTGCCGCACCTGCGGCCATGTCGGCTGCTGCGACGACTCGCCCAACCGCCATGCCACGGCGCATTTCCGGGCGACCCGCCACCCGATCATCGAGGGCTACGACCCGCCCGAGGGCTGGGGCTGGTGCTATGTCGACGAGGTGTTCGTCGACCTCGATGGCCGCACCACGCCGCAGCTCGGGCCGATCCCGCGCTATTATTGATGCCGCCCATGACAGCCTCCGGGATGCAGATCGCCTTCGACAACAGCTATGCCCGCCTGCCCGGCGCCTTCCATGCCCGCGTCGCGCCGACGCCGGTGGCCACGCCGCGGCTGGTGAAGCTCAACCTCGGTCTCGCGCGCGAGCTCGGGCTCGATCCGGACTGGCTCGCCTCGCCCGAGGGCGTGGAGATGCTGGCGGGCAAGCGGGTGCCCGAGGGCGCCGAGCCGATCGCCGCCGCCTATGCCGGGCACCAGTTCGGCGTGTTCGTGCCGCAGCTCGGCGACGGCCGGGCGATCCTGCTCGGCGAGGTGGTCGACCGCGCCGGCCGGCGGCGCGACATCCAGCTCAAGGGCTCCGGCCCGACGCCGTTCTCGCGGCGCGGCGACGGGCGGGCGGCGCTCGGGCCGGTCTTGCGCGAATATATCGTCAGCGAGGCGATGGCGGCGCTCGGCATCCCGACCACGCGGGCGCTCGCCGCCGCGACCACGGGCGAATGGGTCCGGCGCGAGACGGCGCTGCCGGGCGCGGTGCTGACGCGCGTGGCCGCCAGCCATATCCGGGTTGGCACCTTCCAGTTCTTCGCCGCCCGCGGCGACACGGACTCGCTGCGCCGCCTCGCCGACCATGTGATCGAGCGGCACTATCCCGAGGCGGCGGCGGCCGAGCGGCCCGTGCTCGCCCTCTTCGAAGCGGTGATGGCCCGGCAGGCCGCGCTGGTGGTGCGCTGGATGCTGGTCGGCTTCATCCACGGCGTGATGAACACCGACAACATGTCGATCGCCGGCGAGACCATCGACTACGGGCCCTGCGCCTTCATGGACGCCTACGACCCCGCCACGGTGTTCAGCTCGATCGACGAGCGGGGCCGCTACGCCTATGCCAACCAGCCCGGCATCGCCCAGTGGAACCTGGCGCGCCTGGCCGAATGCCTGCTGCCGCTGATCGACGAGAACCAGGACACGGCGGTCGCCCTGGCCGAGGCGGCGCTCGGCCGCTTCGGCGAGGCGTTCAACCCAGCCTACCTCGCCGGGCTGCGCGCCAAGCTCGGCCTGACGACGGAGGTCGAGGGCGACCTCGCTTTGGCGCGCGACCTCTTCGAGCGCATGACCGCCGGCAAGGCGGACTTCACCCTGACCTTCCGGCGGCTCTGCGACGCGGCCGCCGGTCCGGACGGCGACGGGCCGGTGCGCGTCCTGTTCGCCGACCCCGCGGCCTACGACGCCTGGGCGCAGCGCTGGCGCGCCCGCCTCGCCGCCGAGGGGGGCGACGCCGCCGCCAGGCGCTCGGCGATGCGGGCGGTCAACCCCGCCTTCATCCCGCGCAACCACCGGGTCGAGGCCGTGATCGAAGCCGCGGTGGAGCGGGCGGATTTCGGCCCGTTCGAGGAGCTGGTGCAGGTGCTGTCGGCGCCCTGCGAGGACCAGCCGGCCTTTGCCGCCTATGCCGAGCCGCCGGCGCCGGACGAGCGGGTCTACCGCACCTTCTGCGGCACCTGAGGCGGGCCCGGCGCCGTCACGCCGGTCCGTCTATCGGGCAGGGCACGTCGCAGGCGGGCTCCAGACGCGGGACGGCAGGGTCAGGACGGCGGCGAGGAGGAGGAAGACGCCGGCCGCGCTCTGCCAGAGGCCGGCAACCCTGGCGAGGACGTCGCCGAGGGAGGTTCCGGCGGCCAGGATCGCAATCACGGCGAGCCGGTATGGGGCCGGCGCGGCCGGTAGGCGGGTCGCCTTCAGGCCGATCAGCAGCGCCACCGCTCCGGAGAGCAGGAGCGAGGCGCCGCCGAGGCCGAGGTGGAACGACAGGAGATCGCCGATCGCCGTTCCGAGCGAACCGGCCACGAGCATCGTGGCCCAGGAGAGGCCGTCGATCGGCACGGCGTCCTTGCCGGCGCAGGTGGCTCGGTTCCGGATCGGACGGCTGCCGAGATAGCGGCGTGCCCCGGCGAGCCCGAGCAGCAGGGCGGCCATGATCGGAACGGTCGCCGGGACGCCGACCTGCCGGCCGGCGAAATCGGCGAGGTTCGTGGCGGCGGTGCGCGCGACGATGACCAGCAGCCAGTAATAGGCCTCGGTGCGGTGCTCGCCGTCCTGCTCGAGGGCCAGGAGCACGGCGAAGGCCGCGATCAGGAGGGGCAGGCTGTCGAGGACGCCGAAGGCGGACACGACGAGGTCGCCGGCGTTGCAGCCCACGAGGCTCGCCAGGGACAGGGCGATCCAGTATCGCGGACCGCCGGCGGGACGGTGCTCCGGCCTCAAGGTTCCGAACGGCAGCGGCGGCGCCTGCGCCGCATCGGGCTCGGCGTCCGCCGCCGGCGTCCCGGTCGCTTCGAGACCGGCAGGCAGGGCATTCTCGTCCGCAACCGAGGCCATCGTGTCGCTCCGCGTCAGATCCGGTGCCGCCCCTGCGGGGGCGGGCTCACAATGGGCGGGCGATGTTTCCCGGATATGTCCGCTCCGAGAAGTTTCGTGAGCGGCCGGCCGAGGGGTGGCCCCGGCCATGCCCGCGCTGCCGCATCACCTGCGGGGCGCGATGGACGCCGTGGCGCAAGCTCGCCAGGCCGCAAGCAGGCTCGGGAGCACTGGCTCAGCGCACGTCGGCCGCCGCCAGCCTCCCGGCGGCCACCAGATCCCGGAACAGGGCGATCGTCTCGGCGACGCCGGCCTCCAGCGGCCATTTGCGATAGTCGCCGATCGCGGCGGCGAGCGGCGCGTCGGCGAGCTCGGCCGGAAAGGGGAAGGGGGCGCCGCGGCTGCCGACGGCGGCGGCCGGCGCATGGCCGCGGATCATCCCCGTCACGTCCTCGATGGTGGAGGCGACGCCGTTGAGGTCGAACACGCCGGCCCCGGTGCGATCCTCGGCCACGGCCTGCACGAAGGCTGCGGCAGCCTCGCGCACATAGAGGAAGGGGAAGGGGCCGGTGAAGGGGATGTCGTAGGCCGAGCCGGTGACGGCGGCCAGCATGGCGACGGTCGGCGCCGCGCTCATGCCCTGGTCGCGGCCCGGGCCGTAGACCACGCCGGGGCGGATGCCGATGCTGGGGACCTGCCAGTCCTGCCAGTAGACCTTGGCCATCGCCTCGCAGCAGGCCTTGTGGGCGCCGTAGAGCGTGGCGAGCCAGGGGCTGTCCTCGCCCATGCCCTGCACCGCGATGGAGCTGGCATAGGCCAGGCGCCGGATGCCGAGATGGCGGGCGGTCTCCAGGACATTGACGGTGCCGAGCACGTTGACCTTGGCGCCGGCCACCGGATCGGCCTTGCAGAACGGCACCTGCAGCGCCGCCAGGTGGATGATGGCGGTGACCCCGTGCCGGGCCGCGACCTCGCGCAGGCGCTCGCCGTCGGCGATGTCGCCGAGCTCCCAGGCGATGCGGGCGACATCCGCCTCCGGCATGGCGAGGCCGGCCCGACGCTTGTTGTCGCTGAGATCGAAGCCGACCACCCCGGCGCCCGCCGCCAGCAGGTCCTTCATCACCCAGGCGGCGATGCAGCCGCCGGCCCCCGTCACCAGCACCACGTCCTCGGCCATCGCCGTCTCCTCCCGTTCGGCCCCGCGAGCCGCCAAGCCCTGCTTGGCCCGGACCATAGCGGCAGGCGATGGCGGCCGGAAGCCGGCGCCTCAGCTCGCCGGGCGGCGCTCGAGGATGGCGCGGACATGCCGGAGATCGTCGAGGAAGGCGGCATAGGCTGCGTGCCTGGCATCCTCGTCCGGCAGGCGCAGGAGATAGGAGGGATGCACGGTTATGAAGCCGGGCCGGCCCTCCAAGCGGGCTTCGCCGCGGCAGCGGGCGATCGGCAGGGCCTTGCCGGCGAGGGCGAGCACCGCCGTCGCGCCGAGCGCCACCACCAGGCGAGGGTGCACGAAATCGAGCTCGCGCATCAGCCACCAGCGATAGTGCCGCACCTCGCCGGCCGTCGGCTTCTGGTGGATGCGGCGCTTGCCGCGCTGCTCGAACTTGAAATGCTTCACCGCATTGGTGACATAGGCCTCGGTGCGGTCGATGCCGGCCTCGGCCATGGCGCGGTCGAGCAGCTGGCCGGCCGGGCCGACGAAGGGCCGGCCCTGCAGGTCTTCCTGGTCGCCGGGCTGCTCGCCGACGAAGGCGAGCGCCGCGCCGACCGGGCCCTCGCCCAGCACCGCCCGAGTCGCCCCCGGCACCAGCGGCTCCGAGGCGGCGATGATACGGTTGAGCTCGGCCAGAGATTTCGGCGCCTGGTCCGGCAGCGCCGCGACGGCCTTGTCGGGATTGCGCTTGAGCGGCATGGCAGCCTCCTTCTCCAACATCGCCGTAACGCGCGAGGGCGCGGTTCGGATCAGGTGCGGGATCGCCTGCGTCTCCGGCAGGTTGCGCCAGTATTTCTTCGGCATCTCCGAGCGCATCATCGTCGGATTGAGGCGGGCCGGGTTGAAGGTGGCCTCGTAATAGGCGCGCCAGGCCGTCTCGACGCTGTCGTCCGGCATGGCGGCGCCGCGCGTGCCGGGCGGGCCGAAGTCCAGCGCCGCGCCGTCCCAGTGCAGGGAGCCGACGGGCGTCAGGATCGACCAGGCGAAGCCCGGGAACCGGTCCGCGAAGAAATCGGCCACGGCCTCGAGGATGAAATGCTCCGGCTCGAACCAGGCGACGAAGCGCTCGCCGCTTTCGGCCGTAACCCGGCGGAAGCGCAGGAAGGCATGCATCTTGTGGATGTCGCGCCGGATGGCCTGCTGCATCCCGGCGAGGCGGTGGACGAGCGGATCGCTCCGTGCCTCCAGCACTGTCCGTTCGCCGTGGAGCACGCGCCAGATCAGGCGATGGAGCAGGGCGTAGCGCTCGGGATCGCGGTGGCAGACCACGGCTTCGACCGCGGCGCCCACGACGCGGGGCAGGGCGAGGGGAGGCGCCGGGCCGGCTTCCCCGCCGTCGACGAAGTCGGCGGCGTCGGTGCCGACGAAGTCGGCGCTCCCGGCGCCGAAGAGATCGCCGTCCTCCCCGCTGCGCCAGATCACGTCCTCGGGCGCGGCGCCGGCGGCGACGAGCCGGCGTATCGCCCGGCGGAAGCCCGCGAGGTCCGCGCCGTCGGCCAGATGCACGAGGGCCATCAGAACAGGCTCAGCTGGCGGGCCGGCTGCAGCAGCCGCCGGCGCAGGTCGAGGCGATCGGTCAGCCGCACCGGCCGATGGTCGGCGGCGATCAGGAAGGGCAGCAGGCGCTTCAGGCCGCTGGTCAGCCGGCCGATGTCGTCGAGCCGCAGCGTGCGGTGGCGGCGGGTGCGCAGGATGCTCTCCACCGCCCGGGTGCCGAGGCCCGGCACCCGCAGCAGCATCTCCTTGTCCGCGCGGTTGACGTCGACGGGGAAACGGTCGCGGTGTTTGAGGGCCCAGGCGAGCTTGGGATCGATCTCGAGGTCGAGCATGCCGCCTTCACCGCCGGCGGCGATCTCCTCGACGGTGAAGCCGTAGCAGCGCAACAGCCAGTCGGCCTGGTAGAGCCGGTTCTCGCGCTGCAGCGGCGGCGGCTTCACCGGCAGCGCCCGGCTCGCCTCGGGGATCGGGCTGAAGGCGGAATAATAGACCCGCTTCAGGGCATAGGCCCGGTACAGCGTCGCGCTCGCGCCCAGCACGGCCGCGTCGGTGGCGTCGTCGGCGCCGACGATCATCTGGGTGCTCTGGCCGGCCGGCGCGAAATGGCGCTTCTCCTCCTGTGCCTGCGCGATGCGTTCGTGCATCTGGCCCATCGCCGCCCGGATCGAGCCGCCGTTCTTCTCCGGCGCCAGCCGTTCCAGGCTGCGCTCGGCCGCCAGCTCCAGGTTGATCGACAGCCGGTCGGC
This sequence comes from Labrys wisconsinensis, assembly GCF_030814995.1. GTDB lineage: Bacteria > Pseudomonadota > Alphaproteobacteria > Rhizobiales > Labraceae > Labrys > Labrys wisconsinensis. The sequence goes on along the minus strand of NZ_JAUSVX010000009.1, from coordinate 123,611 downwards.
CCACAGGCCCGCCTGCTCGATCAGCCAGGGGCTGGCCTCCGGAATGGCCTTCAAATGAATGTAGCCGGCAAAATTCTCCTCGTGGCGCAACCGGCGAGCGACCAGCATCATCTGCTCCATCGTATGGTCGGCCGAGCGGACGATGCCCGAGGAGAGGAACAGGCCTTCGATGCAGTTGCGCTTGTAGAAGGCGACGGTGAGCTTCACCACCTCCTCGACGGTGAAACGGGCGCGCCGGACGTTGGACGAGCGTCGATTGATGCAATAGGCGCAGTCGTAGAGGCAGTAATTGGTCATCAGGATCTTCAGGAGCGAGATGCAGCGCCCGTCCGGCGTGTAGGCGTGGCAGATCGCGCCGCCGGTGGTCGAGCCCAGGCCGTTTGCGCCGGCCACCCGCTTCGGCGCACCGGAGGAGGCGCAGGAGGCGTCGTATTTCGCGGCATCCGCCAGGATGCGCAGCCTGGCGACGAAGGTCTGGTCCATGGCCGCTCCATGATTTGTTCATGATATGTTCTAGTGCGAAGCAGCGACCGGCTCAAGGGGCGGCCGCACGGTTGCGGCACGGCGAAGCACCGCCGAGGGAACCGATCCGCCCCTCCCGCCGTTCCTGCCGCACCGCAGCCGGGTGACGGAGGAGGCGTGACGAGACGCGTGGGTGGCCCCGGAGCCGGCTTGGCGCTGGCCCTGGTGGCGGCGTTGGCCGCCACCCTCGGCGGCGATCCCGCGCCGGCGAGGCCGCGGCCGGACACCGCGAAGGCGGCTCCCTGGCCGCCGCTGCCCGTTCCGCGGCCGGCCCTGCCGGAGGAGCCGGCGCCGGGCACGCCGCCGGCGAAGCCGAGCCTGCCGCAGACGGTCGCGCCGGCAACCCCTGTGCCGTCGGCATCCCAGCCCCCGGCGCAGACCTGCCTGCAGCGTCTGGTCGATGGCGGCGCGAGCGCATCCGCCGCGGTTCCGGCCCCGCAGCCCGACCCCGCCTGCACCGTCGCCGATCCCGTCCGGCTGACGGCGCTCGCCGTCGGCGACGGCCGGCAAGTGGCGCTGCCCGATGCTCCGGTGATCGCCTGCGCCATGGCCGAGACCTTCGGCGATTTCGTGCGCGAGGCCCTGGCGCCGCTCGCCCGCGGCACCTATGGCAGCGAGCTCACCGCGGTGGCGACGGGACCGGGCCTGGAATGCCGGCCGCGCAACCATGTCGACGGCGCCAGGCTGAGCGCCCACGGCAACGGCCTGGCGCTCGACATCGAGCGCCTGACGCTGGCGGACGGGCGCATCGTCCTGGTCGGCCGTCCGGCCGGACCGCAGGACCAGCCCTTCGACCGGGCCGCGCGGGCGGCCGGCTGCGGCTATTTCCACACCGAGCTCGGCCCGGGCTCCGACAGCTTCCATGCCACCCACTGGCATTTCGACCTGCAGCCGCGCGGGGCGAAGGGCCAGTCGAAATTCTGCGAATAGCGCAGGCGGGCGGCCTTTGCGCAGGGCCGCCGCAGCGCCTATGTCAGAGCAGCGCCCATTCCCCTGAACCCGAGCGAGCCCGATGCCAGCCGACAATCCTCTCCTCGCGACCTGGTCGACGCCGTTCGGCGCCCCGCCGTTCCAGGCGATCGCACCGGAGCATTTCCAGCCGGCCTTCGAAGCGAGCCTGGCGGCGCACCGGCAGGAGATCGATGCGATCGCCGCGGATCCGCAGGCGCCGAGCTTCGCCAACACCATCGTGGCGCTGGAGGCCAGCGGCCGGCCGCTGCGCCAGGTCAGCGGCGTGTTCTACAACCTGACCGGCGCGCACACCAACGACGCCCTGCAGGCGGTGGAGCGCGCGATCGCTCCGGTGCTGTCGCGCCATCGCGACGCGATCTACCTCGACGAGGCGCTGTTCCGGCGCGTCGACGACCTCTACGGGCGGCGCGGCACGCTCGGCCTCGACCCCGAGCAGGACCGGGTTCTGGAACGCTACCACACCGCCTTCCTGCGGGCCGGCGCCGGCCGGCCGGCCGAGGTCAAGACGCGGCTCGCCGCCATCGGCGAGCGCCTGGCCTCGCTCGGCACCCGGTTCGGCCAGAACGTCCTCGCCGACGAGAAGGACTGGACGCTGGTGCTGGAGGGCGAGCAGGACCTCGCCGGCCTGCCCGACGCGCTGCGCGAGGCCGCGGCGCAGGCCGCCGCCGACCGCGGGCTCGAAGGCCGGCACGTCATCACGCTGTCGCGCTCCTCGATCGAGCCCTTCCTGCAGTTCTCGACGCGGCGCGACCTGCGCGAGCGGGCATTCAAGGCCTGGCTCGCCCGCGGCGAGGGCGGCGGCGCCACGGACAATCGCGGCATCATCGCCGAGATGGTGGCGCTCAGGGCCGAGCGCGCCGCGCTGCTCGGCTATGACAGCTTCGCGCAGTTCCGCCTGGCCGATTCCATGGCGCGGACACCGGAGGCGGCCATGGGCTTGCTGCGCTCGGTCTGGACGCCGGCGCGGGCCCGCGCCCTGGAGGAGCGGGCGGCCCTGCAGGCGCTGGCCGCGGCCGAGGGTGGCAATTTCGACATCGAGCCGTGGGACTGGCGCTTCTACGCCGAGCGCCGGCGCAAGGCCGAGTTCGACCTCGACGAGGCGGAGATCAAGCCTTACCTGCAGCTCGACCGCATCATCGCGGCCGCCTTCGCCACGGCGAGCCGCCTGTTCGACCTTCATTTCACCGAGCGCTTCGACGTGCCGACCTACCATCCCGACGTGCGGGTGTTCGAGGTGACGGACGCGCAGGGCCGCCTCGTCGGCCTCTTCCTCGGCGACTACTACGCCCGGTCCTCCAAGCGCAGCGGCGCCTGGATGAGCGCCTTCCGCACCCAGGAGAAGCTCGGCGGCGACATCCGCCCGATCATCGTCAACGTCATGAACTTCGCCAGGGCGGGCGAGGGGCGGCCGACGCTGCTTTCCTTCGACGATGCCCGCACCCTGTTCCACGAGTTCGGCCATGCCCTGCACGGCCTGCTCTCGGACGTCACCTATCCCCTGATCGCCGGGACGAACGTGGCGCGCGACTTCGTCGAGTTCCCCTCCCAGCTCTACGAGCATTGGCTGGAGCAGCCGGAGGTCCTGCGGGAATTCGCCGTGCACCACCGGACCGGCGCGCCCATGCCCGCGGCGCTGCAGGAGCGGCTCCTGGCGACGCGCACGTTCAACCAGGGTTTCGCCACGGTCGAATATGTCGCCTCGGCCCTGGTCGACCTCGAAATGCACCTGCTCGACGGCTCCGAGGCGCTGGACGCCGGCGCCTTCGAGGCCAGGGTGCTCGGCGAGATCGCCATGCCCGCCGGCATGGTGATGCGCCACCGCCTGCCGCATTTCCAGCACGTCTTCGCCGGCGACGGCTATTCCTCGGCCTATTACAGCTATCTCTGGTCGGAGGTGCTCGACGCCGACGGCTTCGGCGCCTTCGAGGAGGCGGGCGGCATCTTCGACGCCGCCACATCAGCGCGCCTGCGCGAGGAGGTCTATGCCGCCGGCAACCGGCGCGAGCCCGAGGCGGCCTACCGCGCCTTCCGCGGCCGCGACCCGGACCCGGGGGCCCTGCTCAGGAAGCGCGGGCTGCCGGAGCCTGTTCGCTGAGTCCGGTGATCATCGACACGATCTCGTTCTTGTCGGTGCTGCCGGTGTCGCGCACGCCGATCTGGCGGCCGCGCCGCAGCACGCAGATCCGGTCGGCGAGGCGGAACACCTGGTCGAGGCTGTGGCTGATGATCAGGATCGGCAGGTTGCGCGCCTTGAGGCCCTGGATGATCTGCTCGACCTTGGCGGTCTCCGCCACGCCGAGCGCCGCCGTCGGCTCGTCCATCAGCACCAGCTTGGAGGCCCAGTGCGTCGCCCGGGCGATGGCGACGCCCTGGCGCTGGCCGCCGGATAGCTCGCGGATCGCCGCCCGGGCCGAGGGAATGCGCACGTCGAGCTCCTTCACCAGCGCTTCTGTCTCGGCCATCATGCGCCTGCGGTCGAGCCGGCGGAGCGGGCCGCGGGTCAGCTCCCGGCCGAGGAACATGTTCATGTAGACCGGCTGGCGGTCGGCGAGCGCCAGGTCCTGGTAGACGACCTGGATGCCGAGCGCCTGGGAGGTGCTGGGATCGCTCATCGCCACCTCGACCCCGTCCACCGCGATGCGGCCGGCCGAGGGGCGTTCGACGCCGGCGATGATCTTGACCAGCGTCGACTTGCCGGCGCCGTTGTCGCCGACCAGCGCCACCACCTCGCCGGCGCGGATGTCGAGGCTGAAATTCTCGATCGCCACCACGCCGCCGAAATGCTTCTGGATGCCCTGCAGGGACAGGACGGCCGGTCCCTGCGCTGTCGTTCCGGTCATGGCGCCCTCACTGCGGCCAGTCGGCCGGGCGGCCGAACGCGTCATGGATGGTCTCGACCGCCGGCTCGCCCTTCGACAGGCCGGCCACGCCGACGACATAGGCGCGGGTGACGAAGGCCTGCGGGCGGAAGCCGAACACGACGCTGTCGCCGACGCGCGGCTTCACCGGGCCGGTCGCGTCGATCATGCCGTAATAGTCGATCGAGGCCGGCCCCGGAATCTCGACCGGCGCCAGGCTGGCGACGGTCGGCTCGCGCGCCACCACCGCCCGGATCTGGTAGTCGGGGAAGACGGGATCGACATAGAGGCCGCCGCCGAAGCAGAAGGCCTCGCCGCCGGTGAGGTGCGAGACCTCGCTGAGATAGACCACGGCCGGCAGCTCCGGCAGGTCGCGCACCGCATGCAGCGGCGTCGTGCCGGTGAGGCCGTGGCCCGGCTCGATCTGGGTGGCGCCGGCCTCGGCCAGCGCCGGCAGGATCTCGGCGGAGGTGGTGCCGGGCGTGTTGATCTCGATGCCGCTGCGGCCCGTCCTCGCCAGGGCCTCGGCCGCGTCGAACAGGGTGGCGAGGTTGGGCGTCGGCTTCACCTGCCCGAGGGCATGATCGAAGAGCTGCGCGGGGAAGGTGGTGAGGCCGGCAAAGCGTGCGCCCGGCGTCGCGTCGAGCGCATCGGCGACGGCCGGGATGTCGGCGGCGGCGAATCCGCCCTCGTGACCGCGATAGAAGGTGTCGCCCGGGGCGACGATGCGGGCGAGCAGGGCCTGGGTGCGGCCGCGCCGCGCCGCGGCGGCGCCGGCCTCGGCCGCCTTCTCGCGGTTGAACACCGTCCAGTGGTCCGGCGCCAGGGCGGCGACCGCGTCGGCCTCGAAGCGCGGCACCTGGACGAGATGGCCGACATGGCCGAGGCCCATGCCCGCCCGGTGCGTCGCCCGCGCGCATTCGACGTCGACGGCCACCGCCTTGGCGATGCCGCCGCGCGCCACCGCCCGGCAGAAGGAGCCGTTGCGGCCCATCTGCTTGGTCATGGCATAGGCCTTGAGGCCGTGCCTGGCGGCGATGCCGGCGATGTGGCGGGCATTGGCCTCGACCGCGTCGAGGTCGATGACATAGCTGTTGGCGGGCAGGCGGCCGGCCTGGTGGAGGGCGATGGCCTGCTCGATGAGCGCCGGGTTGCGGCGGCGGATGAGGTCGAGGAACATGGCTTGTCTCCGAATCAGCGGTCGGGTTCGCGCAGGGTCAGCGCCACCGCCACGAGGATGATCAGGCCGCGCGCGATCATCTGGTCGGAGGGCTGGTAGCCCATGAGGATCAGCCCGTTGTTGAGCACGCCCATCAGCAGCGAGCCGATGAGGGCGCCGAGGATCGAGCCGGCGCCGCCGTTGAGGCGGGTGCCGCCGACGATCACCGCGGCGATGACGGTGAGGAGGTCGGCTTCGCCGAGGGTGTAGCGGGCTCCGTGCAGCCGTCCGGCATAGAGCAGCCCGGCGAGGGCGGCGAGCATGCCGCTCAGCACCAGCACGGAAAAGCGCAGGCGCAGCACCTTGATGCCGGTGGCCCGCGCGGCGCGGGCGCTGTCGCCGACCGCGTGGACATGGGCGCCGAAGCGGGTCTCGCGGAAGACGAAGGCGCCGACGGCGACGGCCGCGACGGTCCACAGGATCAGGGACGGGATGCCGAACAGCGTGCCCGACCCGAACAGGCCGTTGTAGACGTCGTTGGTGATCGGCACGGATTGCAGGTTGGTGAGCCGCCGGGCGACGCCGGCGAGGATGCCCATGGTCGCCAGCGTCACCAGGAAGGAGGGCAGGCGCGCATAGGCGACCAGGGCGCCGTTGAGGGCGCCGATGGCGGCGCCGGCGCCGAGGCCGACGGCAACGCCGGCCGGCCATGGCCAGTCGCGCAGCACCACAGCGGCGAGGAGGGCGGAGATCGCCACCACCGAGCCGATCGACAGGTCGATCTCGCCGGCGGTCAGCACGAACACCATGCCGACGGCCATCACCGTCACCGGCGCGGTCTGCTGCACGATGTTGAAGAGGTTGCCGGGGGAGGCGAACCCGTCGTCGCGCAGCACGACGAGGAACACCGCGAAGATGGCGAGGAAGCCGAGATAGATGACGTAACGGCCGGGGTCGACGCGTTTGAGGGAAGCCAGCATGGGCGCTCCAGGGCGGCTGCGGAGGCGGCAGGGCAGGGGCGGGCCGGTGCCCGCCCCGCTCCGTCAGGGGGCGGCGAGGGTCGGCGGCGGATCGCGGTGCAGCGAGCGGTTCCAGCCGTCCTTGAGATTCGCCTTGGTCACGGCGATGGCGTCGACGGCGTAGAACGGCGCGGTCTTCTCGCCGATCAGGCCGGCCGCCGCGGCGCGCGCCGCCGTGACGCCGATCTGGTAGGCCTCGTCCGCCACGATGGCGGCGACGTTGCCGCCCTTGACCATGTCGAGCGCCAGCGGCTCGGAGAGGTCGAGCGTGACGATCCTCGTGTGGGTGTTGCCGGCGTTGCGCAGCGCCGCCAGCACGCTCTCGGCCGGCTCGGCCCAGGTGACGTAGATGCCGTCGAGGTCGGGGTGCTTGGCGACGAGGGCATTGGCGATGTCCTCGGCCCGGGTCGGGTCGGCCAGGCCCTGCTCGGCGACGATCTCGATGCCCTTGTAGCTGTCGAGGATCGTCTGCTTGAAGCCGCGGTCACGCTGGTTGGTGACGTAGAAATCGGCGTCGTGGAAGACGTAGCCGATCTTGCCCTTGCCGTTCAGCGCGGCGCCCATGGCGTCGCCCGCCCGCTTGCCCATCTGGGACAGGTCGTCGGAGACCACGGCGACATAGTCCTTGCCCTGCTCGTAGCCCTTGGGCGAGTTGTCGACGAAGACCAGCGTCACGCCGGCGTCCCGGGCCGGCTTGTAGGCCTCGGGCGCGGTCTCGGGGTCGACGGGCAGGGAGAGGATGGCGCTCGGCTTCTTGGCCATCACCGTCTCGACGTCGCTCTTCTGCTTGGCGGCGTCGAAGCCGGCGTCGGTCTGGGCGACGACGGCGATGCCGAGGCGGGCGAACTCGTCCTTCGCCCCCTGGTTGACCGCCGTGGTGTAGTCGGAGGAGGTGTGCCAGACCAGGGCGGCGGTGAAGCCGCCGGCCTTGACCTTGGCCTCCTGCTCGGGCGTCAGGGTGAGGCTCTTGGCGGGCGTGGCGCTCTCGCCGTGCGGCCCCCTGGTGGCCGCGACCTCGGCTCGCAGCGGCGAGGCGAGGGCGAGGAGGGCGGCGAGGCCGGCCGAGGCCAGGAAGGCGCGGGAGTGGTTCATGATTGTCGTCCCTGTGGATGAGGATCGCCTTGGACTTCGGTCCCGGCCGGATGGCGTGCGCCGGCCGGGTTTGCCGGCGTTGCGACGTTACTTGGCCGCGTCGAGGATCGACTGCGGCGCCGGGCGATGCAGCGAGTCCTGCCAGCCCTGGACGACGTTCGCCTTGGTGACGGTCAGCACCGGCGCGACGATGAAGGCGGGCGCCGGCTTGCCGAGGAGGCCGTAGCCGGCGGCCGCCGCCATGGCGCGGCCGAGCTCATAGGCCTTGTCGGCGGCGATGGCGGCGACGTTGCCGCCCTTGACCATGTCGAGGCCGACGGGCTCGGAGAGGTCGAGCGTGACGACCTTGGTCCGGCTGTTGCCGGCGGCGCGCAGGGCCGCAAGCACGCCTTCGGCCGGCTCGGCCCAGGTGACGTAGATGCCGTCGAGGTCGGGGTTCTTGAGGAGGATGGCGTTGGCGATGTCCTCGGCCCGGGCCGGGTCCGAAATGCCCTGCGACGCCACGATCTTGATGTCGGGGTAGTCCTTCTCGATCGTCGCCTTGAAGGCGTTGTCGCGCTGGTTGGTCACGTAGTACTGGGCGTCGTGATAGATCCAGGCGATCTTGCCCTTCCGGCCGATGGCCTCGGCCAATCCGTCGGCCGCGTGCTTGCCCATCTCGTAGAGGTCGTCGGTGACGATGGCGACGTAGTCCTTGCCCTGGACGAAGTCCTTGGGCTTGTTGGACAGGAGCACGATCTTGACGCCCGAGGCGACGGCCGGCTTGAACGCCTCGGCCGCGGTGACGGGATCGAGCGGCAGGGCCAGGATGGCGCTCGGCTTCTTGGCCAGGATGGTCTCGACGTCGCTCTTCTGCTTGGCGGCGTCGAAGCCGGCATCGGTCTCGGCCACAACCGAAATGCCGAGGCGGGCGAACTCGTCCTTGGCGCCGGCGGTGACCGCGTTCACGAAATCCGACGACGTGTGCCAGAGCAGGGCGGCGGTGTACTTGCCCTCTTTCAGCTTGGCGGCCTCGGCGTCCGACAGCGTCACGGCGCTCGACGGCGTCGCCGCCTCGCCGCCGGGGCCGACGGTGCCGTCGGCCAGCGCCGGGCCGGCCGCGGCCAGCAGGCCGGCTGCGGCGAACGCCGCGATGATGGATGTCCTGAACATGGCAAGCTCCCTCTGTTGCGGCCTTGGCGGCCGTTCGTCACGCGGATGGTTCGCCGAAGGCGGCGAGGAAGGCGGCGAAGGCGACGATGCCGTCGAGATACTCGTCGACGATCACGTGCTCCTCGAGCGTGTGGCAATTGGCGATGTCGCCGGGCGCGCAATAGACCGTGGGCACGCCCAGCCGGTTGGCGAGGAAGGGCGCCTCCGACCAGTAGGGCGCGCCCCGGATGGCGCCGCGGTCGGGCCGCACCGCCTGCACCGCCTGCGCCAGGAGGCGGACCTCCGGCAGCTCCGGCGACACCTCGGTCGGAGTGCCGCCGACCGGATGGTCGCGGCCGGAGGGATAGGCCAGGGTCACCTGGATGGCAGGATCGACCGGCGCGGCGCGCACCGCCGCCTCCAGGCCCGCCACGGCGTCGTCGAGGCTCTCGCCGGGCAGCAGCTTGAGGATGAGGCTGATGCGGCACTCGCCGGGCACGGCGATGTAGCCGCCGCCCTGGATCGCCGTCACCAGGAGGAAGGGCCGGCCGACCAGGGCGTGCGGCGCCCGCGCCTCGAGCGCGGCGGAATGGGCGAAGAGGGCGGCGAGGATGACGTGCGCCGCCTTCAGCGCGTCGACGCCGGTCTCCGGCACGCCGAAATAGGCCGAGCGCCCGGTGACGGCGATGTCGCAGATCAGGAAGCCCATCTGGGCGGTGAACAGGTCGAGGCGGGTCGGCTCGACATAGACCGCAAAGTCGGGGCGCGGCCCGGCGCCGGCTTCGATGCCGGCGGCGAGCGCCTTGATGCCGGCGCTGACGCCGGTGCCGGGCTCGCCGCCCTCCTCGTCGCCAATGAAGGCGAAGAGGAGATCCGCCGGCGGCCTGAGCCCGGCCCGGGCCAGCAGGCGCGCAGCCGAGAGCGTGGTTGAGATGCCGGCCTTGAGGTCGCCGCTGCCGCGGCCCCAGATGGCCCCGTCGACGATGGCGCCGCCGAACGGGTCCTCGCGCTCGCTGCCGGCCCAGCGCTCGGCCCAGCCGCGCACGTGCACGGTGTCGGTGTGGCCGACGAGGAGCAGGCGCCGGACGCCCGGGGCGCCGGGCAGGAGCCCGGTGACGTTCGGCCGGCCCGGCGCGAACTCCGTCACGGTCACCGCCTCGGCGCCGAGGCCGCGCAGCTCCCCGGCGAGCAGCGCCGCGAAGGCCGCTTCCTCGCCGGTCACGCTCGGCGTGCCGATGGCCCGCCGCAGCAGGCCGACGGCGGCCTCCTCATCCAGGGCGCCCCGCAGGCGGGCGATCAGCGCAGCATCGATGGTCATTCCGCCGCCCTCGCGAAAGGAGTTCCGGGCAAGGCCAGGTCGCCCGGCAGGTCCGGGATGCCGAAGAGCTGATTGTGCAGCCGGTTGACGGCCAGGGATACCGCGCCGATCAGGCCGGCCCGGCTGCCGAGGTCGCTGGCATGGACGCGCACGGGGCGGGCGAACAGGCTCGCCGCGGCGCCGCGCACGCGCTCGATCAGCTCGGGACGCATGCCGATGCTGCCGCCGAGCACCACCACCTCGGGATCGGCGATGGCGTAGAGCGCCGTGACGGCGAGCGCCACGTGCCACGCCGTCCCGTCGAGCGCGCCGGCGGCAGCCGGGTCGCCGTCGGCGAGGCGGGCGAAGACGTCGCGCACGCTGGCCGCCGGCGTCGGCGACAGCGCATCGTAGCGCTGCAGGATGCCGGCGGCGCCGACCTCCAGCTCGAAGGTGCCGACGGCGCGGGCCTGCGGCGAGGCGAGGTCCGAGCCGATGGGCAGATAGGCGATCTCGCCGGCCGCGCCGGTGGCCCCGCGCACGAGCTTGCCGCCGACGATCAGGCCGAGGCCGACGCCGGTGCCGAGCGCGATGAAGCCGGCATTGGCGCAGCCGCGGGCGCAGCCCTTCCACGCTTCGCCCAGCATGGCGAGATTGACGTCGTTCTCCATGGTCACCGGCTGGCCGAAGCGCTCGCCGAGGGCATGCCTGACGTCGAAATCGGAAAGCCCCTGGATGTTGGGGACCAGCGAGATCGCGCCGCGGGCCGGGTCGATGACGCCCGGGGTCCCGACGACGACGCTGCGAAGCCGGGCGATGTCGATGCCCTGCCGCTCCGCGAGCCGCAGGGCCAGGGCATGGATCTGCTGGAGGACATGGTGGCCGCCGCGCGGATCGGTGGGCTCGGTATCCTCGGCGATGACGGTGCCGAGGAGGTCGGCGAAGGCGGCCGTGACCTTGGTGCCGCCGAGATCGACGCCGAGCGAATAGGCCGCATCCTTGGCGATCTCATACGTGACGGCGGTGCGGCCGACGCCGCCACGGGTGACCCCGACGGAGCCGACCCAGCCTCCGGCTTCGAGGTCGGCGATGACCTGCGACATCGTCTGCTTGGACAGGCCTGTCGTCCGGGCGAGGTCGGCGCGTGAGATCGGGGCCTGCGCCAGCAGCGCCTCCGCCACCAGGCGGCGCGAGAATTGTCGAGCCAGGGACGAGGTGTCTTGCAAGGCCGACCCTATTGGTTCGTTCCGATGACGAACTAATAGGGTCGGCGACAAGCCCTGTCAATGCGTCGCGGCTCATCCGGCCTTGCGCCTCGGCCGCTGGATGGAGGTCCCGGCGTCTCCGGGGTCCTCGACCGCCGGGCGCGGTGGCTTCTGCGGGCGCGGCTTGGCGTCCGTGATCGGCGGCGCCGCGTTGTAGGCGTGGGACAGGTGGTCCCGCATGATGGTCGCGGCCCGCTCCAGGTTGCCCGCGACCACGGCGTCGATGATGGCGATATGCTCCTGGCACCAGTCCCGCACGCGCCGGCGGTTGCCGTACCCGCTGAATTCCAGGAGGCGCCGCAGCCGGTTCTGCTGCTGGATCGCCTGGAGGAAGAAGATGTTGCCGGTAAATTCGGCGAGCATCTCGTGGAAGGTCGCGTCGGTGTCGAACAGCTGCATGGCGTCGACGGCAGCGATGTCGGGGTGCGACACGAGATAGAGATGCTGCAGCCGCGAGCGCTCGAGCATCGCGGCATCGGGCTTGAACGTGTGCAGCAGGAGCCCGGTCGGTTCCAGGGTCAGGCGAAAGTCGTAGCTGCTGCGCAGCGCGATCATGGTGTCGAGGGTCGGCAGGAAGGTCCAGCCATGGCCCTTGTTGCGGGCGACGAGGCCGTCTTCCGCCAGGCGCGACAGCGTCCGCAGCAGCGCCACCCGGTCGACGTCGTAGCGGCGCGCGATGGCGCTCTGGGTCAGGGAGTTGGGAATGACGCCGGCCAGGCGATCGCGCACGAGGCGCTGATAGAGCTCCTGGTCGACGGTCGCCGGCACTTCGATCTCGATGCGCTGCAGGGCATCGAAGGGCTTGGCCAGGAAGAAGCCCTGGTTTTTCCGCGTCTCGACGATGCCGCGCTCCGCCAGCAGCGTCAAAGCCGCCCGGACCGGCGTCCGCGAGACCTTCAGGAGATCGCCGAGCTGCTGCTCGCGCAAATGATGGCCAGGTTCGAACCTGGCATCGCGGATGAGATCGAGGATCTGGTTCGCGATGCGATAGCGACTTTGGCTGGGCGAATTCGCCATTTCGTCCGCTTCGGTGTGCAGGGCGTATTGTCAGACCCTATCGATACAATGCCGCCTTCGCATTTCAAACCGCGGCAGAGGCCTTGCCTGCCCCAAAATTGTGCATCGATGCCCACCGTTGCAGCTTGACAGCATGGCGCTGCAGGTTTGTACATAATGTGGCAAAAAGAGCAATATAGCTCGTTCAACAGGGGATCGTCATGCTGCGTGGAATCCTTGCCGCCTTGATTGCCTTGCCGTGTGCGGGTGCCGCCATGGCTGCCGATCTCTCATCGGCGACGCTGGTCGAAAAGGGGAGCCTGACCTATGGCGTCGCGGCGAGCTTCGCGCCGTTCGAATTCCAGAAGGACGGCAAGCCGGTCGGCTTCGACATCGACATGATCGAGGCCCTGTCCAAGAAGCTCGGCGTCGAGGCCAAGCCGATGAACATGGACTTCCAGGGACTGATTCCCGCCCTGCAGGCCGCCCGCATCGACATCATCAATTCGGCCATGTACATCAACCCGAAGCGGGCGGAGCAGGTCGATTTCGTTCCCTATCTGAAGATCGGCAACCAGGTGCTCGTGCAGGCCGCGAACCCGGCCGGGATCACCGGGCGCGACGCCTCGCTGTGCGGCAAGACCGTCGCCGTCACCCTCGGCGCCATCGAGGAAATCTATGCGCGGCAGGACGACAAGCGCTGCAAGGACGCCGGCGCGGCCGGGGTCACCGTCCTGACGCTGCCGACAGGGCAGGATTCCTATCTGAGCCTGCGCCAGGGCCGGGCCGACGCGGCCTTCGACTCCACGCCCGGCGCCGTCGAGCTGCTTCAGAACAGCCCCGGCGTCTATGCGGTCGTCGGGCCGGAATTCGAGTCCAACACCCAGATCGGCATGGCGACCCGCAAGGGCGACAAGGCCATGGCGGATGCGCTGACGGCCGCGCTCAAGGAGATCGTGGCCGACGGGTCCTACAAGGCCCTGATCGCCAAGTGGAAGCTCCCGGCCTCCGTCGCCCTGTTCGACTGAGACGCCTGATATCCGACGAAAGCGGGCCGCCATGTCACTCGAACTCGTCTTCGACTATGTCGTGTCGCCCACTTTCGTCCGCGGCGCTGTGATGACGCTGCTGCTGACCGTCTGCTCCCTGTTTTTCGGCGTCCTCGTCGGCCTCGTCATCGCGCTGCTGCAGGACTCGAAGACGAAGGCCCTGCACGGCGTGACCCTCGCCTATCTCTGGCTGTTCCGCGGCACGCCGGTGCTGTTCCAGATCATCTTCGTCTACAACGTCCTGCCCTCGTTCGGCATCAGGCTGTCGGCTTTCGTCAGCGCCGTCCTGGCGCTCTCGCTCAACGAGGGCGCCTATATGGCGGAGATCCTGCGCTCCGGCCTGCAGGCGGTGAAGAAGGGCCAGCGCACCGCCGGCCTGGCGCTCGGCATGACCGGAGCGCAGGTGATGCGCTTCGTCGTCATTCCGCAGGCGGCGCGCGTCGTGCTGCCGCCGATCGGCAACCAGATGATCGGCATGCTGAAGCTGACGGCGCTGGTCTCGGCGATCGCGGTGCAGGAGCTGCTGCTGGTCGCCAACCAGACCGCGAGCGCCGATTTTCGCTATTTCGAGGCCCTGACCGCCGCCGGCATCTACTATCTCATGATGACCACGGTGTTCATGGGCCTGCTCAACCTCCTGGAGCGAGCCCTTGACCCCAAGAAGCGACAGAGGCGGCGCATGACCCTGACGGAGCGTCTGCTCGGCAGCGGCACATCGCCGGCGATCCGGTGAGCGAGGTCGCCATGCTCAGCCCGAACGCCGCCCCGCTCCTGGAAGTCATGGGCGTCAACAAGAGCTTCGGCTCGGTGCCGGTGCTCAAGGCCTGCTCGATCGTCGTCGATGCCAGGCAGACGGTGGTGATCATCGGCCCCTCCGGGTCGGGAAAGTCGACGCTGCTTCGCTGCATCAACCTGCTGGAGCCGGTCGACAGCGGCACTATCGTCTTCGAGGGCCGTGACATCACCGATGGGCGGAACGCCCATCTCGTCCGCCGCGAGATCGGCATGGTCTTCCAGAATTTCGAGCTGTTTCCGCACCTGTCGGCGGTCGAGAACGTCATGCTGGCGCCGGTCAAGGTGCTGGGCACCAGCCGGGCCGACGCCCATGACATCGCCTGCAGCCTGCTCGCCAAGGTCCGCATCCCGGAGAAGGCGGATGCGTTTCCCGACGAACTGTCCGGCGGCCAGCAGCAGCGCGTGGCCATCGCCCGCGCGCTGGCCATGAAGCCCAAGCTGATGCTCTATGACGAGCCGACTTCCGCCCTCGACCCGGAAATGATCCGCGAGGTGCTGGACGTGATGGCCGAGCTCAGCGCCGAAGGCATGACCAGCATCGTCGTGACCCACGAGATGGGCTTTGCCCGGCGTGCCGCCGACCACATCGTCTTCATGGAGCAGGGCGAGATCATCGAGAAGGCGCCGGGCCGAACCTTCTTCGGCGGCAGCGTCAACGAGCGGGCGCGCCGCTTCCTCGACCAGATCCTGCACTGAGATCGCCTGCCATGACCCGATCCCCCGACGCCGCCCGCATGAAGCGCGATCTCGCCGCCCTCGTCGGCATCAACACCGAGAACCCGCCGGGCCGCGAAATCGAAGCCGCGACCTTCCTGCACGGCCTGCTGGCCGAAGCCGGCTTCGACCTGACGATGAGCGAGTACAAGCCCGGCCGCGTCAACCTCGTCGCCAGGCTCGCCAACGGACCGGGATCCAGCTTCGCCTTCAACACCCATATGGACGTCGTGCCCGCGGGGGAGGGCTGGTCGTCGGACCCCTTCGCGCTGCGCGAGGCGGATGGCCGGCTCTACGGCCGCGGCACCTGCGACTGCAAGGGCCCGCTGATCGCCATGGTCGAAGCGCTGCGCATGCTCGCCGCCGACCGGTCCGCCTGGTCCGGCACGCTGCTCGGCGTGTTCGTCGCCGACGAGGAGATCGCCAGCGAAGGCGCCCGGTTCTATGCGGCCTCCCGTCCGCGCATCGACAATGCCGTCATCGGCGAGCCGACCTCCAATGCGACCTTCACCGCCCACAAGGGCAGCCTCAGGCCGGTCGTGCGCGTGCTCGGCGTCCCGGCCCATTCCGGCACGCCCGATCTCGGCGAGAATGCGATCTATCGCGCGGCCGAGCTGCTGGGCCTGATCCGGGAGCATCACCAGACCGTCGTCCGGCACCGCACCCACCCCCTGGTCGGCGCCGCCAGCCTGACGGTAACGCGCATCCATGGCGGACATGCCGACAACGTGCTGCCCGGCGCCTGCGACTTGCTGCTCGACCGCCGCATGGTCCCGGGCGAGGACGAGGCTGCGGCCAAGCGCGAGATCGCCGACCTGCTGCTGCTCGCGCATGAGCGCTTCGGTCTTCGCGCCGAGATCATCGACTATCGCGCGACCACCGGCGGGGCGACCGAGACCGCGCTCGATGAACCGATCGTGCAGGCGAGCCTTGCCGCCTGCCGCGCCCATGGCAAGGGCGATCCCGGTCCGTTCGGGTTCCAGGGCGCCTGCGACCTCGTGCATTTCCGCGAGCTCGGGGCGCAGGGCACGGTGATCGGCCCCGGCGCACTTGCCATGGCGCACAAGGCGGACGAGTTCGTACCGGTCGACGAGTTCCTGGCGGCGAGCCTGATCTATCGCGACGTGGCCCAGTCGATGTTGCGGCCGGAGCGGTAGGACCGTGCGCGTCTCGCTGCATCAGGCCGAGCTTCACTACGCCAACGGCGTCGTGCTGCACACGGCGTCGTCGGGCAGCGTGCCGCACCTGCACGAGCTCTATCTCCGTCTCGACGCCGGCGATGTCGTCGGCGTCGGCGAGATGCGTGCCAATATCGGCTATCTCAACCGCCTGTCGCCGGACGAGGTGACGGCGGAAGCGGTGGCGGCCGTCGCTGCGGTCGACTGGACATCGGACCCCGTCGAGCTTCTGGGCACGATGGAGCGCTGGGCCGCATCGCACTCCGCCCCGGTGCGGACGCTGATCGACGGCGCGCTACACGATCTCGTCGCCAAACGCGCCGGCCTGCCGCTATGCGCGTGGCTGAGCGGCCGCGGCATCGTGTCGGCCGATCATGCCTCCAACCAGACGCTGTTCTGGTCGCCCTTCGACACCTTCCTGGCCCAGGCGCAGGCCTATGTCGATCGCGGCTTCCGCGATCTCAAGGTCAGGGTCGCCGCCGGCGCGTTTTCGGAAGACCTGCGCCGGATCGCGGCGCTCCGGCAGCGTTTCGGCGACGGAATCCAGATCGCCGCCGACGCCAACGGCCAATGGACCGCGGACGACGCCCTGGAACACCTCCGGGCGCTGGCGCCCCATGACCTCGCCTATATCGAGCAGCCGATCGGGGCAGGGGACTGGGATGCGATCCTGGCCTTGGCCCAGGCCAGCCCCATTCCGGTCATGCTCGACGAGAGCGTCGCCTCGATCGGGGATGTCGAGCGGATCTGCGGCCTCAAGGGCCGGGTCTGGGCCCATCTCAAGCTGGTGAAGCTCGGCGGCATCGCTGCGACGATCGGCGCAGCCGGCCGCCTGGCGCAGGCCGGCGTCCCCTTCATGATCGGCCAGATGAACGAGGGCGGCGCCGCCACCGCCGCCGCTCTTCACGTTGCCTGCGCCTCGCAGCCGGCCTTCGCCGAGCTCTATGGCGCCGACGGCCTCGACGATGATCCGGCCCCGGGCATCGTCTACGCCGACGGGCAGGTTCGCGCCGGCCGCCAACCCGGCCTCGGCGTCGGTTTCGACGCCGCAAAAACTCAGCTTATTCGGGAGTTCTGACATGCAGACCAAGGGCGGCGTGACGCAGGGCGGGGAATCCGCTTTTGCCTCGAGCGAATATGACGGGCGCATCGGGCGAGCCCGCGAGCTGTTGTCGAAGGCCGGCATCGACGTCATGATCGTGACGTCGCCGGAAAACATCTTCTATCTCACCGGCCAGCAGACGCCCGGCTACTACACCTTCCAGGCGCTGGTGCTGCCGGTCGAGGGCGATCCGGTGTTCGTCATCCGCCAGCTCGAATATTTCAACTTCATCGCCAACACCTTCATCAGCGACGCCGAAATCTACCAGGACGGCGATGATCCGGTCGGCTTCCTGGTCGACCTGATCCAGAAGCGCGGCTACGCCGCCAGGCGCGTGGCGATCGACAAGCGCGGCTGGTTCCTGCCGGTGGCGGTCTACGAGACCCTGCGCGAAAAGCTCGGCACCATCCACGACGGCGCCCGGCTGATCGAGCAGCTGCGCGCCGTCAAGTCGCCGGCCGAGGTCGAGAAGATCGCCAGGGCCGCCAGCTATGTCGATCTCGGCATGCGCGCGGGCCAGGCCGCGGTGCGAGTGGGAGCGAGCGAGAACGACCTCGTCGCCGCCATGATGGGGAGCGCCATCGCGGCCGGTTCCGAATATATGGGCATGGAGCCGCTGGTCTCCGCCGGTCCGCGCACCGGCGTGCCGCACGGCACCTGGCGGCGGCGGCGGATCGAAGCCGACGAGCCGGTGTTCCTGGAAATGGCCGCCTGCCATGACCGCTACCACGCCGCGCTGATGCGCTCGGCCTGGGTCGGCGCCGTCCCGGCCGAAGCGGTGGAGATGGAGAAGGCCTGCCAGGAGGCCCTGCAGGCCGCGCTCGACGCGATCCGCCCCGGCGCGACCTGCGAAGCCCCGCATCTCGCCTGCCAGAAGGTGATCGACCGGGCCGGCTACACCGACAATTTCCGGAAGCGCACCGGCTATTCCATCGGCATCTCCTTCGCGCCCGACTGGGGCGAGGGCGCCATCCTCAGCCTCTACACCGGCGTCACCACGCAATTGCAGCCCGGCATGACCTTCCACATCCCGCCGGCGCTGCGGATCTACGGCCGGTTCACGGTCGGGGTCAGCGAGACCGTGGTGGTCACCGAGACCGGCTGCCGGGTGCTCGGAACGATCCCGCGCCCGCTGCAGCGGATCGCCGCCTGAGGCCCCAATTCGGAAGGACGGGACGATGAAGGACATCACGGAATGCCGTGAACGGCTGCACGGCATTTTCAACATCACCGTGACGCCGTTCACGGCGGAGGGGGCGTTCGATCTCGATGGTCTCGCCCGCAGCGTCGAGCGGGTGATCGGGCTCGGCTTCGACGGCATCCTGATCGGCGGCACCTATGGCGAATTCCCCGCCATGTCGAGCGAGGAGCGGGCGGACCTGTTCCGCTTCGTCATGGGCGTCGTCGCCGACCGCGTCCCGGTGATGCTGTGCAGCGCCGGCTCGGACGCCCGCGTCGTGCGCGACCTGACCCGGCTGGCGGGCGACCTCGGCGGCCTGCCGATGGTGACGCCGCCCTTCGTGTCCGAAGTGACGGACGAGCAGATCGTCGCGTTCTTCCGCGAGATGGCGCCTCTCTCGCGGACCGGCATCCTGGTCTACAACGCGCCCGGCATCGGCATCACGCTGTCGCCGCCGCTGCTGGAGCGCCTGGCGGAGATCCCCGGCGTCGCCGGCCTCAAGCAGGGCGATCTGACGCCGACGGCCATCGACCAGATCGCCAACCGGCTGCACGGGCGCCTGCGGCTGTTCTGCGCCTCGGACCTCGCCTTTCTCGGACCGATGATGGCCGGCTTCGACGGCATCAGCTCGACCAACAGCTGTGCCCTGCCGGAGTTGATCCTGGCGGCCTATCGCGCGATCGAACGTGGCGATGCCGCCACGGCACGCGATCTCCACCGCCTCTGGTATCCCTTCCGCGCCCTGGCCCGCAGGCACGGGCAGCCGCAGACGGCCAAGGCGGCGATGAACCTGCGCGGCTTCGACGGCGGCTTCGTGCGGCCGCCGCTGCTCGATCTCGGCAGGGACGAGACGGCCGAGGTCGCGGAAGTGGTGCGTGCCCTGTCGGGTGACGGCAGGTCCGGCATCCGGCTGGCTGCCTGAGCGTCGAGACGGGCAGCGGTCGCTCTCCGCCGCCCGTCCGCACGGGTCATGCCGTGCCGGCGGCCATGAGCTTGGCGCAGGCACGCTCGATCCGGGCGCAGGCCTCCCGCAGGATGGCGAGATCGACCGCGTAGGCGATCCGGACATAGGGCGAGGCGCCGAAGGCCGCGCCATGGATGACGGCGACATGCGCCTCCTCGAGGAGATAGGCGGCAAAATCGAGGTCGCTGCGGATCGTCTCGCCCGCGGGCGTGCGGCGGCCGATCACGCCCTGGCAATTGACGAAGGCGTAGAAGGCGCCGTCCGGGACGGAGCAGGCGAGGCCGGGCGTCCGGTCGATCGCGGCCAGCAGCAGGTCGCGTCGCTCGGCGAGCAGCGCCAGCCATTCGGACATGAAGGCCGTGCCGCCTTCGAGCGCCGCAATGGCGGCGGCCTGGGAGATGGAGCTCGGATTCGACGTGCTCTGCGACTGCAACGTCTGCATCGCGGCGATCAGCCAGGCTGGACCGGCGGCGTAGCCGATGCGCCAGCCCGTCATCGAATAGGTCTTGGAGACGCCGTTGACGGTCAAGGTTCGCGACTTGAGCCGCGGCTCGACCTCGGCGATCGTGACGAAGGCCGGTCCGTGACGGGTGTGCTCGTAGATGTCGTCGGCCAGGACGAGGACCCTCGGATGGCGCAGCAGCACATCCGCGAGCGCCTGGAGGTCCGAGCGCGACATGACGGCGCCGGTCGGGTTGTTCGGCGAGTTCAGGACGACCCAGCGCGTGCGTGGCGTGATCGCCGCCTCCAGGGCGTCGGGCCGCAATGTCCACCCGTCCGCCTCCCGGCAGGGCACGACGCGAACCGTGCCTTCGGCCAGCGCGACCATGTCGGGATAGGAGACCCAATAGGGCGCGGCGACGATCACCTCGTCGCCCGCCGCCACGGTTGCCAGCAGGGCGTTGAAGATCAGCTGCTTGGCCCCGGCGCCGGCGATGATCTCCGCATCCTCGTAGAGGAGGCCGTTCTCGGTGTGGAGCTTGGCACGGATCGCCGCCTTCAAGGCCGCGGTGCCGGCAACGGCGGTGTATTTGGTCTCGCCGCGCCGGATCGCCTCGATGCCTGCCTCCTTGACGTGAACGGGCGTGTCGAAATCCAGTTCGCCCTCGCCCAGATTGATGACGGCGTGCCCGGCAGCCGCGAGGGCTCGGGCCTTGTCGGAAATCTCGGCGGTCGGGGAGGGGCGGACGCCGCGCATCCGCGGCGCGAGCATATCGGTCGGCATTCCAGATCCTGTCGGCTGCGAAAAATGGATTGTACAATTTGATAATTATTATGCAATCAAATAAGCGGCGCGAGAAGCCGCTCGATGCGTTTCCCGCTCTCCGGAATCGGTGGCAATCGGCGAGCTCGCGAGGGCACGAAGGCGCATCGATCTGGGCACGAGTTTTGTATTATTGTGCCGATATGATCCTTTTCGTATGTCCGCAAACTGTGGAGGCGATGCCATGACCTTGACCGTCGTGGAGCATGACGCGTCGGAACCGGCGCTCTACGGCGCCATGGCGGCGATTGCAGCGCAAGCGCGCGGCGCTGCGCTGCTCCATCTGCCTGCGACGTTCGACACGCGGCGTCATGCCGATGCCGTCCAGCACGTCGCCGCGGCAGGGGCGCTGGTCGCGAGTGGCCTGGTCTGGCGCGAGCGGCTTGCCGGCGTGAGCGTCGATCCGGATGCGACGGTCGCGCAGATCCTTGAGCAGGCCCGGGGGCGGGAGATCGTCGTGCCGCATCATCCGGCGACCACGGCCGGAGGAGAGGATGTGGCCGATCTCGTGGCGCAGGCCGTCGCCACCGGCATGGCGGTTCGGCACATCCGCATCGGCCATGAGGGAGAAAGCCTGCGGTTTCTCGATCCGGCCTCAGGAGCGCCGCTCGAGGCGATGGGGGTCTGGAGCCGCGACCGGTTTGGTCGGCTCGGCTCCCGAGCCGAACCGTCCACGCCCCGCCGCGACGAGACCACCGTCCGTGTCGGCCTTGTCGGATCGCAGAGCGACCACCGCGACGTCTATCCCGCCGTCCTCGCCGCCCTGGGCGACGCCGCCGATGCCGAAGGCGTGGGCCTCGACGTCGTGTTCATCGACCCGCGAGACCTGCGCCGGCAGGACGTCGCCGCGGCCTTCGAGGGCATCGACGGCATCCTGCTGCCCGGGGGGGCGGACATGGTCAATGTCCCCGGTCAGATCCTGATGGCCCTGGGATCCCTGCGCTCGCGCACGCCGACGGTCGGTCTGTGCCTGGGCATGCAGACGATGGCCACCGCGGTGATCCAGGAGGCGCTCGGCTCGGACCGGGCCAGCCTGGCGGAAGCGGCTCCGTCGGCTCCGATCAAGACCTTCGTGCCGATGTCGGACGACGAGACCTTGCCGGTCCACAGGCTCGGCGAGCGGACGATCACGGTCGCGGCGGGCTCGCGGCTCGAAGCGCTGCTCGGCAGGAGCCCGAAGGTCCGCTGCAACCATCGCTACCGCCTCAACCCCGATCTGGTCCCCACGATCGAGGCGGCCGGCATGCGGATCACGGCGCATGATGGCAGCGGCACGATCGCCGACGCGGTCGAGCTGGCGGGCCACCCGTTCTATGTCGGCATGCAGGGGCACCCGGAATTGTCGTCGCGGTCCGGCGCGCCGCATCCGCTGCTGCGCGCTTTCGTCCAGGCGTCCCGTGCGCAGAAGCGCCTCTCCCGGCCGGGCAGGGGTGAGGGGGGAGTGGGCTGAACCCTCAGTGGTCGTCCGGAGACACCCTCAGCAGTCGTCGGCCCGATACGGTCAGGCGAGACGCGACCATAGTCGATGGGCACGCGACGCTCGCCAATCCCCCCTTGCGGGGAGGGGTAAGGGGTGGGGGTCGTGACGCCCGCCACGGCAGATAGAAAATCGAGCGCAAAGCCCTTCGGCCGACGTTGCGCTCCATCCTGATGGACCCCCACCCCGTACCCCTCCCCGCAAGGGGGAGGGGATCGGCTGGCGTCGCGTCGAACGCGGCTATTCCCGGACCGCAGCTTCGATCATAGCCTGACTCGCCGGTGACCGGCACCGGCCGGATCGTATACAGCCTCTTGACATGTAACCAAATGGTTCCATATTAAGGGCCATGAACGAGGACGCCGTGTTTCGCGCCCTGGCGGATGCCAGCCGCCGGCAATTGCTGGACCGGTTGCACGCCAGGAACGGCCAGACCTTGGGCGAGCTCTGCCAGGGGCTGGAGATGACGCGCCAGGCCGTGGCCAAGCATCTCGGCATCCTGGAGGAGGCCAATCTGGTCGCGGTCCTGTGGCAGGGCCGGGAAAAGCTGCACTTCATCAATCCGGTGCCGATCAGCGAGATCGCCGAGCGCTGGATCGGCAAGTTCGAGCGCCCGCGCCTGGGGGCGCTCGCGGACCTGAAGAGAACCCTGGAGGGAGACGATCATGACTGATGCGGCGAGCACTTTCATCTATGTCACCTATATCCGCACGACGCCCGAGCGGCTCTGGGAGGCGCTGACCACACCGGACTTCGCCCGGCAATACTGGTTCGGCACCTATCCGGAGAGCGACTGGCAGCCCGGCTCGCCCTGGCGGCTGGTCTATCCCGACGGTCGTGTCACCGACACCGGCGAGGTGGTCGAATTCGACCCGCCGCGGCGGCTGGTGCTGAAATGGCGCAACGAGTTCCGGCCGGAGCTGAAGGCCGAGGGCTTTTCGCTCTGCGCCATGGCGCTGGAGCCGATGGGCGATGCGGTCAAGCTCACCGTCAGCCACGGCATCGACCGGCCCGGCTCGAAGTTCATCGAGGCTGTCTCCGGCGGCTGGCCGCGCATCCTCTCCAATCTCAAGTCGCTGCTCGAGACCGGCGAGATCGCCGAAGGAATGAGGACCAAGGCATGAGGATCCGATGCCGCCCGGTCGCGACGAGGGCGGCGGGCAGGGCTCAGGCCACGGGCTCCGGCGCTCTCTCCGGCGTCCTGGCGAAGGAGGTGATCACGGCCTCGCCGACGCGCACGAAACGGGCGCTCGGTCCTTCCGGCCCGACGCTCTGGCGGCTGACCCGGGCGCCCTCGAGCAGGAGCGAGAGGGCATCGGCGAGGAGATCGGCCTGCCGGATGCCGGCTTTGCGGCAAAGGCCCGCGAGGCGGTCGCGTTGCGCCGTCTTGAAGCCCTCGATCACCCGGCGGGCGGGATGATCGCCCTCGGGCAGCTCGATGGCGGCGTTGGCGAGATCGCAGCCGCGCCCGTCGGTGAGGGCGCATTCGGCGCCGCGCTGCACCCAGGCATGGAGCTGGGCCAGGGGATTGCCGGGATGCTCGGCCTCCAGCTCGACCCACATCGCCTCGGCGCGGGCCGCCACGCCGCGCAGGCACTCGACGATGAGCACGTCCTTGGAGCCGAAATGACGGTAGAGCGTCATCTTGTTGGTGCCCGCAGCCTCGGCGATGGCATCGACGCCGATGCCCCTCAATCCATGCTTGCGGAACAGCTCGCAGGCCGTGTCGACGATGCGGTCACGCGGGCGAGCCTTGGCGGCGCAGACATCCTCCATCGGTCTTTCCTCGGCGCAGAAAACTTTCTTCGACTGGCTTGACGCGGGTGTGACCGGTCTGTAACAATCCTGACGTTACTTACTGGTAACACCCCATCCCTGGAGCGTCAAGCGTCGCGGTGGTCAGCCACTCCGGCAACCGGCGCCCTCGGCTTGAGGCGATGAGCGGTCGGGCAGCGATGCGCGATCCGGACGGAGACAGACACATGACACGGCACGCGGAGTTGACGCTTGACGACCTGCTCACCGATCCCGTCACGCTGGCGCTGATGCGGGCTGACAAGATCGATCCCGTGGCGCTGCGCGGCATGCTCGAACGGATCGGGCGGCGCCTCGCGTCCGAGGGCGGCCCGGCCCGCAGCCCGGGGGCGCCGGCCGCCTGGAAGGGCGGCGCCGACGTGCTGCGCGACTGCATCCATTTCGCCGAGGCCCGCCGCATGGCGGGGACGCATCGCCCATGGTGAACTTCTTCATCCACCGGCCGATCTTCGCCTCCGCGATCGCCGTGATCATGGTGCTCGCCGGAGGCATTTGCTATTTCCTGCTGCCGGTCTCGCAATTCCCGAACATCACGCCGCCCCAGGTGGTGGTCAGCGCTCAATATCCCGGCGCCAGCGCACAGGTCGTGGCCGACACCGTCACCACGCCGCTGGAGCAGCAGATCAACGGCGTCGAGGGCATGACCTACATGTCCTCGACCAGCTCGAACGACGGCTCCTCGACCATCACCATCACCTTCGACGTCGGCTATCCCCTGGCGACGGCGGCGGTCGACGTGCAGAACCGCGTCTCCCAGGCCGCCTCCTCGCTGCCGGCGATCGTCAACCAGGCCGGGGTGACGATCAAGAAGCAGAACCCGAACTTCGTGCTGATCGTCAACCTGACCTCGCCCGACCGCTCGGTCGATCCGGTGGCGCTCAGCAACTATGCCTATCTCCAGATCGTCGATCCCCTGAAGCGCCTGCAGGGCGTCGGCGACGTGCAGATCTTCGGCGAGCGGCGCTATTCCATGCGCGTCTGGCTCGACCCGGACAAGCTCGCCAATCTCGGCATCACCGCCGTCGACGTGCAGAACGCCATCGCCGAGCAGAACGTCCAGGTCGCCGCCGGCAAGATCGGCCAGTCGCCGGCGCCGGCCGGCACGCCGTTCGAGATGCAGGTCAATGCCGTCGGCCGCCTGAGCGATCCGGCGCAGTTCGGCGACATAGTGGTGCGGGCGGAGGCGGCGAGCGGCGCAGTGGTGCGCCTGCGCGACGTCGCCCGCATCGAGCTCGGCGCGCTGCAATATGCCTCGACCGCCTTCTTCGGCGAGGACCCGACCGTGGTGCTGGCGGTCTACCAGATGCCCGGCTCCAACGCCCTCGACCTGCAGCAGCGGGTCAAGGACAAGATGGAGGAGCTGTCGGCGCGCTTCCCGAAGGGCATCGCCTACGCGATGCACTACGACACGACGCGCTTCGTCGCCGCCTCGATGCACGACGTGCTGATCACGCTCGGCGAGGCGCTGGTCCTGGTCGTCGCCGTGGTGTTCGTGTTCCTGCAGAGCTGGCGCACGACCATCATCCCGACCATTGCCATTCCGGTGTCGCTGATCGCCACCCTGGCCGTCATGGAGATGCTGGGCTTCTCCCTCAACATGCTGAGCCTGCTCGGCATGGTGCTGGCGATCGGCCTCGTCGTCGACGATGCCATCGTCGTGGTGGAGAATGTCGAGCGCCAGCTCGAGGCGGGCCTGTCGCCGCTGGCGGCGACGCGCGCCGCCATGAAGGAAGTCACCGGGCCGATCATCGCCACCACCGCCGTGCTGATGGCAGTGTTCGTGCCCGTCGCCTTCATCCCCGGCGTGGCCGGGCGGCTCTACAACCAGTTCGCCCTCACCGTGGCGATCTCGGTCGGCATCTCCGCCTTCAACTCGCTCACCCTGAGCCCGGCGCTGAGCGCCGCCTTCCTGCGCCACCGGCCGCAGACCCAGTTCGTGCTGTTCCGCTGGTTCAACGCCGTCTTCGACTGGCTGTCCCATGCCTATGCCCGTGGCGTGCGCACCCTGGTGCACCTGCGCTGGGCCCTGCTCGTGCTGTTCGTCGCCGGGCTCGGCGCCACCTATTGGGTGTGGCAGCAGATCCCGTCCACCTTCCTGCCGGTGGAGGATCAGGGCTATTTCTTCGTCGTGGTGCAGCTGCCGGACGGGGCCTCGCTCGAGCGCACCGACGCGGTGGCCCGGCAGGTGCGCGAGATCCTGCGCACGACGCCCGGCGTCGACATCGTCGGCTCGATCAGCGGCCTCAACTTCCTGACCAGCGCGGCCCAGTCGAACTCGGCGGTCGAGTTCGCCATCCTCAAGCCCTGGGACGAGCGCGGCCCGGCGGAGAGCGCCTCCAACATCGTCGCCTCGGTGCGCCCGAAGCTCCTGCAGATCCCGGACGCTTTCGCGCTCAGCTTCGATCCGCCGTCCATCCCGGGCCTCGGCTCGACCGGCGGCTTCGAGTTCCAGGTCGAGGACCTCACCGGGCGCGGCGCCGTCGCGCTCAACGAGGCGACGCAGGCGCTGATCGCCGAGGCGCGCAAGCAGCCCGAGATCAACCCGCACCAGCTCTTCACCACCTTCAGCACCTCGACGCCGCAGTTCAACTACGACCTCGATCGCAACAAGGCCAAGCTGCTGGGCCTCAGCCTGCCTGATGTCTTCAACACGCTGCAGATCTATCTCGGCTCGCTCTATGTCAACGATTTCAACCTGTTCGGTCGGACCTTTCGTGTGACTTTGCAGGCCGACAAGGATGCGCGCAGCACGGCGGCGGACATTTCCCGCCTCTATGTCCGCAACGCCTCCGGCGGCATGGTGCCACTCTCCACCCTGGGGACGCTGCGCCCGATCGTCGGGCCGGAGACGGTGCCGCACTACAACAATTACGGCTCGGCGCTGATCAACGGCGGCGCCGCGCCCGGCTACAGCTCCGGCCAGGCCGTCGTCGCCATGCAGCGGGCCGCAGCCGCGGCGCTGCCCGAGGATTTCGGCTATGAATGGACGGGCATCACCTTCCAGGAGCTGAAGGCCGGCTCGATCGCCTCGGTGGTCTTCGCCCTCGCCATCGTCTTCGTCTTCCTGATCCTGGCGGCGCAGTACGAGAGCTGGTCCATGCCCTTCATGGTCCTGCTCGCCGTGCCGCTGGCCCTGTTCGGAGCGCTCCTGGCGCTCTGGCTGCGGCAGATGCAGATCGACGTCTACTCGCAGATCGGCTTCGTCATGCTGATCGGCCTGGCGGCGAAGAACGCCATCCTGATCGTCGAGTTCGCCAAGCGCCGCCGCGAGGAGGGCCTGGAGATCATCGAGGCGGCGATGGAGGCGGCACGCCTGCGCCTGCGGCCGATCCTGATGACCGCCTTCGCCTTCATCCTCGGCGTGGTGCCGCTGATGTTCGCCAAGGGCGCGGGCGCGGCGAGCCGACAGTCGATCGGCACCACCGTGTTCGGCGGCATGGTCGCCGCCACGGTGCTGACCCTGGTCTTCGTGCCGGTGTTCTACGCGATGATCGAGCGCTGGCGCGAGCGCGGCGCCGAGCATCGCCCGGAGCCGGCGTCGGATGAACATGGCCAAGGCCCGCTGGCCGAGGCCGCCGAATAGATTTTGGAGAGCTGCGTCATGCGCATCTGGAAACTCCTCCTGGGAACGGCCGTCGTCCTGGCGGCTGCCTCGCTCGTGCCGCTGGTGCAGGACGAGATCGGCACCGAGCGCGCCGGGGCGGCAACGCCGGCAGCGGCGCCGCCGGCCATGCCGGTGCCCGTCACCGCCGTGGTCAAGCGGTCGCTGCCGCTCTATCTCGACTATCCCGCCCGCACCGAATCGGTCAGCAACGTCGTGCTGCTGGCCAAGGTCTCCGGCTATCTCCAGGAGCAGCCTGCCGCCGACGGCGCCGACGTCAAGGCGGGCGACCTGCTCTATCGCATCGACTCGCGCGACTACGAGGCGACGCTCGACCAGGCCAAGGCACAGCTCGAGCGCGACGTGGCCTCGCTCGACTATCAGCGCTCCAACCTCGACCGCGGCAGCGAGCTGGCCAAGAGCGGCTTTCTGGCCAAGGACACCTTCGACCAGCGCACCAGCGCCGTGCGGCAGGCACAGGCGACTCTCGCCATGGACCGGGCGGCGATCCGCACGGCCGAGATCAACCTCGCCTACACCGAGATCCGGGCGCCCTTCGCCGGCCGGCTCGGGCGCAACCAGGCGCCGGTCGGCACGCTGGTGAGCGTGGGCGGCACGACGCTCAACACGCTGGTGCAGCTCGACCCGATCTACGTGACCTTCAACCCGAGCGAGGGCGATCTCGCCGAGATCCAGAAGGCGCGGGCCGAGGGAGCGGTGGAGGCCGACATCACCGTGCCCGGCGGACCGGCGACGCCGCATCGGGGCAAGCTCACCTTCCTCGACAATGCGGTCGACCGCAGCACCGGCACGATCACCGCGCGGGCGACCATCGGCAATGGCGATTTCAGCCTGCTGCCCGGCCAGTATGTCCGCATCCGCCTGCATGTCGGCGAGCAGCCCGACGCGCTGATGGTGCCGCAGACGGCGCTGGGGTCGAGCCAGCTCGGCAAATATCTCTATGTCGTCGGCGCCGGCAACACGGTGGAGCAGCGCCTGGTCTCGCTCGGACCGACGGACGGCGATCTCGTGGTGATCGAGAGCGGCGTCGCCGCCGGCGACCAGGTCATCGACGGCAACCTGCAGAAGATCGGGCCGGGCATGCCGGTGCAGCCGATCCCGAAGAAGGCCGGTGCATGACGAAACGCGGCAGCGCCGGGGCGGATGCACCGGGATGGGTCGGGCGAGATCGTGCTTGAAACGGTCCCGGCTTCGTGTCCGATAGTGCGCCAAGGGCGGTGCTGATCGGCCTTGGAGTGCAGGACGACCGCCATTATGGTTCCTCAGTAGGACCGGTTTTCCGGTAAGCGAGGAACCATTGCGTGAACCGGAGAGCTCTGCCTTTCGACAGCATCGTCATCGATCGACAGTCCGGTTCGCCGGGCCACCGGCAGATCTATGACAGCCTGCGGGCGCAGATCCTGAAGGGGACTCTGCCGCCCGGCAGCCGGCTGCCGTCCACGCGCGATCTTGCCGCGACGCTTCAGGTCGCGCGCAACAGCGTGATCGCCGCCTATGAGCAGCTCATCGTCGAAGGATATGTCGAGTCCAGGATCGGCTCCGGCACGGTCGTCTCCAGCATCATGGACCGCCCGAAGTCCGGCCTGCCCGCCGAAAAGCGCGTGGCCGCTCCCGAACTGTCGCGCCGCGGCAGGATGATCGCGGGCCAGCCGCGGTTTGGCCGTAGCCCGAGGAAATTGAACTTTCACCCGGGCTATCCGGAGACCGAGAGCTTCCCGTTCTCGATCTGGTCGAGGCTGCTGGCGCGGCGGGCGCACAGCCGCTCGGAGGATATCCTCACCTATTTCAGCTTCTGCGGGCATCCGGACCTGCGCGAGGCCATAGCGCACTACGCGGCCGTCGCGCGCGGGGTGGTGTGCACGCCGCAGCAGGTGGTGGTCGTCACGGGAGCGCAGGCCGGGCTGGACCTCCTCGCCCGGACATTGCTGGACAGCGGCGACACCGCCTGGCTCGAGGAGCCGGGCTATATCGGCGCCAGGACGGCCCTGCTTGCCGGCGGAGCGACGGTCGCTCCGCTCCGCGTGTCGGAGACGGGATGGCGGCTCTCCGATCCGCAACTGCCTCCGCCGCGGCTGATCTACATCACCCCCTCGTGCCAATGGCCGACCGGCGAGATCATGCGGCTCGATGAACGGCTGGAACTGCTCGAACTCGCATCTCGCCATAACGCCTGGATCGTCGAGGACGACTATGACGGCGAATATCGTTTCCGCGGCAAACCGATTTCGGCGCTGCAGGGCCTCGATACGTCCGAGCGCGTGGTCTATGTCGGCACCTTCGGCAAGACGCTCTTCTCGTCACTTCGCATCGGCTATCTCATCGTGCCGATGGGGCTGGTCGAGCCGATCGACCGCGCGCTTGCAATCACCGGACAGTTCGCGCCGCTGATCCTGCAGGCGGCGCTGGCGGACTTCATCCGCGAGGGGCATTTCGCAGCCCACCTCAAGCGCATGCGATCGCTCTATGCCAAGCGGCAGGCCTACCTGCTCGGGCTTTGCGCCAGCCAGCTCGGCGAATGGATGGAGGTATCGGCGAGCGACAGCGGCATTCAGCTGCTCGGCCGCTTCAGGAAGCCCTTCGACGACCGCCAGGTGGCGCAGGAGGCGGCGCTGCACGGCATTGACGCACAGCCGCTTTCCGCCAACTTCCATTGCGATGAGCCCCAGAGAGGCCTGCTCCTCGGCTATGCCCGGCTTGCCGAGCGCGAAAGCCACGCCGCCGTGGCTGGGCTGCGCAATCTGTTCCAGACCTTCGACACGCGCCACGCCGCATCCTCGGCAGGCGAGAAGGAAGTGGTTCCTCAACATTGACAATCATTGGCCCTTCTGGGGACCAATGGCCTTTCGCTACCTTCTCCTCGACCACAGACGCTGAATTCGAGGAGAACGCCATGTATATCGTCGGCGAGGAGGAGATCGACGCGCTCGCCCGCGTTGTCAGGTCCGATGCCCTGTTCAGGTACGGAGTCGGGCAGGAGTGCTCCCGCTTCGAGGCGCGCTATGCGGCCTATCTCGGCGTCAAGCATGCGGCGCTCGCCGCCAGCGGCACCAATGCCCTCGTGGCGGCCGTCGTCGGCGTCGGCCTCGGGCCGGGTGACGAGGTCCTGATCCCGGCCCACACTTACATGGCGACCGCGACGTCGGTCCTGGCCGCGGGCGCCATTCCGGTCTTCGTCAACATCGACGAGAGCCTCACCATGGATCCCGAGGCCTTCGAGCGCGCCATCGGCCCGAAGACCAGGGCCGTCATCCCGGTGCACATGTGGGGCACGGCCTGCGACATGCGCCCGATCATGGCCATCGCCGGCAAGCACGGCCTCATCGTCATCGAGGATGCCTGCCAGGGCGTCGGCGGCAGCTACGAGGGCAGGAAGCTCGGCAGCATCGGCGATGTCGGCTGCTACAGCTTCAACTACTACAAGAACATGACGGCCGGCGAGGGCGGCGGCGTCTCCACGAACAGCGACTATTTTGCCGAGCGCATGCGCTGCGCCATCGATCCCTGCAATTTCTATTGGCAGGGGCGCAACGAGTCGGTGAAACCGTTCGCCGGCAACGGCGCCCGCGCCAGCGAGCTGATGGGCGCGATGCTCAACGTGCAGCTCGACCGTATCGACGGCATGGTCGCCGTGATGCGCGAGGAGCGCGATGCCATCCTCGCCGTGGTGAAGAGCCTCGCGCGGCTCGGCGTGCGTGCCGCGCCGCTCCACAGCCCTGCCGATGATTGCGCCACGCACGCCATCCTGACGTTCCCGACCGCAGGCGCGGCGGCGGCGTTCTCGAAGGTGTTCCCAAGCGTCGTCGCGGGCCGGACCGGCCGGCACACCTATACGGAATGGGACCAGGTGCTCACCGGCGACGGGGCGGCGCATCCGGAGATGAACCCGTTCCGCATGGCCGCGAACAAGGACTGCCGGAAGACCTACACGCGCGAAATGTGCGCGGATTCGCTCGCGATCCTGGCGCGGACGGTGCTGGTGCCGACCCACCCTCGGCATACGGAGGCGGACATCGCCAACATCTGCCGCAACATCGATATCGCCGGGCGCGTCGCCATGGGCGACCTGTCGGCGTGCGAGGCCGAGCTCGGGAATGTCGAGCCGATCGAGGCGCGGCGGTTCGACCTCAAAGAGGACGCATGACAGCCGCGGGCGCCGCTGAACCGCAGCGGCGCTCCTCGTTCGTCTGGTGACGTTCGGCTGCGAGGGGATGGAGATGATCCACGAGTTGACGGGCTACGCCGACAGATTGAGCGTCGCGCCCGGGGGCGCGATCGCATTCAAGGTCAGCACGGACTTCGAGCGCTATGGCGCCGACATCGTTCGCCTCATCCACGGCGACGAGAACGGTCCCGGCTTCAAGGAGGAACGCGTCGCCGAACTGGGCGAGTTTCCAGGAGAGAAGCAGATTGCTCGGGCTGGATCCTATGGCTGCGTTCCCCACCACGACGTCCTCTGCCCGGCGGGCAGCTTTACGCTCTGCGCCTGGGTCTTCCCCACGGCCGCGCCGAAAGGGAGTGGCCAGGGGCTGGTCTCGAAGCGCCGGGGCGCATCGGGCTATGCCCTCGGGGTGGGGCCGGACGGCGACCTCACCTTCTGGCTCGGCGACGGCGTGCGCGACGTTTCCGTGGGCACCGGCCTACCGCTGGAGTGCCGCCGCTGGACTCGCGTGGCGGCCGTGTTCGACGCCGCTCGCCAAGAGGTCCGGCTCCTGCAGGCGGCGGTCGATCGCGCCCCGGGCCCCGCGTTGGTTCGTCCGGTCGACCTGTCCGTCCTGGAGAACGATGTGCCGCTCCTGATTGCGGCGACCGGAGCGTCGGGCGAGCCGGACGGCCATTTCAATGGCAAGATCGAGCGTCCGACGCTCGTCGGGCGTGCGTTGACCGACGCCGAAATCGGGCAGCTCTTCGCGGCGCCCGACCCGGGCTCGGCCCGGCTCGACCTTGTCGCCGCCTGGGATTTCTCCGTCGGGATCGGGACGATGATCCTGTGCGACAGCGGTCCGCACGCGCTGCACGGCACTCTCGTCAATGCCCCGACGCGGGCTGTCACCGGCCATGGCTGGGCCGGCAGCGAGCACCACTTCCGGCATGCGCCGGCCGAATATGGCGCGATCCATTTCCACGACGACGATCTGGAGGACGCCGCTTGGAAAACCTCCGTCACATGGCAGCTTCCGGCGGCGCAGCGCAGCGGCGTCTATGCCTTGCGGCTTACGGCGGCGGACGCAAGCGACCGAATCCCGTTCGTCGTCCGGCCGGGAAGCGAGAAGGCCAGCGTCCTCCTCCTCCTGCCGACGATGACCTATCTCGCCTATGCCGATGAATCCTTGCGCGGGCTCCCCGAATACCGCGCGTTCTTTCAGAAGCGGCCTATGGAGGCCAACGACCTCGACCTCTATCTCGCCGCGCATCCCGAGTTCGGCCTGTCGATCTATGACAAGCATTCGGATGGATCGGGTGTCTGCCACTCGAGCTTTCTCCGTCCCATTCCCAACATGCGGCCCGACTATCGGCAGTGGCAGTTCGGCACGCCGAGGCACCTGGCGGCCGACCTCTATCTCATCGACTGGCTCGAGGCGCAGGGCATCGATTACCACGTCATCACCGACCACGACCTCCACCACGAAGGCATGAGCCTGCTCGATCCCTACGACGTCGTGCTCAGCGGCACCCATCCCGAATATTGGACGGGAGCGATGCGCACCGGGCTCGAGGCCTATCTGCAGTGCGGCGGCAGCCACATGTATCTCGGCGGCAACGGCTACTACTGGGTGACCTCGGTCAGTTCCGAGCGGCCCCACCTGATCGAAGTGCGCCGAGGCAATGCCGGCGGCCGCGCCTGGACCTCGGCTCCGGGCGAGCTCCACCACAGCACCACCGGGGAGCTCGGCGGCCTCTGGCGCCATCGCGGCCTGCCGCCCAATCAGCTGGTCGGCATCGGCTTCCGCGCGATGGGTTATGATTCCGTCTCGCCCGGCTATCGGCGCCTGCCCGGCAGTTTCGATCCGCGGGCGGCCTTCATTTTCGAAGGTGTGTCGGACACGGAAACCATAGGCGATTTCGGGCTCGTCCTCGGCGGTGCGGCCGGCGACGAGGTCGACAGCCTCAGCGACGACTTGCCGACGCCGCGCGATGTCATCCACCTCGCAACCGCCACAGGCCATGGCGACACCTACTCCCCGCCGATCGAGGAGCATGGGGACGTCTCCGGACTGTCGCGCCGCGAACAATGGCAGAAGATCAGGGCGGACATGGTCTACTTCGAGACCGGCCACGGCGGCGCGGTGTTCTCCGTCGGCTCGATCTCGTGGTGCGGAAGCCTCTCGCACAACAATTACGACAACAACGTCTCGCGCATCACCGGCAATGTCCTCCGCAAGCTCGGCGGTCTGCCGCCGGGCGATCGGCGGCCCGACGCGAGCACCACCGAAAGGGGATAGCGCACAGATGACAGAATCGGCTGCAACACCGGACTTTGATCGAGGCGAGACCGACCCCCGTGCGATCTCGGGGCGTGCGAGGCTCATCTCCGTCCTCGGCGCCGCGATCCGCCTCGGTCCGCCCCTGATCCTTCTCGTATTGTGCCTCGCCTTCGCGCTGCTATCGCCGTACTTCCTCACCGTCGGGAATATTCAGAACATCGGCGTCCAGAGCGCAGTCGTCGGCGTGCTCGCGCTCGGCCAGCTCTTCGTCATCCTCGCCCGCGGCATCGACATTTCCGTGGGCTCCGTCCTTGCCCTTGCGACGATGGTCAGCGTCGTCGCCTTCCCCGGCCATGGCCTTGCGCAGATCATCACCTGCCTTGCGGTCGGCGCCGCCGCTGGAGCCGTGAACGGCAGCCTCATCACGTCCGGAAAAGTACCGCAGCCGCTGATCGTGACAGTCGCGACGATGAGCATCGCGCGCGGTGCCGCGCAAATCACCACCGGCGGAAAGGTCGTGGCCGGTCTGCCGCCGGAGCTCGCCCTTCTCGGCGACAGCTTCGTCGGCCTCCTGCCGACGCCGGTCGTGATCCTGTTCGGCCTTGCGGCGCTCCTCGGCGTGCTGGTCACATCGACCAAGCTCGGCCGCTGGATCTATGCCGTCGGCGGCAATCCGGAGGCCGCCGAGAAGCTCGGCGTGCCGACCAAGGCCATCGTTCTATTCTGCTATACGGTCTGCGGCCTGACCGCGGGACTCGCGGGCATCATCACCGCGGGGCGAACGGATGCCGCGACGCCGATGGCGGGCGCCGGCCTGGAACTCTATGCCATTACCGCCGTCGTCATCGGCGGCGCCAGCCTCTTCGGCGGCCGCGGCAATATCTGGAACGTCCTCGTCGGCGCGCTGATCATCGGCGTCATCAAGAATGGCCTCGATCTGCTCGGCGTCGAGCCCTTCTACCAGACGGTCGCGATCGGCCTCCTCATCCTCGTCGCGCTGCAGATCGACATGGTCCGCGGCCGGCTGGAAACGAAGCTCCGCGCCATGCAGGCCCGGGAGCACGCACAATGATCACGACGAACACCGATCGCCCCGCCGTCCTCGAAGTCAGGGACGTTTCGAAATCCTTCGGCTCGGTCGTCGCGCTGGAGCGCGTCAGCCTCACGTTGCACAAGGGCGAGATCCTTGGGCTCCTCGGCGACAACGGGGCCGGCAAATCGACGCTGATCAAGGCACTCTCCGGCGTCCACTCCGTCGACAGCGGCGAGATCCGACTCGACGGCAAGGTTGTGAATTTCCAGTCCTCGGCCGATGCACGCAGTCATGGCATCGAGACGGTGTTCCAGGATCTCGCGGTCTTCGACAACCTCAATGTCATCGAGAACATCTTCATCGGCCGCGAAGAGTCCTACGGACGCTTCCTCGGTCCGCTGTCCTTCCTCAACCGCCGCAAGATGGTCGAGCAATGGAAGCGGTACACCGAGGTGCTCGAGGTTCGCATCAAGGACCCCTATCAGCCGATCGGGCTCATGTCAGGCGGGCAGCGCCAAGCGGTCGCAATCGCACGGAGCTTCGCTTTTGCCGGACGCATCGTCATCCTCGACGAGCCGACCGCGGCGCTGGGCCTGCGCGAGAAACGCAATGTCCGCCGGATGATCCGGCGGCTCGCCGAACAGGACATCTCGGTCATTCTGATCAGCCACAACATCCAGGAAGTCCTGGAGGTTTGCGATCGTGCCACCGTGCTCCGGCAAGGCCGCAATGTCGGGGAGTGCGAGGCCATCCCCGAGCTTCAGGAGCACATCGTCTCGATGATCGTCGGGGCGTCCGCCGCGGCCCGGCACATGGATCACCGGGGCCCGGCGCAATAAGCCGTTGGATAGGATCTCAACCAGCAGAGGGAGAACGACGTGACCAATCGGACGATGAATCTGCTTTTCGGCCTGGCGGCAATGGGCTCCCTGGCATGCTTCCCGCTCGATGCCCTCGCCCAGCGTCCAACCGGACAAGTCCTCTATATCGTGCCGACCCTGGACGACCAAGCCTATATCAGCCAACTCGATGCCGCCAGGAAGGAAGCCGGCAAGTATCCGGGAATCAAGTTCCAGTTCACGGCCGGCGCAAGCAGAAACACCGCTCCCGAGCTGATCGCAAAAATCGAGTCTGCGGTTACGAGAGGACTCGACGTCATTGTCATCGACCCCGGTGAGGCCGGCGAACAACTGACGCCCGCTCTGGAAAAGGCGCAGGCGCAGGGCGTAAAGGTCATCACCAACTCGGTCCCGATCCCGACCTTGAAAAATGCCGCCGCGAGAATTCAGTTCGACGACCGCGCCGCCCCAAGGCCCGCCGGCGAATACATGGCCAGCAAACTGAAGCCGGGTGACAGGATTGCCGTCCTTCGTTGCTACGCCGGCAACACCCAGATGGACAACAGGCAGGATGGATTCCTCGATGGACTCCAGGGCTCCGGTATCAAGGTCGCGGTGACCGGTGACGCCTTCTGCGATCCCCTCAAGGCGCGGGCCCTGATGGAAAACTGGCTCACCGCGTTCCCGGACCTGAAGGGGCTCTATTCCGATACGGACATCGCGCTGATCGGCGCGGTCGAAGCCCTGAAACGGGCCAACAAGGATATGCTCGTCATCGGTCATGACGGCCAGGCCGCTGCCGTGAAAATGATCGCCGCCGGTGACATCATCGATGCGACGGTGATCTATCCGTACTGGGCCTTTGGCGAAACGGCGGTCGATACGGCGGCTCGCGTTCTTGCCGGCGAGAAGCCCGGCGACGTCGCTGTACCGATCCAGGGCATCATCACCAGGGACAATGCCGCGCAATTCCTGAAGGACCACCCCGGCGACTGAGTCCCCGCCGGCGTCGTCAACAAGGGGTTGAAGAAGGCGTGCGCTGCACGCCTTCTTCTTGATTGGCTCACGTGGCCGCGTCTATGATCAGAATGGGAAACGCGGGCCATCAAGAAAAGGAACGGATCGGGATCGTTCGATATTGAGCCTGCAGAACCTCTCCATTTGCGGGATCGGTCATGTCTCGGTTCTACTTTCACCTGCGCCAGCAGGACGGCCTGACGATCGACGACGAGGGCTATGAGGCGCGCGATGTCGCGCAGGCCCTGGAAGAGGGCATGGAGGCGGTCCGGGCGGTGCTGGTCGACGCTCTCCTGGCCGGCATCGACGTCTCCGCCAGCGCCTTCGAATGCACCGACGAGCAGGGCGACGTGCTGTTCTTCCTCGAGTTCGCCACGGCGCTGCACTGAGTCGGCCGAAGCGATCCTTTTTGCCGGCTTCATGGAACAAACGGGCCGCAACGGCGTTGTGGGGCCGCGATGGCGCCCCATGGGGGACGCGTCGCGGGAGGGTCGAACGTCATGGGTAGCACGGCTGACAAGGTGTCCGGCATCGCCAACCAGGCGGCGGGCAAGGTGAAGCAGGCCGCCGGCAAGGCCACGGGCTCCAGGCAGATGGAAGCCCAAGGCGCGGCGCAGGAAGCCAAGGGCCGCGTCCAGAAGGCCGTCGGCGATGCCAAGGCCGCCGTCAAAGCCGGCGCCAACAAGGCGGCGAAGGCCACCGGCAAGCAACTCTGAGCCGCCGTGCGCCGACGCGCCGGCCCCGCCCGGGGCCGCGTCGTCGGCATCCGGTTGCCCGAGCCCGTCCCGGTCCGCCGAGGCGGGCTTTTCACGTTTCTGGCCAGGCTCTGCGCGGACGCAGCAAAAAGCCGGCCTTTCGGGCCGGCTCTTTGGGATCGGCAGGGTCAGGCTGCGTCAGTCGCAGACCTCGACGCGGCGCACGCGCCAGTAGTAGCCGTCGAAGAAGCGCTGCCGACGCCAGTAGCAGGCAGGGCCGTAATAGGCCGGGCCGGGGGCGTAGTAGTCGGGGCCGTCATAGTAGCCGTAGCCCGGAGCCGCCAGGGCCGAGCCCAGCAACGCGCCGCCGACGAAGCCGGCCGCGGCAGCGCCGCCCCAGCCCCAGCCGCCGCGGTGACCCCAGCCGCCGCCACGGCCCCAGCCGCCGCCACCATGACCCCAGCCACCGCCACCATGACCCCAGCCACCGCCGCCATGGCCCCAGCCACCGCCGCCGTGACGCGGGATGAAGACACTCCCGCCAGCCTCTGCAGAGCTGGTCGTGGAAAGAACCGAGCCGCCAATCACAAGAGTGGCGACCAAAGCCGTCGCAAGTTTGCGGAACATCAAAGCCTCCATCTGGCTCGTTCTAGATGAGCCTGCCTGATGATGCGGGCATTTGTATGATACCGGCACTGAATGGCCGATGCACCGGCCGTTCATATACGGTTCATCCGCGGTCAGGCCCGCTCGACGAAGCTGTCGACGACACGCTTGCGGCCGGCCTTGTCGAAGTCCACCGAGAGCTTGTTGCCGTCGACCTCGGCCACGTCGCCATTGCCGAACTTGAGATGGAACACCCGGTCCCCGACCTTGAACGGCGAGACGGTGCCGGTGGACTTGGCCACCAGCTCGCCTTCGATGGTCATGGATTCGCGGCGCGGGCCGGCCGTCGCCTTGAAGCCCGCCGCCATGTTGGCCTGCGCACGCTGCCATCCCGGCGTCGCATAGCTCGAGCCGGCGAAGGGTTGCGCCCGGTCGAAGCGGCTCATGCCGAGGCCGCTCGATCCGTAGGACGCGGCCTGCACCACCTCGACATGCGCCTCCGGCAGCTCGTCGACGAAGCGCGAGGGGATGGTCGATTGCCACAGGCCGTGGATGCGGCGATTGGACGCGAACCACACCTTGGCCCGCCGGCGCGCCCGCGTCAGGCCGACATAGGCGAGCCGCCGCTCCTCCTCGAGGCCGGCCCGGCCGTTCTCGTCGAGCGAGCGCGGATGCGGGAACAGCGCCTCCTCCCAGCCCGGCAGGAACACGGTCTCGAATTCCAGGCCCTTGGCGGCGTGCAGGGTCATGATCGACACCTTCTCCTCGCCGTCACCCTCGGCCGTGTCCATGACCAGCGAAATGTGCTCGAGGAAGCCGGCCATGTTCTCGAAGCCCTCCATCGAGCGGACCAGCTCCTTGAGGTTCTCCAGCCGGCCCGCCGCCTCGGCCGAGCGGTCCTTCTGCCACATTTCGGTGTAGCCGCTCTCCTCCAGGATCAGCTCGGCCAGCTCCTGGTGCGGCAGCGCCTCGACCTGGGCCGCCCAGCGCGCGAACGACGTCATCAGATCGCGCAGGGTCTGGCGCGGCTTGGGCTTCAGCTCCTCGGTCTCGACCAGCACCCGGGCCGCCTGCATCAGCGGCACGCCGTTGCGGCGGCCATAGTCGTGCAGGATCTGCATGGTCGCCTCGCCCAGGCCGCGCTTGGGCACGTTGGCGATGCGCTCGAAGGCGAGGTCGTCGGCCGTCTGCACGGTGGCGCGGAAATAGGCGAGGGCGTCGCGGATCTCGGCCCGCTCGTAGAAGCGCGGGCCGCCGATGACGCGATAGGGCAGGCCGAGCGTGACGAAGCGGTCCTCGAACTCGCGCATCTGGAACGAGGCGCGGACCAGGATGGCGATCTCGTCGAGGGACTGGCCCTTGCGCTGCAGCGCCTCGATCTCGTCGCCGATGGCGCGCGCCTCCTCGCCGGAATCCCAGGAGCCGGAAACCGTGACCCTCTCGCCCTCCTCGTCGTCGGTGAACAGCGTCTTGCCGAGCCGCCCCTCGTTGTGGGCGATCAGATGGGCGGCCGTGGCCAGGATATGGCCCGTGGAGCGGTAGTTGCGCTCCAGGCGGATCACCACGGCGCCGGGGAAATCCTTCTCGAAGCGCAGGATGTTGTCGACCTCGGCGCCGCGCCAGCCATAGATCGACTGGTCGTCGTCGCCGACGCAACACAGGTTCGGCCTCTCGCCCGCCGGCGTCTGGGCCAGCAGGCGCAGCCACAGATACTGCGCCGTGTTGGTGTCCTGGTACTCGTCGACCAGCATGAAGCGGAAGCGCCGGTGATAATCGGCCAGCACGCCGGGATTCTGGCGGAACAGCCGGATGGTCTCGAGCAGCAGGTCGCCGAAATCCACGGCGTTGAGCGTCTTCAGCCGCTCCTGATAGGCGCCGTAGAGCTTGCCGCCGCGGCCGTTGCCGAAGCCCGCCGCCTCGCCGGCGGGCACGAGGTCCGGCGTCAGGCCGCGGTTCTTCCAGCCGTCGATCCATTGCGCCAGCTGGCGGGCCGGCCAGCGCTTCTCGTCGATGCCCTCGGCCTCGATCACCTGCTTCATCAGCCGGACCTGGTCGTCGGTGTCGAGGATGGTGAAGCTGGACTTGAGGCCGACGAGCTCGGCATGGCGGCGCAGGATCTTGACGCCGATGGCGTGGAAGGTGCCGAGCCAGGGCATGCCCTCGACGCTCTCGCCGATCAGCGTGCCGATGCGCTGGCGCATCTCGCGCGCCGCCTTGTTGGTGAAGGTGACGGCGAGGATCTGGTGCGGCGAAGCCCGGCCGCT
This sequence comes from Labrys wisconsinensis, assembly GCF_030814995.1. Classification (GTDB taxonomy): domain Bacteria; phylum Pseudomonadota; class Alphaproteobacteria; order Rhizobiales; family Labraceae; genus Labrys; species Labrys wisconsinensis. The sequence goes on along the minus strand of NZ_JAUSVX010000009.1, from coordinate 83,264 downwards.
GGCCAGGATATGGGCGATGCGCGTGGTCAGCACCCGCGTCTTGCCGGTGCCGGCGCCGGCCAGCACCAGCACGGGCCCGTCCAGCGTCTCCACCGCGGCGCGCTGCTCGGGGTTGAGCCCGGCGAGATAGGCCGCCGGGGCGGCGAGGGCGCGCGCCCTCGCGGCGATGCCGCCGGGAGCGGGACGGGGAGGCGGGGCGGAGGCGTCGGGCACGCGGCTCTGTTCGGGTGATTCCATCACGAGACCATGGAACAGATGGGGAGCGGCGTCGAGATTGCCATGCCTCCGCACGACCCCGCCGGCGCAGTCGTGCACCGCCGCGGCGGCCGCGACCGCTATGCAGGCGGAGGCGAACGGCGCTAGCTTGGCACCAGATCCCCGGGGGGCCTGCCATGAACGGTGCCGACCATCTCTGCGACGTGCTGCTGGCCCACGGGGTCGATGTCTGCTTCGCCAATCCCGGCACCTCGGAAATGCATTTCGTCGCGGCGCTCGACCGGCGGCCGCAGATGCGCTGCATCCTCGGCCTGTCCGAGGGGGTGGTCACCGGCGCGGCGGACGGTTACGGCCGGATGGCGGGCAAGCCGGCCGCCACGCTGCTGCACACCGGCCCCGGCCTCGCCAACGGGCTGGCCAACCTGCACAATGCCCGCCGGGCGCGCACGCCGATCGTCAACGTGGTCGGCGACCACGCCGCCTATCACCTGCACTTCGACGCGCCGCTGACCAGCGACATCGAGAGCTTCGCCCGGCCGGTGTCGCACTGGCTGCGCCGGGCCTCGGGTCCCGACGATGTCGGCCCCACCGCCCGGGCGGCCTGCGAGGCGGCGGTTGCCCTGCCGGGCGTCGCCACCGTCATCCTCCCCGCCGATGCCGCCTGGAGCGCCGCATCGACGCCCCCCGTCGAACCGCACCCGCCGCTCGGCCCCGTCGCCGCGGACCCGGGCGCGATTCGCGCCGTCGCCGAGGCGGTGCGCCGGGCCCCCGGCCGGGTCGGCATGCTGCTGGGCGGCCGCGCCGGGCACGGCGAGGCGCTGGCTGCCGCCGGCCGCATCGCCCGCCGGCACGGGATCCGGCTGTTCGGCGAGGTGTTGATCGGCCGCATGGAGCGCGGGCGCGGCCACCCGCCGGTGACGCGCATCCCCTATCCCATCGACCTGGCGCTGGCGGCGCTCGCCGATCTCGACGTGCTGGTGCTGGTCGACGCGCCGCCGCCGGTCGCCTTCTTCGCCTATCCCGGCAAGCCGAGCCGCCTCACCCCCGGGACCTGCGCCCTGCTCACGCTGGCGCGGCCGGGCGAGGACGCGGCCTCGGCGCTGCAGGGCCTGGCCGACATCCTCGGCACCGGCCCGGCGGCGGGGGACGGCCCCGCACCGGCGGAGGCCGGCACGCCCGGCGGCGCGCTCAGCGAGGATGCGGTCGCCGTCATCCTGGCGCAGGCCATGCCGGAGCAGGCGGTGATCTGCGACGAGGCCCTGACGTCGGCACGGCGGTTCTACGCCCTGACGCAAGGGGCTGCCCCGCACGACTATCTCATGAACACCGGCGGGGCGATCGGCATCGGCATTCCGCTCGCCTGCGGCGCGGCGGTCGCCTGCCCGGGACGCAAGACCATCGCCTTGCAGGCCGACGGCAGCGGCCTCTACACGCTGCAGGGGCTGTGGACCCAGGCGCGCGAAGCCCTCGACGTGGTGACGATCGTGTTCGCCAACCGGGCCTACGCCATCCTGCAGGGCGAGATGCGGGCCGTCGGCGTCACCCGCTTCGGCCGCAATGCCGAGCGCATGCTCACCCTGGACGAGCCGGCGCTCGACTGGGTCGCCCTGGCCCGCGGCTTCGGCGTGGAGGCGGCACGAGCCTCGACCTGCGAGGCCTTCCGCGACGTGCTGGGCGCGGCACTGAAGCGGCCCGGCCCCTTCCTCATCGAAGCGGTCCTGTGATCGCCGGGGCAGGGCGGAGAGACGCGCCGCCTCTCCGCCCTGCCGGTGCCAAAGCATCTTCCGGCGAACCGGCACTCGGTTCGCGTCAAGACAATGCGTAAAAACAAAGAGATAGAGAGTGTGGTCGATTCAACTTGAAGCGATCACGCTCTAGAAGCTGCCGAGCTCCGAATGCGTCGGGACGCGCCCGTTCGGCGTCAGCTTGTCGATCAGCCCGGGCAGGACCTGCGACAGGCCGTTGAGCAGGTCCTGCTCGCTGATGCCCGCCTGCTTGGCGAGGTCGCTGATCGTGCTCTGGCCGAGCGCCTGGCCGAGCTGGCCCGGTTGCACCGGCTGGTTCTGGCCGGTGCCGACCCAGCTGTTGGCCGCGTCGGCAAGGCCGCCCTGCTGCAGCTTGCCGAGCAGGCCGCCGAGGCCGCCGAGCAGGCCGCCGTCGTCGCCCGCCGGCGCGGCGCCGGGAGGCGGCGCCTGCGGCACGGGCTGCGGCGCCGGCTGGGCCTCCTGGGGCGCACTGCGGCCGCTCAGCATCTTGCCGAGGATCAGCGCGCCGGCGGCGATGATCAGAGGCTTGGTGAGGTTGCCGTCGGGCACGGCGTTCTTCAGGGCGTCGTCGAAAAGTCCCATATCGTCCTCCATCGAGAAGCGGAACGGCTTTTGCCGACCCCGGCAGCATGGCCGGGACCGCAGCGGTGGGCAAGTGCCCCCGCGGCCCGGTCGAGCCGATTTCTCTTCTTGCTTCTACGGGATGCTTGACCCTATCGATAGGCATTCCCGCAGATGACGGGATAGTACCGGAACCGCTTTGCTTTTGGGAGGACTATCGCATCATGGGTATCGTCTCCTGGCTCGTTCTCGGCCTGATCGCAGGCTTCATCGGCAGCAAGATCGTCAACAAGAGCGGGCAGGGGCTCTTGATGGACATCGTGCTCGGCGTCGTCGGCGCCGTCGTCGGCGGCTTCCTGTCCTCGGCGCTCGGCGGTCCGGGCGTGACGGGGGTGAACTTCGCCAGCATCATCGTCTCGGTGATCGGCGCCGTCGTCGTGCTGTTCGTCTATCACGCGGTGGTGGGCAAGCGTTCCCTTTGAGCCTGCGCCCGGTTCCGGCTTGCGGGGCGGCGAGTCCCGCAAGCCTTCTTTCGAGCTCGCCGCGGGCGTGAGGCGGCAGGCGCCGCCGGCCTCACTGCGCGGCGAGCCGCGCCGGCATGCGGATCGAGCGGCCGACGATCTCGGGCGTGGGCAGCCAGCCGTGCGAGGACCGCATCTGCTCGAGGTTGCGGATGATGTCCTGCGGGAAGGGCGTGACCTTGCGGGTGGCGAGGTCGACATGCAGCGAGATCAGCTCGCAGGTGGCGGAGACCCAGCCTTCGGAGGCGTGGCAAAGCTCCTCGAAGATATGCAGGCGCTTCTCGTCATAGTCGACCAGCTGCAGGCGCACGCGCACCGGGTCCTCCAGGCGCAGCTCGCGCTTGTAGACGACATGGACCTCGCCGGTGAAGAACGACCGGTCGCGCTCGCGCACGTAATCCTCGCCGAGGCCGACCAGCGCCAGGGCCTCGCCCAGGGCATTGTCGAACAGGACGTGGTAATAGGCCATGTTGAGATGGCCGTTATAATCGATCCAATGCGGCTCGATCCGCATCGGCGACGATACGAACGGCGCGAAGAACAGCGCCGGCGGGTTGCTGGCGTCGAGCATTCGGCAATCCTCCACGGCGTTTGCGAGCGCCGGACTTTCACGGAGGTGGACAATGGCCGGCCACTCCTCCCGATCCGCTGCCGCCGCGGCCGTCTCCGGGCCGTCGCCGACGATCGTGGCTTGCCGAAACTGCCCACTGCCGACAGTGTAGGCGAAGATTCGCCAGCCTCAAGCGGTAACAGCAACACATGGAAACAAAAACGCATCGCCGCCAACGTGTTACCGCCGATGCGGTCGAGCCGGTGCTGGCGGCGCTGACCCCGCTGCTCGGCAATCGCCTCGTCACGACCGAAGCCGTCCGGATGCAGCACACCAACACGCTGACCTGGGTCGACCCTGAGCCGCCGGACGCGGTCGCCTATCCGCTGTCGACGCAGGAGGTGGTGGAGATCGTCAAGGCCTGCGCCGCCCATCGCGTGCCGATGATCCCCTTCGGCACCGGCACCTCGTTCGAGGGGCACGTCAACGCTCCGTACGGCGGCCTGTCGGTCGATATGTCGATGATGACGTCGGTCGTGGCCGTGCATGCCGAGGACCTCGACGTCGTGGTGCAGCCCGGCGTGACGCGCAAGGCGCTCAACGAGCATCTGCGCGACCGTGGCCTGTTCTTCCCAATCGATCCCGGCGCCGACGCCTCGCTCGGCGGCATGGCCTCGACCCGCGCCTCCGGCACCAACGCCGTGCGCTACGGCACGATGAAGGACAATGTGCTGTCGCTGACCGCGGTGCTGCCCAACGGCGAGGTGGTCCATACCGCCCGGCGGGCCCGCAAGAGCTCGTCCGGCTACGACCTGACGCGCCTCCTCGTCGGCGCCGAAGGCACGCTCGGCATCATCACCGAGTTGACGTTGAAGCTGCACGGCATTCCCGAGGCGGTCGCGGCCGGGATCTGCCCGTTCCCGTCGGTGAAGGCGGCCTGCGACGCGGTGATCCTGACCATCCAGACCGGCCTGCCGGTGGCGCGGATCGAGCTCCTCGATCCCCTGATGGTGCGCGCCAGCAACGCCTATTCCCAGCTCTCCCTGCCGGAGACGCCGATGCTGTTCGTCGAGTTCCACGGCACCTCGGCGGGCGTGGCCGAGCAGGCGGAGCGGTTCGGCGAGATCACCGCCGAGTTCGAGGGCGGGCCGTTCGAATGGGCGACCAAGGCCGAGGATCGCTCGCGGCTGTGGACGGCGCGCCACAACGCCTATTGGGCCGTGACCACGCTGAGGCCCGGCGCGCGCAGCGTGCCGACCGATGTGTGCGTGCCGATCTCGCGCCTGGCCGAATGCGTCGAGGCGACGAGCCGCGACATCGAGGCGACCGGCCTCATTGCCCCGATCGTCGGCCATGTCGGCGACGGCAACTTCCACGTGCAGCCGCTGATCGACATGGCGGACGCCGAGGAGGTGGCGGTGTGCAAGGCCTTCCTGGAGCGGCTGGTGCACCGGGCCATCGCCATGGAAGGCACCTGCACCGGCGAGCACGGCGTCGGCCAGGCCAAGAGGAAATACCTCATGGAGGAGCACGGCCGGCCCGCGCTCGACATGATGCGGGCGGTCAAGCAGGCCCTCGACCCCGACGACATCATGAACCCGGGCAAGATCATCCCAGCGTGATCCGCGGAGCGGATCATCCCCGCGCAATCGGCGTAGCCGATTGTCGCGCGGCCCGCGTAGCGGGTTATCGCGCAACCGGCCGTCTCGAACGAGCCGTCATGCCGCGGCGGACGCCGGCCCGCCGCTACGGGGCAGGCAGGAGCGAGGCCCTGGTCTCGGTTCCCTTGTCCACCGGCACCGTCTGGTCGCGCGGCTTCCAGCGGATCACGATCGGCATTTTCAACCCGGAGGGCACAGGCCTGCCGTCGATATAGCCGCTGGCCTGCACGCCGCCCTCGATGGAATGCAGGATCAGGCCGTCGGCGGCGGCGACGCGCGTCGGCGCGATCTGCGGCGCACGGAATGCTCCCCCGACGAACAAAGCGACGCCCGCGCCAACGACGACCATGGTCGCAAGCGCGAATCTGGATCTGAGTTGACGTGACATGATTGCACCGGCCGAAGAGGTGGGCATACGGGGAACGTCGTTCGTTTCGGGATGTTCCCTCCCCGTAGCGCAGCTGCGCAAAATTTTTTTGACGTGGAGCACCTCTGCGTCAAACAAAAATCGGCTTCTGTGTTTGACCCGGCGGCCCCGATGGGGTCATGTCGGAAGTCTCCAGGCTCAAGAGGAATGTCCGGCGTGCGCGAGGCGCTCACCGTTGTCGGTTTTTTGCTGATCGTGGCGTTTGCGGCTCTGTTCGCCGCGCCGCTCTATGTCGATTGGAACAATTGGCGCGAGACCATCGCGCAGCGATTGACGGACCATCTCGGCGTTCCGGTGCGGATCGAGGGGGCGGTGGAGGCGCATGTTCTGCCGCAGCCCTGGCTGTCGCTGCACCGCGTATCGATCGGCGAGCCCGGCGGCACCACGCAGCTCACCGTCGAGGGCGTGGATGGCGATCTCAGCCTCACCGCGCTGCTGCGCGGCGACTTCGAGCTCTCCAACCTGGTGCTGACCAGCCCGAAGCTGACCATGACGGCAGGCCCGGACGGCCGGATCCAGCCCCTGTCGCACCAGGCCGCGCCGGGCGCGGCCTCGATCGACAGCTTCGAGGTGCAGGACGGCTCGATCCACTTTGCCGATCCCGCCTCCGGGCAGGAGCTCACGGTGGACGGCCTGCGCCTGGTCGGCGAGGCTCGGTCGCTGTCGGGGCCGTTCAAGGCCGAGGGCGGCCTGCAGATCGCCGGCGTGCCGCACACGCTGAAGATCGCCACCGGCGCGGCGAGCGAGCGCGGGCTGACGATCAAGGCGACGTTGGTGCCGGCCGACCGTCCGCTCACCCTGGATTTCGACGGCGCGATCCGGATGCAGGAGGGGCGCCCGGCCTTCGAGGGCATCGGCACGCTCGCCCGCATCCCCGTCGACATGCGCGGCGACAAGGCGCCGCCCGAGGAGCCCTGGACGCTGGCGGCCCATATGACGCTGACGGCGGCCGCCATGACCGCCGACAATGTCGCGGTCCAGATCGGGCCGGACGAGCGCGCTCTGAAGCTGACCGGCACCGCCGAGATGGCGATCGGCAAGGACACGCGCCTCGACGCCCGGCTCGCCGCAATGCAGGTCGATCTCGACCGCTTCGCGGGCGCGACGCCGGAGCGCGGCATTGCGCCGCTGGCGGCGCTGCGGCGCCTGAAGGAGGCGCTTCCCGCGGTCGCGGTCACGGCCGTTCCCGCCGTCATCGCCCTCAAGGCCCAGGGGGTGATGCTCGGCGGCCAGCTCCTGCAGGACGTCACGGCCGAGCTGCACTCCGACGGCACGGCCTGGAGCATCACTGGCCTCCAGGCCGGCCTGCCGGGGCAGGGGCGGCTCTCGCTTGCCGGCGATGTGCAGTCCGTCGACGGCAAGGAGCGCTTCGCCGGCACCATGTCGCTGCACGCGCGCCAGGCTTCGAGCCTGCTGGCCTGGATGCAGGGCGTCGACCGCGTCACCGCGCCGAACGCGGCGCGGCGTCTCGACCTTGATACCGCCGTCACCGCCGACGGCGACTCGGTGTCGCTGTCCAAGCTCAGACTCGCCATCGACGATGCCACCGTGCAGGGCCGGCTGCTCTGGGCGCGGCTGGCGCCCGACAGCGATGCCGGGCGGGTCGAGGCCGACCTGACGGCCAAGCGGCTGGATCTCGATCTCCTGCCGTCGGCCGCAGCGCTGCTGCCGGGCGCCTCCTCCGCCTTCTCCGAGGTCGACGTCACGCTCTCGGCCGAATCCCTCGCCCTCGCCGGGGTCGAAGCCAAGACCGCCAGCGGCCGCGTCAAGGTCGGCGGCAAGCTGGTGGTGCTGGAGGACGTCGTCGTCGACGATCTCGGCGGCACCAGCCTGCACGCCAACGGCCGCATCGACAATATCGGCGCGGTGCCGCAGGGCGAGATCCGCGTCGCGGTGGATGGTAGCGACCTGACGGGCCTGGCCACGGCGCTCAGGCGCAGTCCCCTGCCGGCCGGGCTGCTCGACGCCTTCGCCGAGCGCGCGCCGGAGCTGTCGCCGACGCGGGCCGACATCGTCGTCTCCTTCGGTGCCGACCGGCGCGTCACCCTCGACGGCAAGCTCGGCGGCACGGTGACGCAGTTCTCGCTGGACCTCACCGGCGACGCCGCCCGGCCCGACCTGGACGCGCGGCTGAGGGCCGACAGCCTCGACGTGGTCAAGCTGCTGCGCCAGATCGGCCTCTCGCCCCTGCCGCTGACGATTCCGGGCCGCTCCACCTTCCAGGCGGCGCTCGCCGGCCCGCTCGAGGGGCCGGCCCGCTGGAGCGCCTCCTTCGACGGTGCCGGGATCGGCCTGCAGGGCAGCGGCAAGGCCACGGGCCTCACCACGACGCCGGCCGTCGACGGCCGGGTGAGGGCGCAGTCGAACGACGTGCTCGCGCCGGCCCAGCTCTTCGGCGTGGCGCTGCCCGGGGTTCTGCCCGGCGACGTCGCCGAGATCGACACGGGTTTCCGCGCCACCAAGGGGCGCCTCGTTCTCGACGACCTCACCGGCGCGATGTTCGGCGTGCCGCTGGCCGGCGCGATCGCGATCACACCGGGCTCGCCAGGCTCGCTAAGCTCGCCGGGCTCGCCGGGTACGCCGGCCTCGCCGGTCAGGGTCGAGGGACGGCTCAACCTGCAGACCGCCGACGCGCTGCAGCTCGGCTCGCTGGCCACCGGCAGCGACCTTCTCGCCTCGCCGTCCTCCGGCTCGGTCTGGTCCGGCACGCCGTTCGGGGCCGGCGCGCTCGACGGGGTGACCGGACAGCTGGCGCTGACCGCCGACAGCCTGGTGCTCTCGCCGCGGCTGCCGGCGGCGACCGAGGCGCGGGCGGTCCTGACGCTGGAGCCGGGCGCGGTCAGCATCGACGGCCTGAAGGCCAAGCTCGGCGGCGGCGTGCTGAGCGCGTCGCTGCGCTATTCGCGGGCCGCCCAGCAGGCGGCGCTGACCGGCAGCGTCGCCCTCGCCGGCGCGGCGCTCGACACGCGGGAGGTCAGCGGCCGCCTCGACCTCAGCGCCGACGTGCAGGGGACGGGGCCGACGCCGGCGGCGCTGGTCACCTCCCTGACCGGCGGCGGCACGGTGGCGCTGCATCAGCCGCGCCTGCCGCGCCTGTCCGAAACCGCCTTCGGCACCACGGTCGCGGCCGTGGACGGAGGGCTGGCCCCCGAGCTCGGGCGCGTGCGGCCGCTGTTCGAGCAGAGCCTCGCCCAGGCGCCGCTGCCGCTCGGCGATATCGGCGGCTCCCTCAGCCTGGCGGGCGGCGTGCTGCGGCTCGCCACCACCACGGCGCGGGGGGCGACCACCGGCGTCTCGCTGTCGGGCGCGCTCGACCTCTCGGCCATGACGGCGAAGGCGGACCTGCTCCTGGCTCCGGCCGCGCCCTCCGACGGCTTCGGCGGGCCGCCGCCGGCGATCCAGGTCTCGATCGGCGGGCCGCTGGACGCCCTGCGCCGCCAGGTCGACGTGTCGTCCCTGACGGCATGGCTGACCGTCCGGGCGGCGGAGCAGGAGGCCAAGAAGCTGGAAGCGCTGGAAGCCGAGAAGCAGGCGCGCGACAAGGCGCTGGAGGATGCGCGGCGGGCCGAGGCCGCACGCATGCAGAAGCTCGTCGACGCCCAGCGCGCGGCCGACGAGGCCCGCAAGGCGGAGGAGGCTCGCAAGGCCGCCGAGGCGCAGAAGCGGCTCGACGACGCCCGGGCGGCCGAGCAGCCGCGCCAGCCCGCGCCGCCGACCTTGCCGCTGACGACGCCGACCCTGGCGCAGCCACCGGCCGCACCGACCGCTCCGGCCGCGCCGCAGACGCCATCCCTGGCCGTCCCGCCGACCGCCATTCCGCCGGTCGGCGCCACCCAGCCCGTGCCGCTGCCGCACTTCCCGGCGATCGAGGCTAGGCCTCCGGCGCCGGCGAGCCCCTCGCCGGGGGGGTGAGCGGCCGAGCGCCTAAGCAGCTTCCCGTGGCTGAAGCCACGAATTGATTTTGCATTCTCCATGCAAAATCAATGCTGCTCAGGCTATTAAAGTGTAAGCAGGTTCGGGAGAACCTGCTTAGAGCAAGGCGCGTTTGGGTGGAAACGCTGCCGTGCTCCAATTCTTTGTTTCGACGCGTCTTTGCGATGAGCCTTTGCGATTCCTGGCGATTCCGCCAAATCGCAAAACGCTTCAGCGGCGGCGCACGTTCTCCAGCACGAACAGGCGGATGGCGGAGGACAGGTTGCCCTGGGCCCGCGTGGCGTCGATCTCGGCGACGAGATCGGAGAGCGTCTTGTCCTGCTCTTCGGCGATGGCCTTCAGGGCCTCCCAGAACGCGTCCTCCAGCGAGACGCTGGTCTTGTGTCCGGTGATGACGATCGATCGCTTGACGACCTTGCTCTTCATGGGGGCCGTCACGGTTCGGCGCGGTCACCCAGACGGTGCCCGTCCAGGTGCTCGTCCGCCAGGCGCTGCTCTGCCTGCGCCTTCTCGCGCGCGGCGCGGGGCTGCCCGTGCTTCAGCCGGTTCTCGGCCGCCAGGCTTTCGCGCGCCTCGCGCGCCTTCGCCTTGCGCACGCTGCGAAGATTGACCACGGTGGTCATGCATTCACTCCTTCACGGCCGCGTGGAGGAAGCACCGGCCCGACGCGTGGCGGGTTCCGGCATTGCCCCTCTTGATAGGCCCTGGCGCGGCCGGCGCGCAACCGCGCCATCGCTCAGGCATCGGGCTGGATCATGCGCGCGGCATCGACCGTCGCGTCGAAGGTGGCGGCGTCGACCAGGCCGGAGCCGAGCGCCTCTTCGCGCAGCGTGGTGCCGTTGTGATGCGCCTGCTTGGCGATGCGCGCGGCATTGTCGTAGCCGACCACCGGGGCGAGCGCCGTCACCAGCATCAGGGAGCGCGACATCAGATCGCCGATGCGGGCCTCGTCGGCGGCAAGCCCTTCGAGGCAATGCTCGCGGAAGCTGTCGGCCGCGTCGGCGAGCAGGCGAACCGACTGCAGCACCGCGTCGGCGATCACCGGCTTGTAGACGTTGAGCTCCAGGTGCCCCTGGCTGCCGGCGAAGGTCACGGCGGCGTGGTTGCCGAACACCCGGGTGCAGACCATGGTCATGGCTTCGCACTGCGTCGGATTGACCTTGCCCGGCATGATCGAGGATCCCGGCTCGTTTTCCGGCAGCACGAGCTCGCCGATGCCGGCCCGCGGCCCCGAGCCGAGCAGGCGGATGTCGTTGGCGATCTTGAACAGGCCGACCGCCAGGGTGTTGAGGGCACCGTGGGCGGCGACGATCGCATCATGCGTCGCCAGCGCCTCGAACTTGTTGGCCGCCGTGCGGAAGGGCAGGCCGGTCAGCCCGGCGAGCTCGGCGGCGATGCGCTCGGCAAAGCCGGTCTTCGTGTTGAGGCCGGTGCCGACCGCGGTGCCGCCCTGGGCGAGCGGCATCAGCTCCTCCAGCGCCTGCCGGGCGCGCCGGATGCCGTTCTCGACCTGGGCGGCATAGCCGGAGAATTCCTGGCCGAGCGTCAGCGGAGTCGCATCCTGGAGATGGGTGCGGCCGATCTTGATGATCCCGGCGAAGGCGACGGCCTTGGCGTCCAGGGTGCGATGCAGCGCCTCGAGCTGCGGCAGGAGGCGCCCATGGATCTCCATCGCCGCCGCCACGTGCATGGCGGTCGGGAACGTGTCGTTGGACGACTGGCCGCGATTGACGTGGTCGTTCGGGTGGATCGGCGTCTTGGAGCCGAGCGTGCCGCCGAGCTGCTCGATGGCGCGGTTGGCGATCACCTCGTTGGCGTTCATGTTGCTCTGCGTGCCGGAGCCGGTCTGCCACACCGCCAGGGGGAACTCCGCGTCCAGCTTGCCGTCGGCGACTTCGCGGGCCGCCGCCTCGATCGCGTCGGCCAGCGACGGGTCGAGCGCGCCGAGCGCCCGGTTGGCCCGTGCCGCCGCCAGCTTGATCAGCCCGAGGGCGTGGACGATCGGGCGCGGCATCTTCTCCTCGCCGATGCGGAAATTCTGCAGGGAGCGCTGGGTCTGGGCGCCCCAGTAGCGGTCCGCCGGGACGGCGATCGGGCCGAAGCTGTCGGTTTCGGTGCGGGTTTCGGTCATGGCGAATCCATCCGGCGATCGGGGGAGGCGGCGGTCGGAATCGGAGCGGCACCCAGGGGCGGCGTCGCAAGGATGCGGTCCGACCAGGGCCGCGCCCGGCGCCCGCCGGGGCCGTGCCGCGCGTGGCGGCCGGGCCTTGTCGTCAGATAGTGCATGCTGGGCGGCGCGGAAGCGGGAAAGAGGCAAATCCGCTCTTTTTTCTCCGTCCGTCCATGACTATATTCGGTGCGCCGGCCCAGCCGGCTATGGTGATAAACGACTACCGTAATAAGCCTATCGGACCCGGGGGCAGTACCCGGCGCCTCCACCCCAGCCCTGCCGCACCGGCGGGCTGCGGCGGGGGCGAAACAGGATCGACGAGGGTGTAAAGGGTGGGCTTTTGCCCGGCATGGTTCCGCCGTTATCGGGCCGAAATTATAGTTGCCAACGACAACTATGCTCCGGTTGCGGTTGCCGCGTAAGCGGTAACTAGACCGAAAAGAAGTCCTTCCGGGTAGCACCGTAAGGCGGGGTTCGGAGGCACCTGGCAACAGAAGCCTCCACTTCATTCGGGCCTGCGGCCCACCATAGTTCAGGCAGGCCATGACGACGGATCACATCCGCTACGACCTTCTGACCCAGGATGCTCTGCGCGGGGTGGTGAAGCGCGTGCTCGTCGATGCCGCCCGCGAGGGCCTGCCCGGAGAGCATCATTTCTACATTTCCTTCAAGACCCAGTACCCTGGCGTGAAGATCTCGAACCGCCTCGCCGAGAAATATCCGGACGAGATCACCATCGTGCTGCAGCACCAGTTCTGGGATCTCGCCGTGAGCGATTTCGGCTTCGAGGTCGGCCTGTCCTTCGGCAATGCGCCGGAGAAGCTGATCGTGCCGTTCGAGGCGGTGTGCGGCTTCTATGATCCGTCGGCGCAGTTCGGCCTGAAGTTCGAGGTGGTGACGGACGAGCCGGTGCAGGGCGACATCGAGCAGCGCCCGGCGCCGCGCGGCGCCGCGTCCGAACCGCACGAGGCCCCCGCCGGCCGGCCGCGCGCCAAGGCCGTGCCGTCGTCCGCCAAGGCCGAGCCGGGCGCCAAGGTCCCGGCGTCCGAGGCCAAGCCCGCCAAGCCGCTGAAGGTGGTGGAGGCCGGCGAGGAAGAGCAGGCCGAGAGCGGCGAGAAGATCGTCAGCCTCGACACGTTCCGCAAGAAGAAATAGGGCCGCCTGTCGGCGACGGCACGGTTGCGCGGGACCCCCTCCGCGGGCCGGTGCCGGCCCTGCTTGCCGAACGCGGCTGCCGCGCCGTCCGGTGCGACCGCTCAGGCGTCGTTGGGGAATAAGTGCTTCAGACGCGACGCTGCTGGCCGTTCCCCTCCCCCTTGCGGGGAGGGGCAAGGGTGGGGGTCTATCAGGATAGGGTGCAACGCACGTCACAGGGGGCCCCTTGTCAGCCGATCCGTCTCGTTCTGCACGACCCCCACCCTTTATCCCTCCCCGCAAGGGGGAGGGAAGACCGCAGCGTCGAGCTCTGCTCGTCGGACACTGCGTCTCGCCCCACCGCAGCCAGCCGTGCACGACCTCGATTCAGTTATTCGCCGACGCCTCCTCAGATCTTGCCGCGCAGGGACAGCGCATCGATGTAGAGCGGCCCGAAGGCGCTGCCCGCCTCGGCGTCGCCGGTTTCCTTGGCGACCAGCGCACGGGCGCTGGTGACGAGGTGATCGCGCATCGCCTCCGCCGCGCCTTCGGGATCCTGGGCGGCGATCGTCTCGTAGATGCGCTCATGGTCGCGGTAGATCGAGTCCATCTCGCGCGTGTATCCGCCGGATGTTCCGCCGGCGATCATCTGCTGGTCGAAGAGGTTGTCGAGGATGCCGGCGAGGCGGCGGCTCCCCGAGATCAGCGCGATGCAATGATGGAACCGGGCGTCGGGTTCCAGATGGGCGCGCACATTGGTCGAGGTCGATCTGTAGGCGCTCTTGACCTCCTCCAGGGTGTGGCCGAGCTTGCGTAGCTCGCTCGGCGTGACGCGGGAGGCGGCGCGGTAGGCCGCCGGCACCTCGAGGAGGACGCGCAGGCTGAAGATCTCCTCAAGATCGTGGACAGTGGTCTCCAGGATGCGCGCGCCACGGTTGCGCTCGAAGCTGACCATGCCGAGCTCTTCGAGCTTCAGCAGCGCCTCGCGCACGGGCGTCCGCGAGACGTTGAGCTTTTCCGCGATCTCCTGGACCGAATGCAGGCTTCCCGGCGCGAACTCTCCGACGACGATCGCGTTGCGCACGATCTCGAACACGCGGGTCGCCAGGCTCTTTTGGCGAAGGTCCATGCTCTGCATCACGGTTTCGTCTCTCGGTCTGCGCTGATTCTGCCGCTGGCGGACGGGTCCCGGTCGCACGTGCTCGCCTCAGCCATGCACGGCCTTCCGGCCGAAGGCAATCGAAGGGTCGCCTGCATGCCCCGGTTGCAGGCCGTCCCGCCGCATGCGGAACGGGCGGCATCCGGCGACGCATAGTCTTTGATCATCGATCGCCCAAACTCCGTGCGCCCGGCGCGATTGACTCGCTTGTGGAGCGTGACATACTACATGCCACATTACACGCATATGGGCGTCATGAAAATCGCGGTCGCGCAAATTGGGTCGGTCAGAGGTGCTGCCTTGCAGAACGCCGAGACCGTGGCCGGCTGGCTCGAGCGTGCCGCGGCCGACGGGTGCGCCTTCGTCGCCTTCCCGGAATGTGGCTTGACCGGCTACGTCTTCCACGACCGCGCGGGCCTGGCGGGTGCCGCCATCCCGGCTTCGGGACCGGAGGTCGCCCTGATCGTCGAGACCTGCAGGCGGCTGGCGATCCACACCGTGGTCGGGCTGTTCGAGCGCGACGGGGAGCGTGTCTACAACACGGCCCTGCTCATCGGGCCCCAGGGCGTGGTCGGCAGCCATCGCAAGCGCCATCTGCCGTTCCTGGGCGGCGACCGCTTCGCTGACGAGCCCGGAGGCATCGAGCCTTCGGTGTTCGACACGCCCGTCGGCAAGATCGGCATCGCCATCTGCTACGAAATCCGCTTCCCGGAAGTGGTGCGCACGCTCGTCCTGAGCGGTGCCGAGATCGTTGTGCTGCCGACCAACTGGCCGGCTCAGTCCCATATCCTGGCCGACCTGTTCACGCCGGTCAGGGCGGCGGAGAACTTCGTCTATTTTCTCGCCGCCAACCGCAACGACACGGAGGATCGGAGCGAGTTCATGGGCTCGAGCCAGATCGTCGATCCGACCGGCCATGTCCTGGTCCATGCCGGCACGCAGACGGGGCTGTTCGCGGCGGAGGTCGACCTGAACCGGTCACGCGACAAGAGAATCGTGTTCGAATCGGGCGAGTTCGAGATTTCGCCGTTCAGGGATCGCAAGCCCGGGACCTACCGGCTGTAGGCGGCGAACAAGGGAGGGTGTCGATATGTGTGTAGCCTGCTACGTCGACGAGGCGATGAAGGACAAGATCATCGCCTACAATGCCGAATTCCATAAGGTGACCACCAGCCCGTTCGGCAAGGACGACGAGATCGGGATGCTCAACCTGATCAACGCAGACTCGCGCAAGGCGATCCTCGCCCGAGCCGACCCCAGCCGGGTCTTCGATCTGTCCGTGGATCATTTCATCGGCATGCCCGGCTGGTTCGGCGCCGGCGACCAGCCCTACCAGATCTGGATGACGCATACGCCGGCAGGCGAGATCGTCGGCGACAGCATGGGCAAGGGCATCGAGGCCAACACGCTCGTCGCCTATTCCGGCGACGGGATCTCGATGTACACGCATTGCGGAACCCATATCGATACGTTCAACCACTTCGGCTATGACGGCAAGATCTTCAACAACTTCAGCGCCAAGGACCATCTCGGCAGCCGGCACTGGACCGTCGCCGGGCCGGAGAAGCATCCGCCGGTCTTCGCGCGCGGCGTGATGCTCGATGTCGCCGCCCTGCACGGCGTCGACGTGCTGCCGCCGAGCCATGCCATAGGCGAGGACGACCTCAAGGGCTGCCTGTCGCGGCAGAACGTCAGGCTGCATCCGGGCGACGTGGTGCTGATCCGCACCGGCCAGATGCGGATCTGGCCGGACATGGCCTTCGTCGCCAACACGCCCGGCCTCAACCGCAACGGCGCGGAGTTCCTGGCCAAGCACGGCGCCATCATGATCGGTGCCGACAACCTGACCGTCGAGCAGACGCCGACCCCCGACCCGGTGAATTTCTTCCCGGTTCACACCTATCTGCTGGCGGAGGCCGGCATCCCCCTGATCGAGATGGTCGACCTGGAGGAGCTGGCCGGGGAGGGCGTCGACGAATTCCTGTTCTTCGGCGCGTGCATCAAGTTGCGCGGCGCAACCGGCGCTCCGATGCGCCCGGTGGCCATGCCCTTGACGCCTTGAGCGGCTGTTCCGGCCGTCGCGGGTCGCATCCGCGCTACCGCGGCGCGTCGGGAGACGATCACGAAAAGACGTCGGCGAGGCGAAGGGACGCCCGCGTGCTCTGCGCGGGAGGCTTTCGCCTGCCTTCTTCAATCTCTGGAACCGGCCGATGCCATCCCTTCTCGATCTGCACGCGGTCGACAAACGTTTCGGCGACAAGCTCGTCCTGAACGCTGTCGACCTGTCGGTGCCGAGGAATGCCTGCGTCTGCGTGCTGGGGCCGAGCGGATCCGGCAAGACGACCTTGCTGCGGGTGATCGCCGGGTTCGAGCAGCCGGATGGCGGTCATCTCGTGCTCGACGGCCGGCGCATCGACGACGTTCCGGCCTATCGGCGCAATATCGGCTTCGTCTTCCAGAACTTCGCCCTGTTCCCGCACCTGAGCGTCGAGGACAATGTCGGCTTCGGGCTCGAGCACCGCGCGGCGACCCCGATGCCCGCGGCCGAGCGGCGGGACCGGGTTCGGGCGATGATCGAGCTCGTCGGCCTGTCGGGCCTGGAGCGGCGCGACATCGCGCAGATCTCGGGAGGCCAGCGCCAGCGCGTGGCCCTGGCCCGCACGCTGGTCACGGAGCCGAGCCTGGTGCTGCTCGACGAGCCGCTCGGCGCGCTCGACGCCAATCTGCGGACGCGCATGCGCGACGAGCTCCGGCTGATCCGCGAGCGGCTGGGGGTGACCTTCCTGCACGTGACGGGCAGCGAGGCGGAGGCGCTCGCCATGGGCGATACGGTGGTCGTGCTCGATGCCGGGACCATCGCGCAGGTCGGTGACGCCGACGCGGTCTACAACCGTCCCTGCAGCCCTGCGGTCGCGCGTTTCCTCAACTGCTACAACATTTTCGCCGGCAGGCTCGAGGGCGAGGAGTTCGTCGGCGCGCTCGGACGCTTCGCCGCGCGCGACGCGCGGTCGGCGGTGCCGCGCCGTCGTGCCGAGTCCGCGCCGGCCTATGCCATCCGGCAGGACCGCATCATCGTCCGCCCGGCCGATGCGGAGCTTGCGGCGGGCGAGGCGGGCATCGCCGCTGTCTTCGTCGCCAGCGAATATGCCGGCGCCTCCGTGCTCTCGTTCTTCAGGCTCGACGACGGCCGGGTCGTCGACGTCGAGGATCATCTCAGCCTGCGGGCGCCTCCCGTCTACGCGGAGAAGCAGCGCTACAGGCTGGTCTGGAAGTCCCGCGACGCGCTGGTGTTCCCATGAAGACTCTCGCTGGAACGGTGGGCGAGGACGTCGCCGTCGCGACGGGGGGATCGGCAGCGCCGGTCCGGCCCGCCGCGGGCCGGCGTGCCGGCTCGCGCTCCGCCTATTGGCTGGTCGCCCCCGGCGTCGCCTGGATGGCGCTGTTCCTGGTCCTGCCGATCGCGATGATCCTCTACGTCTCCTTCTGGACGCAGACGACCTTCGCCATCCAGCCGATCCTCACCACCAGGAGCTGGGTGACCTTCTTCACCAGCGGCACCTATCTCGACGCGCTCTGGACCACGATCCGCATCTGGCTGACCGTGCTCGCCGCCACCCTCCTCGTCGGTTATCCCACAGGCCTCTTCGTCGGCCTGTTCGTCAGGAACAAGACGCTGCAGACCGTGCTGCTGACGCTGTGCGTCATCCCGTTCTGGACCTCGTTCCTGATCCGGGTGCTGGCCTGGCGCCCGATGCTCGGCAAGGAAGGCGCGATCAACATCGTGCTGCAATGGCTCGGCCTCACCAATGCGCCGATCGAGGCGCTGCTGTTCTCCGACCTCTCCGTGGTGATCGGCATGACGCAGATCTACTGCGTGTTCATGGTCGGTCCGATCGCCTTCATGCTCGGGCGCATCGACCCGAACATCATCGAGGCCGCCCGCGACCTCGGCGCCGGCTTCGGTCGCATCTTCCGCACGATCATCCTGCCCTTGTCGCTGCCCGGCGTGGTCGTCGGCTCGATCTTCGTCTCGGTCATGGTGCTCGGCGAGTTCGCCACCTCGGCCGCCCTGTCGGGCCGCAAGGTCAACCTGCTCGGCAACATCATCGTCACCCAGGTCGGCTCGCTGAAATGGGCCTTCGCCTCGGTGGCGGGGGTCGTGCTCACGGTCATCATCGGAGCGGTCGTCGCCGGGCTGCTGCGCATCGTCGACCTGCGCAAGGAGCTTTGAGGGCCGCCATGCGCTCGATGATCATCAAGCCGCTGCTCGGGGTCTACACGATCCTGTTCCTGGTGTTCCTCTATGCGCCGATGGCCATCCTCGCGGTGCTGTCGTTCCAGACCGGACCGGAAGGCGGGCCGCAATTCCCGATCGTCGAATGGTCGACCTACTGGTATCGGCACCTCGTCGGCCTGGTGCCGCCGTCCCGGATCGCGCCGCTACCGATCGCCGACAGCCTGCTGCGCTCGCTCTGCCTCGCCTTCATGACCATGGTGGTGTCGACGACGCTGGGCGTCGCCTCGGCGCAGGCGTTCCGGACCCGGTTCCGGGGATCGGGCTTCGTCTTCTACCTCATCGTGCTCGGCATGATGGTCCCGGGCGTCCTCGTCGGCCTCGGCATCTCGCTCCTGTCCAATGCCGTCGGCATCGACCGGCACTGGTGGGGCACGGCCTTCGTGCTGCACGTGGTCTACACCTTCCCCTTCGCCTTCCTGGTGATGCTGGCGATCTTCAACCGCTTCGATCCCAGCGTCGAGGAGGCGGCCTGGTCGCTCGGCGTCTCGCCGCTGCGGACCTTCCGGAAGGTGACGTTTCCGCTGATCTTCCCCGGCGTGCTTTCGGCGATGATGTTCGCCTTCACGCTGAGCTACGACGAATTCTCCCGCACCCTCTTCGCCTCGGGGCGCGACCTCACCCTGCCGCTGGCGATTTACGGGACGTTCGCGGTCGAGATCCACCCGAACATCTTCGCCTTCGGCGTGCTGACGACGCTGTTCTCCTTCGCGCTCCTCACCGTCTACGCGGTGCTGATGGCGCTCTCCGTCCGCCGCGCCCGGCAAGTCCCGCTTCAGGAGGAGGTCTCCTGACCGGAAGGCCTTTCGTTTCGATCGAACACCATTCGGCGCCGCCGCCTGAGGGATGCCGGAACGACAGACAGCAGGCATCAACGACAGACAGAGGTGAATGATGATGAAGCAGATGGAGATGACGCGGCGTACGCTGCTGAGAGGAAGCAGTGCAGCCATGGCCATGGCGGTGGGCGGCTCCGCGCCGTTCCTGTCCGCCTCGCACGCCCTTGCGGCCGATCCGGCGCTCGCCAAGGAAAGCCTGCGCACGATCGGCCTCTCCGTGACCGTGCAGGAGCGGATCCTGGCGGACTTCAAGGCGACGTCCGGTGTCGGATCGGTCTCCGGCACCGCCGCGACCCATCCGGACGCCCAGACCAAGATCCTGTCGGGCTCTTCCGACTATGATTGCTGGGAGACCAATGCCGAGCGGCTGCCGGCCGTTGTCATGACGCACAATGTCGAAGCCGTTCCGGTCAGCGCCCTGAAGAACTGGGCCAATATCCGCGACACCTTCACCACGCCCAATGCCAAATGGGAGCCGAAGGCGCAGATCACCGGCCAGATCTGGGCGGACGATGCCAGGACCAGCCTCTGGCTCGTCCCGGCCGTCTACAACTACGACTCCGTCGGCTACAATCCGCAGATCGTCTCCGACGAGGAGGCGAACAGCTGGACCGCGCTGTTCGATCCGAAATGGAAAGGCAAGTCCGGCCTCAACACCGACCCGCTGACGGCGCTCGGCCAGGCCTTCATGGCGATGAACTCGCTCGGCCTCTCCCAGGTGAAGAGCCCCGCCAATCCCTCGCCGGCCGAGATCGACGAGGCCATCAAATTCCTGATCTCCAAGAAGAAGGACGGCCAGTTCCGCGCCTTGTGGGGCGATTTCGGCGAGCTCGTCAATCTGCTCGCCTCCGGCGAGATGGTGGTGTGCGACGCCTGGCAGCCGGCGGTGATGGCCGTCAAGGCGCAGGGCAAGGCCTGCAAATATGCCGTGCCGAAGGAGGGCTATCGCGGCTGGGCCATCGGCCCCGCCATGCTGGCCAACACGCCGAACAAGCAAGCCGTCTACGCCTATGCCGACTACTGGCTCTCCGGGCCGCCCGGCATCGCCGTGTCCGAGCAGGGCTATTATTCGCCCTCGACCAACCTGAAGACCCTGATGGCGCCGGAAAAATACGGCTTCTGGTACGAGGGCAAGCCCTGGGTCGGCGCCCCCGAGCGCGGCATCAAGGAGGGCGACCTGCGCGATGGCGGCTCGTTGGAGCAACGGGCCGCGAACGTCGCCTACTGGCACCAGTGGCCGGATGAATATGATCATCTCATCCAGAAGTGGGACGAGTTCCTGAGCGCCTGACGTTTCGAACCCACGCGATATCCGGGCGGCGCCTGCGGGCGGCGCCCTTCTTTCGAACGCGATGCCGATCCAGCCGGACGGCATCGGGAGGCCTCCCGTGTCGCACGATCTCGAGCTGATCCAGGTCGGCAAGACCTATGATGACGGCACCGTCGCGGTGGCCGGATTCGACCTTGCGGTGAGCAGGGGCGAATTCATCGCCTTCCTCGGGCCGTCGGGCTGCGGCAAGACGACGACATTGCGGATGATCGCGGGCTTCGAGGCGATCTCGTCCGGCACGATCCGGATCCGCGGCCGGGTCGTCAACGATCTTCCTCCGGAGCGACGCCCGACCTCGACGATCTTCCAGAGCTACGCGCTGTTCCCGCACATGACGGTGCGGCGAAACATCGGCTATGGCCTCGAGGTCAAGGGACTCGCAAAGGCGGACCGCGAGGCCAAGGTCGACCGGATCCTCGCCGCTCTCGGGCTGGAGGACATAGCGGAGCGGCGTCCCGACCGACTGTCGGGCGGCCAGCGCCAGCGGATCGCCCTGGCGCGGGGCCTGGTGGTCGAGCCCGATATTCTTCTTCTCGACGAACCGCTCGGCGCGCTCGATGCCAATCTCCGCAGGGCCATCCAGAACGAGCTCAGGCTGCTGCAGCGCACGCTCGGCATCACCTTCGTGTTCGTGACCCACGCCCAGTCCGAGGCCCTGTCGCTCTCCGATCGCATCGTGGTGATGAACCAGGGGCGCGTCGAGCAGATCAGCCCGCCCCGGGAACTCTATACCCGCCCCAGCACCGCCTTCGTCGCCCAGTTCATCGGCCGCAACATGATCTTCGAGGGCACCGTCGTGGAGGCGCGGGACGGGACGGCCTCGATCCGCACGCCGCTCGGCGTGCTCTCGGGCCTGGTCAACGGAGCCGTCGGCGAAGGAGGTTCGGCCAAGGTCGTCGTCCCGTCCGAGGCGATCACCCTGCGGGCGGGCGTGCCGTCCTCGCCTCACGCCGGCAATGCCGTCCCGGCACGGGTCGTCCATTCCCAGGTCGTGGGGCACGTCCGGCGCATCGCCGTCGACCTCGACGGCGCGCGCCGCCTCGCGCTCGAAGCGCATGTCGACAAATATCCCGACGACGCCTTTGCCGTGGGCAGCCATCTCACCTTGGGCTGGTCGCCCGGCGACGCGACCGTCATCGCCGCCTGATGTGCGGTGCTTCGGATCCTTTTCAACGCTCCGGGAGGTAAGGCGCGATCTTGGCTACCGGCCTTCGATCGATCTCCCCGAAGGGCTGCGGCTGCTGGTCGAAAACGCACGGTAGGAGCCGCCGGCCGGGGTCCGCCATATGAAAATGGCCGGAGCTCGGCTCCGGCCATCGTGTTCTTGCCGCGGGGCAGGCCTACTGCAGCGCCAGGGCCACGAAGCGCAGCTCGCCCTGGCCGTTGGACAGGAGCAGCAGCGCCTGTTTCGTGCCGTTCTTCTTCAGATCGTCGAGACGGGCGGAGACGTCGGCGGGCGAGTTGACCACCTGCTGTCCGACCTGGACGATGACGTCGCCGGCCTTGATCTGCTTGTCGTCGGCCGGTGAGCCGTTCTCGACGCTGGTCACCACCACGCCCTTGGCGTCGTCGGCGAGCTTGTACTTGTCGCGCATCTCCTTGGTGATGCCGGACATTTCCAGCCCGAGCGCCTTGGTGACCGGCGGCTTCTCCGGCTCGACGGGCTGGGCGTTGGCCTTCTGCGGCGTCTCGCCCTCGTCGAGGCGCTGGATCCGCACGGTCTTGGTGATCTCCTGGCCGTTGCGCAGGATCACGACCTCGACCTCCTTGTCCACCGGCGTATCGGCGACGATGCGCGGCAGGTCGCGCATTTCGCGGATGTTCTTGCCGTCGAACTTGAGGATGACGTCGCCGGGCGCCAGGCCCGCCGGCTTGGCCGGGCCCTTGTCGTCGACGCCGGCGACCAGCGCGCCCTTGGCCTGGTCCATCCCCAAGCTTTCGGCGATGTCGTCGGTGACCTGCTGGATCTTGACGCCGAGCCAGCCGCGGCGGGTCTCGCCATATTTGCGCAGCTGGTCGACGACCGGCGCCGCGGTCGAGGCGGGCACGGAGAAGCCGATGCCGATCGAGCCGCCGGTCGGCGAGATGATGGCGGTGTTGATGCCGACCACGTTGCCGTCCATGTCGAACAGCGGTCCGCCGGAATTGCCGCGATTGATGGCGGCGTCGGTCTGGATGTAGTTGTCGTAGGGCCCGGAATTGATGTCGCGGTTGTTGGCCGAGACGATGCCGAGCGTCACCGTGCCGCCCAGCCCGAACGGGTTGCCGATGGCCAGCACCCAGTCGCCGACGCGGGTCTTGTCGCTGTCGGCGAACTTGACCGCCTTCAGCGGCTTGGTCGGCTCGACCTTCAGCACCGCCAGGTCGACCTTCTTGTCGCGGCCGATCAGCTTGGCGCTGAGCTTGGTGCCGTCGTTGAAGTTGACCTCGATGTCGTCGGCGCCGTCGATCACGTGGTTGTTGGTGACGATGATGCCGGAGGCATCGACGATGAAGCCCGAGCCGAGCGACGAGGTCTTGTGCGGCCGGGGCGCCTCGCCCTTCCGGTTCTTGAAGAACTCGTTGAAGAAGTCCTCGAACGGCGTGCCCGGCGGCAGTTGCGGCATCTGCGGGGCGGGGCCGTCGTCGCCGCCGCCGCCCACGGTCTGGGTCGTCGAGATGTTGACGACGCTGTCGATCAGCTGGGAGGCGAGGTCGGCGACGGAGGGGGGCCCGGCCGCGGCGACCGCGGGGCCGGTCGCCAGGATCGCCATGGGGGCGGCGGCCAGGACGGCGGCGAGGGCGGCGGCACCGGCCCGGCGCATCAGGGTCTTGGAGAGATCAGGCATCAGTGTCCTCGGAAAATGGCATGCGCGACGGCGGGCGCCGCTGCCTCGCGCGGGACGGTCGCCACCATACACCGTTTGAAGCCGGCAATAACGGCGCGAACGTGACGTTTCGCACGTCTCACGCAAGTGTGTCAGCCGCGGACCAGCCAGACCACGACCAGGCCGATCACCGCCGAGACGACGCCGGCGATACGCAATTGCAAAGCCGGGGAGGAGACGACCGAGGCCATCATCCGCCTCACCGGCTCGGGAAAGGCCAGGAAGATCAGGCCCTCGATCACGAAGGCGAGGCCGATGGCCGTCACAAAGTCACCGAACGAGAAGTCGCCCATCGCCTCACACGCAGCACACCGCCCGGAAATCCGGGCGGCGCCAGTGGATGGTCATCTTTGCGGCCACGTCAAGCCTATTGCGCCGGGGCGGGGACGGGTTGTCCCGCGACTTTCGGCACTGTCGGCAGCACGCTGTTGGGATTTTGCAGGTAGCGGAAGAACTCCGAATCCGGCCGCAGCAGGAAGCGCGTGTTGCTCGGCTTCAGCGTGTCGACATAGGCCTGCATCGACCGATAGAAGGCGAAGAAATCGGGATCCTTGTCGTAGGCATCGGCGAAGATGCGGATGCGCTCGGCATCGGCTGAACCGCGGATCTCGTTGGCCTGTCCGTTCGCCTCGCCGCGCAGCTTGGCGACGCTGCGGTCGGCTTCGGCGCGGATGCGCTGCGCCTGTTCCGAGCCCTGGGCGCGGAACTGCGCGGCTTCGCGCTGGCGCTCGGTCTGCATGCGCTGGAACACCGCCTGGCTGTTGGCATCCGGCAGGTCGGCGCGGCGGATGCGCACGTCGATCACCACGACGCCGAAGCCGGTCGCCTCGCGGTTGACCTCGTCCTTGATCTTGGCCATCAGGCCGGCGCGGTTGTCGCGCACCACGTCGAGGAAGCTCGACTGGCCGAGGACGCGGCGCAGGGCCGAGCTCATGATGCTGGTCAGCCTGAGCTCGGCGCCGTTGACCGAGGTCAGGGTCTGGTAGAACTTCAGCGGATCGATGATGCGATAGCGCGCGAAGGCGTCGACCACCAGGCGCTTCTGGTCGTTGGCGATCACCTCCTGCGACGGGCTGTCGAGGTCGAGGATGCGCTTCTCGAGATAGACGACATTGTCGATGAACGGCGCCTTCACATAGAGGCCGGGCTCGGTCCGCGGGGTCTGCGGCTGGCCGAGGCGCAGGGGCAGGGCGAACTGGGTCTGCGGCACGATGTAGAGCGACATGTAGGTGAGCAGCGCCACCACGCCGAGCACGACGAGGGCGACACCGCCGAGATAGGAGGTCCTCACTGGCCGCCTCCCTGGTTGGCGCCGCCCTGGCGCAGGAGCTCGTTCAGCGGCAGGTAGGGCACCACGCCCTGGCCGGAGCCCTTGTCGTCGATGATGATCTTGTCCGCGCCGGAGAGGACCTCGGACAGGGTTTCCAGATAGATGCGCCTGCGCGTCACGTCGGGAGCCTTCTTGTATTCGTCATAGACCTTGACGAAGGCGGCGGCCTGGCCGGTCGCCTCGGCGACGGTGCGGTCGCGATAGGCCTCGGCGTTCTGGGTGATCTGCGCCACCTCGCCGCGTGCCTCGGGCACGACGCGGTTGGCATAGGTCTGCGCCTCGTTCTGCAGGCGCTCAAGGTCGGCGCGGGCGGCCTGCACGTCGCGGAAGGCGTCGATGACCTGCTGCGGCGGGTCGACCTTCTGCAGCTGCACCAGGCGGACGATGACGCCGGCCTGGTACTCGTCCAGCGCCTTCTGCATGAGATCGAGCACCTGCTGCTCGATCGCCTGGCGCTCGCCGGTCAGGATCGGCTGGATGTTGCGCCGGCCGATCGCCTCGCGCATGGCGCTCTCGGCGACCGCCCGCACGGTGCCGTCGGGATCCTCCATGTTGAACAGATAGTTCTGCGGCTTGGCCGGGTCGATCTGCCACTGCACGCTGAAGTTGATGTCGACGATGTTCTCGTCGCCGGTGAGCATCAGGCTCTCGTCGTTGTTGCGCAGCGCGTCGCCGCGCACGCCGACGTCGAAGGAGTTGGTGCGCGTCACCGCCGGCTTCTCCACCGAGCCGATCGGGTAGGGCCAGTTGTAGTTGAGGCCAGGCGGCGTGATCGACTGGAACTTGCCGAACACCAGATTGACGCCGACCTCGTCGGGCTGGACGCGGTACCAGCCGGTCAGTCCCCAGGCGATCAGGAGGCCGATGACGATGAAGGCGATGCCGCGCGGCCCGATGCCGTCGCCGCCGGGCAGCACGTTCTTGAGCCGGTCCTGGCTCTTGCGCAGGAGGTCCTCAAGGTCCGGCGGGTGGGGCCCGCCGCCATTGCCGCCGCCCCAGGGACCACGGCCGCCGTCCTTGCCGCCTCCTCCGCCACCGCCGCCCCCCCAGGGGCCTCCGCCGCCGCTCTGGTTGCTCCAAGGCATGCTTTCAGGTTCCTCTGCGTTCTCTGATCAAATTCGGGGCGTGTGGACGTGCATGGCCTCGGACGGGCAGGCATGGCCGAAGGGAGGGCCGGGATCGCAGGCCCACGGGCCCGCGGCCACGGGCAATGCGATCACCGGCCGGCAGCGCCGCGCCGCCGCCCGGCCAGGTGGAGGATTGCCCCGTGCGGCGTCGCATCGCTCGCCGCTCCGGGCGTGTCGGCTGTGCAACGCTCCTGCAATGGGGCCATTCCCGACCTCGTCCTCATCAAGACCCTGTCTTTCCACACGCCTCGGGACGCGATTTCGCGTTGGGCCGCTGCGTTGCCCTTCGCTGCATATAGAAGGGGGGCGTTCCGATCAACGAAAAGCGGCGCTGCGGGCCGCCGTTGTAATGTCGCGGTAATGTGGCGCGCCGGGCGCTACCGGCCCCGCGCCAGGGCTGCCGCCGCCGCGGCGGGGGCCTCGGAGGGCGGCAGGAAGGTCCAGCCCGGCATCTGGTGCCGGAACCAGGTGAACTGGCGCTTGGCATAGTGGCGCGTGTCGGCCTTGGCGCCGGCGGCGGCCGCCTCGAGATCGACGGCGCCGCCGAGATGGCGGATCAGCCAGGGCACGCCATGGGCACGCATGACCGGCAGGGCCGGGTCGAGCCCGCGGGCCGCCAGGCGCGCCACCTCCGTCAGGGCACCGGCGGCGAGCATCGTGCCGAACCGGGCGTCGATGCCGGCATAGAGCGCGGCGCGCTCCGGCGCGAGGAACAGGCGCAGGCAGCACGCGGCCTCGACGAGGGGCTGGGAGTGGGGCTGGCCCTGCCACAGGGAGAGAGGGCGCCCCGTCGCGGCGTAGACCTCCAGGGCGCGCAGGATGCGCTGCCGGTCGGAGGGGCGCAGGCGCGCGGCGCTGTCGGGATCGACCTGCGCCAGCCTGCCGTGCAGGGCAGGGGTCTCCTCGTCCTCGGCATCGGCGCGCACGGCCTCGCGCACCGCCTCGGGCACGGCGGGCATCTCGGCGAGCCCTCGTTCCAGGGCCTTGAAATAGAGCCCCGTGCCGCCGACGACGATCGGCAGGCGGCCGCGCCGGCGCACCGCCTCGATCGCCGCGCCGGCCTGCGCATACCAGCGGCCGACGGAATAGTTGATGGCGCCGTCGACATGGCCGTAGAGGAGATGCGGCGCGCGGGCCGTCTCCGATGGGCCGGGGCGGGCGGTGAGGACGGCGAGGTCGGCATAGACCTGCATGGAATCGGCGTTGACGATCTCGCCGCCGAAGCGCTCGGCCAGCGCCAGGGCCAGCGCCGACTTGCCGCTCGCGGTCGGACCTGCCAGAAGCACCGCGTCGATCCTGTCTGCGCTCATCCCATGTCCCGTATCGCCACGCTGATCTCCAATCCCCTCGCGCCCGTCCTGGAGGCGGCTGTGCTGTCACGCGCGGCCGAGGCGCTGCACCGCCCGCAGCCGCCGGTGCCGCTGGCGCCCGACATCGCCGCCGACATCGCCTTCGAGGGCGAGGAGGCGGCGAGCGCGGTCGAGGCTCGGCTGCGCCGTGCCCTCGACGGCCTGCCGCTCGACGTGGTGGTGCAGGAGAGCGCCGGGCGGCGCAAGCGTCTTTTCCTCGCCGACATGGATTCGACCATGATCGGTCAGGAATGCGTGGACGAGCTCGCCGACTTCGTCGGTGCCCGGGACCTGGTCGCGGCGATCACGGAGCGGGCGATGCGCGGCGAGATCGCCTTCGAGCCGGCGCTGCGCGAGCGCGTGGCGCTGCTGAAGGGGCTGCCGGTCTCGGTGGTCGACGCCGTCATGGCCGAGCGCATCACCCTGATGCCCGGCGGCCGCGAGCTCGTGCGCACCATGAAGGCCCACGGCGCCTACACCGCCCTGGTCTCCGGCGGCTTCACCCTGTTCACACAGCGCGTCGCCGGCCTGATCGGCTTCGACGAGCAGCACGCCAACATCCTGGAGGTCGCGGACGGGCACCTCACCGGCACCGTGCGCGAGCCGATCCTCGGCCGCGAGGCCAAGCTCGCCAGCCTGGTGCGGCTGCGCGGCGAGCGCGGGCTCGGCCCTGCCGACACCCTGGCGGTGGGCGACGGCGCCAACGACCTCGCCATGCTCGGCGAGGCGGGCCTGGGCGTCGCCTTCCGTGCCAAGCCGGCGGTGGCCGCGGCCGCCCGCATGCGGGTCGATCACGGCGACCTCACGGCCCTGCTCTATGCCCAGGGCCATGCGCGTGCGGCGTTCGTGGCCTGAGCAGACTTGCGCGGGTCGGAACACGGTTCCGGCTCGCGAAAGTCCGCCGGAGCATCGAAATTCTGCCTGGGGCGCCGCCCGAGACCGGATCGGGCGGCGCGTCGGCGACGATGCCTATTTGGCGTTGAGAAGCTCGGGCACGCTCAGCAGCACGAACTCGTTGTCGTCCTGCCGGTCGACGGCGCGGCCGGCGGAGAAGGGCAGGTTGTTGTCGTTCGCGACGATGATGTGATCGGCATCGACGCGGGCGACGTTCTCGATGGTGATGAAGGGGAAGGTGAGCGTGCCGTCACGGCCGCCCTGCCTGGCCTTGTGGTCGGGATCCTGGATCGCGAGCAGGTCGATCGAGGCGATCTTGCGCAGGAAGCCGTCGGCATCCGCATCGGCGAGATCGACGAGATAGACCCGCTTCAGCCTGGCCGGGGCGGCGAAGCAATCGGGCTTCGGCTCGCCCTGGCAGGCCTTGGCCGCGTCGCCCTCGCCCTGGTCGCGCTCGATGATCAGGCCGCGGGTGCCGCCGATCAGGTTGAAGTCGCCGATCGAGTTGCCGTTGGCTTCGAGCCGGTACTTCCACGACTTGCCGGTGAAGCGCTTGCCGACCGCGTCGAATTCGAGGACGCGCAGATATTCGCGGCCCTGCGCATCGGCTTCCGGCGCACCCTTGGCCGGATCCCACAGGCCGCCCTCCAGGAGCGGGTACAGCGTCCGGCCGTCCTCGGACACGGCCATGCCCTCGAAGCCCTTGCTGCGGCGAGATTCGAAGGCCACCGGCCCGGGCGCTCCCGGCATGGTGAGGTAGGGATTGTCGGGCGAGCGCACCGGCCGGCCCTCGACCACGGTGTCGATCACGGTCAGCACCCGGCCGGTGGCGTCGGTCTCGATCAGGAAGGGGCCGAGCTCGTCGCCGAACCAGTAATGGTCGCCGACGATCTGCACCGATTCGATGTCGAAGTCGGCGCCGGTGAGATAGCGCTCCCTGGTCGCTTCGGTGACGATGCGGAACGGCACCTTCTTGTCGGGATCGCTGAGGAACAGCGTGTTCAAGAGCGCCACCCGGCCGGTCTGCCAGTCCGGCTTCACGCGGTGCACCATCAGCATCGCGTCCGGCGAATTGGCCTTGGAGCCGAAGCCGTTGTCGGTCAGGACGACATATTCGCCGTTGCCGACCGACAGGATGCCGCTGAAGCCCTGCACGGCCTGGCCGACGAAGGGAAAGGTCTGCCCGGTCTGGCGCACCGCGTCCTTGCTGCCGGTGGTGCCCATGACGCTGAACGGCCGGTCGATGCGGGCGAGCGTCGGGCCGGCGAACTTGCCCGAGGTGGCGAACATGGCCGGCGCGTCGGCCGGCGGCGCGGCGAAGGTCATGGCCGGCAGCACGGCGTGGCCGGCGAGCACCGCGGGCAAGGCCTGCGGTGCGGGCGTCTCGGCGCCGGCAGCGGCGGCGGACAGGGCGACGAGCAGCGCGGCCAGCGAGGCGGCGCGGCGATGGAACGATGACATGAATTCCCCCAACTCGATCCCAAAGGACGGCGGAGGTCTAGGCGGACGGGATGACAGTTGCATGGAGGCGGCGTGACGTGCCGTGGATATCCGCCGCCGGCCATCGCGGAATCATCGCCGCCGCCTTATATTGGCGCCATGCTCGACCGCGCCCGCACCAGCCATCCGGAACGCCGTTATCTCGACCTGATGGAGCGGGTCTGGCGGGAGGGCTCGCCGCGCCGCGACCGCACCGGCGTCGGCACCCGCGCCGTGTTCGGCGAGCGGCTGGCCTTCGATCTCTCCGACGGCACCATCCCGCTCCTCACCACCAAGCGGGTCTCCTGGAAGACGATCGTGCGGGAGCTCCTGTGGTTTCTGGGCGGCGAGACCAATATCCGTCCGCTGCTGCAGGACGGGGTCACCATCTGGACCGACTGGCCGCTGGCGCGCTACCGGCGCGAGACGGGCGAGGCGGTGACGCAGGCGGCGTTCGAGGCGCGGATCGTGGCGGACGAGGCCTTTGCGCAGGCGTGGGGCGACCTCGGCCCGGTCTACGGGGCGCAATGGCGCCATTGGCCGCGCTACGAGCCGGCGGGCGAGGGGCTGTTCCGCCGCACGCCCGAGGGCATCGACCAGATCAGCCGGCTGGTCCACGACATCCGCACCAACCCGAGCTCGCGCCGGCTCCTGTTCACGGGCTGGAACGTGGCCGAGCTCGACGGCATGGCGCTGCCGCCCTGCCACATGACCTATCAATATTTCGTCGCGGACGGGCGGCTCTCCGGCCTCCTGCACCAGCGCTCCTGCGATGTCGGCCTGGGCGTGCCCTACAATCTGGTCACGGCCGCGCTTCTCCTGCGCATGCTGGCCCAGCAATGCGACCTGGAGCCGGGGGAGTTCGTCTGGTTCGGCGGCGACGTGCATCTCTACGAGAACCATGGCGAGCTTGTCGCCACCCAGCTCGCCCGCGAGCCGCGCCCGTGGCCGACCCTCGCCTTCGCCCGGCGGCCGGCGTCGATCCTGGACTACCGCTTCGAGGATTTCGTCGTCGAAGGCTATGATCCGCACCCCGCCATCCCTGCGCCGATCGCGGTATGACGGCGCCGGCCGCGGTTCTCGCCGGTGACGAGGCCGATCCCCTGCCGATCGTGATGGTGGCGGCCATGGCCCGCAACGGCGTCATCGGCGTCGACAACGGCCTGCCCTGGCACATGCGCTCGGATCTCAAGCATTTCCGGGCCGCCACCTGGGGCAAGCCGATGATCATGGGCCGCAAGACCTATCAGTCGATCGGCCGGCCGCTGCCGGGGCGCGAGACCGTCGTGGTGACGCGTGACCCGGCCTTCGCGGCCGAGGGCGTGCATGTCGTCGACGGGCTCGACGCCGCCTTCGCGCTGGCGGCGATGCTGGCCCGGACCAGCGGTGCCGAGGAGATCATCGTCGCGGGCGGCGCCACCATCTATGCCGAGGCGATGAAGCGGGCCGACAGGCTGGTGATCACCGAGATCCAGCTCGAGGCGGAGGGCGATGCCGTGTTCCCGCCGATCGATCCCCTGCAATGGCTGCAGGCCTCGCGCACCGCCTACCCCCGCGGGGAGAAGGACGATGCGGCCTATGACGTGGTGGTCTGGCAGCGCCGCTGACGTGGTCCGGCAGCGCCGCTGACATGGTCTGGCAGCGCCGCTGACGCTTCGGGCTGAGAGACCGGGCATTGCCGCCTGCCCAGAGCCGGCGGTCAGATCTCGGTGGGTCTTATTTCTTTCTTAGGATCGCCCGGACGCCTCGTGCACGTGTCGGTCAAGTTGAGTCCGGGCCCGGATGGGCCGATGACTTGACGTTTGGGCAGAGGCAATAGAAATTTTCTATCGGACAACGATGCTGTGCTCTTGATCGCGCGTGATTCTCTTCCAGGTTGGTGGTTGCGACAATGCGACGTCGGTTGATCCGTCCGTCTCGGTCCATCCGGCCCGGGTCTGCCGATCCGCCGAACGTTTCAGACGGGAGGAGGGGCAGAGATGGACATTGCGACAAAGGGTGTCGGCCGGATCGCGTCCGGCGCGGGGTTGCTGGACAGGGAGCGGATCGTCGCCGGGCCCGGGTTCAACCGCTGGCTGGTGCCGCCGGCGGCGCTGTGCATTCACCTGTGCATCGGCATGGCCTATGGCTTCAGCGTGTTCTGGCTGCCGCTGTCGCGGGCGCTGGGCGTCAAGCAATCGGTCGCCTGTCCGGACCTGACGCTGGCCTCGGCGCTGTTCACCACGAGCTGCGATTGGCGCATCGCCGATCTCGGCTGGATGTTCACGTTGTTCTTCGTCGTCCTCGGCGTGTCCGCCGCCCTGTGGGGCGGCTGGCTGGAGCGCGTCGGCCCGCGCAAGGCGGGCGTCGTCTCGGCCCTGTGCTGGTGCGGCGGCCTCCTGATCTCCGCCGTCGGCGTCTACACCCACCAGCTCTGGCTGATGCTGCTTGGATCGGGCGTGATCGGTGGTGTCGGCCTCGGCCTCGGCTATATCTCGCCGGTGTCGACGCTGATCAAATGGTTCCCGGATCGGCGCGGCATGGCGACTGGCATGGCGATCATGGGCTTCGGCGGCGGCGCCATGATCGGCGCACCGCTGGCGAACATCCTGATGAACCATTTCAAGACGGAGACCTCGGTCGGCGTCTGGCAGACCTTCACCGCCATGGGCGTCATCTATGCCGTGTTCATGCTGGCGGGAGCCTTCGGCTACCGCATTCCGCCGGCGGGCTGGCGGCCGGACGGGTGGACGCCGCCGCCGGCGGTGGCGAAAGCCATGATCACCACCAGGAGCGTGCATCTCAGGGACGCTCACAGGACGCCGCAGTTCTGGCTGATCTGGGCGGTGCTCTGCCTCAACGTCTCCGCCGGCATCGGTGTGATCGGCATGGCTTCGCCCATGCTGCAGGAAATCTTCGGCGGCGCGCTGATCGGCCAGCCCAGCGTCTCCTTCCTCGATCTGACGGCGGAGCAGAAGACGCTGGTCGCCACGATCGCCGCCGGCTTTGCCGGCCTCCTGTCGCTGTTCAACATCGGCGGTCGGTTCTTCTGGGCCTCGCTTTCCGACAGGCTCGGCCGCAAGGCGACCTATTTCACCTTCTTCGCCCTCGGCATCGTGCTCTATGCCGCCGCGCCATGGGCCGCCCATATCGGCAGCAAGGCGCTGTTCGTGCTGATCTTCGGCGTGATCCTGTCGATGTATGGCGGCGGCTTCGCCACGGTGCCGGCCTATCTCGCCGACATCTTCGGCACCCAGTTCGTCGGCGCGATCCATGGCCGGCTGCTGACCGCCTGGTCCACGGCCGGCATCATCGGCCCGGTGGTGGTGAACTATATCCGCGAGTTCCAGATCGCCGCCGGCGTGCCGCGGTCGCAGGTCTACGACTACACCATGTACGTCCTCGCGGGGTTGCTGGTGCTGGGGCTGATCGCCAACGTCCTGGTGCGGCCGCTGGCGGACCGGTGGTTCATGAGCGAGGCGGAAGTGGCGGCGCTGCAGGCCAAGAGCGGTGCGCACGCGACGGGCGGCTCCTTCGGCATCGGCCGCGGTGGGCTGACGGGCCCGGCCCTGCTCGCCTGGGCGTTCGTCGGCATTCCGCTGCTGTGGGGCGTGTGGGTGACGCTCAGCGGCGCGCTGGTGCTGTTCCGCTAGGACGGCCGCCCGTCCTGCGCGCCGACATCGGGCGGGGCGAGAGCCTCGCCTGCCGGCGTTCCGATCCGATCCCTGGCGGTCCCGCCGGGTGGGCAGCCTTGCACCCCGGGCATTGACGGCGGCGCGATCGGTCGCCTATCGTCGCGGCGATGGGGATGGGGTCCCCCGAAACCGCCGCAAGGCTGATGACTCCTACCGGGCGCCTTGGCGTCGGTAGGAGCTTGTCTCAAGCACCCTTCCCGCACCAGCGCCCGTTTCGTCCACCCGGCCCTCCGCGAGGGGGGCTTCATTCCTCGTTTTCGTACAGGGGCGATCGGTGCAACATGGGAAGCGACCATCCGGCCAGAGGAGCCACGGCGATGCAGATCCCGGAAAAGGCCTCGCTCCTTCGCATCTTCATCGGCGAGGACGACAGGGCGGACGGCAAGCCTCTCTACGAGGCGATCGTGCTGCAGGCGCGGCAGGCCCATCTCGCCGGCGCCACGGTCCTGCGCGGCCCGCTCGGCTTCGGGCGATCGAGCCGGCTGCACACCGCCAAGATCCTGCGCCTGTCGCAGGACCTGCCGGTCGTGATCGAGATCGTCGACGCGGAGGCGAAGATCCAGGCCTTCCTGCCGCAGCTGAGGCGGCTCACGCAGAGTTGCCTGATCACGCTGGAAAAGGTCACCGTCGTCCATTACGGCGAGGACGAAACCGGCCTGATCCCGGACGATGGCAGCCCGCAGGGACTGGCCTGATGACGGCGGACGGAACACCTCCACGGGCTGCGATCGCCCGATGATGCTCGAAGCCTGTCTTCTCGTGCTGCTCGGCGGGTTCTGCGGCGGCCTCGCCCGGTTCTTCGTCTCCGGCTTGGTCGGTCGCCGCATCGGCGAGACCTTTCCCTGGGGCACGCTGGTGGTGAACGTCTCGGGGGCCCTCCTCATCGGCGGGCTGTCCGGGCTGGCCCGCGCCGCCGGCGGCGTGTTCGCCGGGGAGCTGTTCCGCGACTTCCTCTTCGTCGGCCTGTGCGGCGGCTACACCACGGTGTCCTCGTTCAGCCTGCAGACCCTGAACCTCGCCCTCGGTGGCGAGCGCGAGCCGGCCATGCTCTATGTCATCCTGTCGGCCGGCCTGTGTGTCCTTGCCGTGGCGCTCGGCTTCTGGTCCGTCGTCGCGGCGCTGCGATAGGAGGCCGGCATGATGGACCGCAAG
Source organism: Labrys wisconsinensis (assembly GCF_030814995.1). GTDB lineage: Bacteria > Pseudomonadota > Alphaproteobacteria > Rhizobiales > Labraceae > Labrys > Labrys wisconsinensis. The sequence continues at coordinate 48,831 of NZ_JAUSVX010000009.1, read as the reverse complement.
ACCATGCCCATCGTCATGGCCGTCGGCTGCGGCGCGGCGATCGGCTCGCTGCTGCGCTTCCTGTCCGGCGTCGCCATCGTCTCGGGCCTCGGGCTCAGCGCGCTCTGGGCGACCGCCTTCGTCAACGTGGTGGGATCCTTCATCATCATGGCCTTCGCCACGCTGACCGGGCCGGACGGCCGGCTCCTGGTCAGCCCGGCCGGGCGCCAGTTCGTGATGGGCGGCCTGTGCGGCGGCTTCACCACCTTCTCCGCCATGAGCCTGGACACGTTCGGCTTGCTCCTCGCCGGGGACCTGCGGCTCGGCGCGATCTATCTCGTCACGGTGGTCGGGCTCTCGCTCGCCGCCGCCTGGGTCGGTTACGGCGTTGCCGTGCGCATCAACAGGTAGGGCAGGCGATCCACGCCATGAAGCCGGCGAGCGTGCGGCAGCACGGGGCGCCGGCGGGGGCAGGTCCGGACCCGTCCGGGTCCGGACCTGCCCCCGGGTCCTACAGATCGCCTCTCAGAGGCTTGAGGCCGAGTGTGCAGACAGCGGACAGGATGGCCATCGCCGCCATGTAGACCGCGACCATGGCCGAGCCGCCGTACTCGGCGAGCAGGAGCGTCGCGATCAGCGGAGACAGGCCGCCACCCAGGATGGGGCCGATCTGCTGGACCAGCGAGAGGCCGCTGTAGCGAACCCGCGCCGGGAACAGCTCCGAGAAATAGGCGCCCTGCGCGCCGTAGACCGACCCATGGCCGATGGCGAGGCCCAGCGCGATCGCGAGCCAGATCATGCCGGTGTCGCCGGTGTCGACCATCGCGAAGAACACGATCGCCAGCAGCGCCTGGAAGATCATGCCGCCGATGTAGACGGCCTTTCGGCCGACCCGATCGGACAGGGCGCCGAACAGGGGAAGCGTGAGGCATTCCAGGGCGCAGCCGACGAGAACGCCGTTCAGGATGGTCTGCTTGGGAAGACCCAGCTGCGTCACGCAATAGGTGATCACGAACACCGCGTAGATGTTGAACAATCCGCTTTCGGCAATCTTGGCACCGATGCCGAAGAAGAGATTGGAGCGGTGATCGCGCACGGCCTCGACCACCGGAATGCTCGCAGGCACCTCTTCGGCCAGGACCCGTTGGAAGGCCGGTGTCTCGGCAATCTGGAACCGGATGAAGAGGCCGATGCCGACCAGCACGATGCTGAAGAGGAACGGCAGGCGCCAGCCCCAGCTCAGGAATTGCGCTTCGTCCATGCTGGTCGAGAGAAAGCCCAGCAAGGCGATCGGGATGAGAAAGCCCGCGGGAACGCCGACATGGACGAGCGAGCTGTAGAACCCGCGCCTTTCGGCAGGTGCGTGCTCGACCGTCATCGCCATGCCGCCGGCATACTCGCCCCCGATGCCGATACCCTGGAGCGTTCTGAGCAGGACGAGGCCGATCGGGGCCAGGATGCCGATCTGATCGTATGACGGCATCAGGCCGATCAGGACCGTGCCGATGCCCATGATCAGGATGGTGACCAGCAATGCCGTCTTCCGGCCGACGCGATCGCCGAAATGTCCGAAGAGGATGCCACCCAGCGGGCGGGCGCAGTAGCCGACGAAGAACGTCGCAAAAGCCGCCAGCGAGCCGACCAGCGGATCCAGGCTCGGGAAGAAGATCTTGTTGAACACCAGAGCGGTTGCGGTCGCGTAGAGCGTGAAGTCGTAATATTCGATCGTGTTGCCGATCGCGCTGGCCAGGGCGACCTTCGCGATCGTCTGGCCTTCCGGATGGGCCCGGGCCGCCGGCTCGCGGCCGGGCGCCCTCGCAACCGGAGCCGCTCCGATATCTGCACTCATCGTCATTTCCTCCGTGGCGTCCCCCGTGCCGGACGGGGCGACGCGTCTTGCTCGTCGTCGGATTCTGAATGTCCACTATACGGACATTAGGAATGACGAGGTTTTGCACGACTTGTCAATCCTGTTCTCTATACCGCAACGCGATGACGCGCGGTGAATGGAATGGGCCCGTGGACGGTTGACCTCCAAAAGTACCGGCGCTAGGTATGTCCGTATTCCGGACAATCAAGCGAAGGAATGACAGGAGGACGACGTGCATACCAAGCTCACGGGCATCATCCCCCCACTCACGACGCCGTTCGACGCGGACGGCGAGATCGACGAGCGCGCCTTTCGGGCTCAGGTCCGCTTCATGCTGAGCCAGGGCGTCCACGGCGTCTGCGTCGGCGGCAGCACCGGCGAGGGCCACACGCTGTCCATCGATGAGTTCAAGCGCCTGATCGGCGCCTGCGCCGAGGAATTGAACGGGCAGGTTCCCCTGGTGGCAGGCATCATCGCCAACAGCACCCGGGAGGCGATCGCGAGAGCCCGGGCGATCGACGAGTTCAACGTGTCGGCCCTGCAGATCACGCCGGTCCACTACGTCTTCAAGCCGGACGAGGACGCGACCGTCCGTCACTTCACGACTTTGACCCAGGCCGTGAAGCAACCGGTCATCATCTACAACGTCGTGCCCTGGAACTATCTGAGCCCTGCGCTGCTGCTGCGGATCATGACCGAGCTGCCGGGCGTCATCGGCGTCAAGCAAAGCGCCGGCGACCTGAAATTGATGGCCGATCTGCTTCTCGACGTGCCGAAGGGCAAGATCGTCCTGACCGCGGTGGACGCGCTGCTCTATCCCTCGTTCGTCCTCGGCGCTCACGGCACCATCGCGGCCAATCCCGCAGCCGTGCCGCGGGCCTGCGTCGCGCTCTGGGATGCGGTCCGCAGCGGAGATCATGGCGCGGCATCGGCAATTCATCGCCGGCTCCTGCGCTTCTGGAACACGATCAGCGCCGACAACCTGCCGGCCTGCGTCAAGTATTCCCTCGAGCTGCAGGGGTGCTCCGTCGGATTGCCGCGCCAGCCGATGCCCCCGGCGTCCGAGCGTCAGAAGGCGGCGATCGGCCCTGCGCTCACATCGTTGCTGGAGGGGCTCGACTCCCCCGGGATGAGCGTCGCGGCTGAGTGACGTCGCCGACTGAGCGTCCTTGCCCTCGCCGGTGGCGCGCAGACCTCTTCGCGCCACCGGACATCGCAGTGAAAGCGATCCGATTGCTTCTTCAGGCGCCGAGCCGTAGCCTCGGTCCATCATGCTGAACAGACTGCCAGATGCCGACCCGTCGACCGCGGAGACGGGGCGCCAGAATGTCAAATCGCTCTTCAAGATGCTCGACGTCCTGGAGTGCTTCTCGGCGGTCGACCGCGAGTTGTCCGTCGTCCAGATCGCCCAGCAGACGGGACTGCCGCGCACCACCGTTCATCGCATCGTCGACAGCCTGCGCGGCGTCGGCTTCCTGGATCAGGACGCCAGCCGGGAGCGCTATCGCCTGGGGCTCAAGCTGTTCGAGCTCGGCAGCACGGCCTTGACGAATCTGCCCCTCTACCGGGAGGCGCAGCCCTATGTCGACACCCTGTCGGAGCTGAGCGGCGAGACGGTGCATCTTTGCGTCTTCGACGGAACGCGGATGGTGTTCGTCAAGCGCTCGGATCATGGGGCCGGCCGGCCCCACAACATCGTCACGACGATGGAGGCCACCCCGTGCCACAGCACGGGGGTCGGCAAGGCGGCCCTGGCCTTCCAGGGAGAGGCGGTGATCGAACGCGTCATGAAGCTGGGCCTGCGCTCCTTCACGGCCGCGACCATCGTCGAGCCGGAAAAGCTGCGTGAGGAGCTCGGCGCGATCCGCTCCAGGGGATACGCCGTCGACGACGGCGAGCATGAGGCCGGGATCCGGTGCGTCGCGGCGCCCATTCGCAACGGCACGGGCCGGGTCTTCGCGGCGATCAGCGTCAGCGGCGCGCAACGCCGCGTGACCACGGGGCGCATTCCGGAGCTCTCCCGCCTGGTGATCAGCCATGCCAAGCTGGTTTCGGGGCGCCTCGGCTACCGCCCCTAAGCAGGTTGTCCCGAACCTGCTCACATCTAGGAAGCTGCTCGGGCACGGGCTTTCCCGACAAATATCGCCGTCTTCCGCTTGACCGCCCGGCGCGGAGGTTCTACAACCTCGCAACTTTTGCACATGGGAGCACTCGCGTGCGCAACATCCTTATCGTAGGTTTCGCGTCATCGATGGAGCGGGGATAGACCCCCGGACTCTCCTCTGATGACGCGCATGGGCCCCTCGAGGGCCTTTTTTATTGCCCGAACGCCAGCAGACGAAGCCTCAGAACGAAATCCAAGGACGACGACGATGTCGACGATGCAGATGACCGGCGCGGAAATGGTGGTGCAGGCCCTGGTGGACCAGGGCGTCGAGCACCTCTTCGGCTATCCCGGCGGTGCTGTCCTGCCGATCTATGACGCGATCTTCCAGCAGGAGAGGCTGCGCCACGTCCTGGTGCGGCACGAGCAGGGCGCGGTCCACGCGGCCGAGGGCTATGCCCGCTCGACCGGCAAGGTCGGCTGCGTGCTGGTGACCTCCGGTCCCGGCGCCACCAACGCGGTCACCGGCCTCACCGACGCGCTGATGGATTCGATCCCCCTGGTGTGCATCACCGGCCAGGTGCCGACGCATCTGATCGGCTCGGACGCCTTCCAGGAGGCGGACACGGTCGGCATCACGCGTCATTGCACCAAGCACAACTACCTGGTGAAGCGGATCGAGGACCTGCCGCGCATCCTGCACGAGGCCTTCCTGATCGCCTCGTCCGGGCGGCCCGGGCCGGTGGTGATCGACGTCCCCAAGGACATCCAGTTCAAGACCGGCACCTATTTCAAGCCGACCGAGAACATCCACAAGACCTATCGTCCGCGCCTGGACGGCGACATGGACAAGGTGCGCGCCGCGGTGGCGCTGATCGCCGGCGCGAAGAAGCCGGTGTTCTACACCGGCGGCGGCGTGGTCAATGCCGGGCCGCGCGCCTCGGCCCTGCTGCGCGACCTCGCCAAGCTGACCGGCTATCCCGTCACCTCGACGCTGATGGGCCTCGGCGCCTTCCCGGCCGCCGATCCGCAATGGCTGGGCATGCTCGGCATGCACGGCACCTACGAGGCCAACTGGGCGATGCACGAGTGCGACGTGATGATCAACATCGGCGCGCGCTTCGACGACCGCATCACCGGCCGCATCGACGCCTTCGCGCCGAACAGCCGCAAGATCCACATCGACATCGACCCGTCCTCGATCAACAAGAACGTCAAGGCCGACATCGGCATCGTCGGCGACGCGGCGCATGTGCTGGAGCAGATGCTGTCGGTCTGGCGCGAGTCCAAGCCCGCGGTCGACAAGGCGGCGCTGAAGGCCTGGTGGGACGAGATCAACCATTGGCGGGCCCGCAAGTCGCTGGCCTATCGCCGCTCCGACACGGTGATCAAGCCGCAATACGCCATCGAGCGGCTGTACCAGCTGACCAAGGACCGCGATCCCTACATCACCACCGAGGTCGGCCAGCACCAGATGTGGGCGGCGCAGCACTTCCACTTCCAGGACCCGAACCGCTGGATGACCTCCGGGGGCCTCGGCACCATGGGCTATGGCCTGCCGGCGGCGATCGGGGCGCAGATGGCGCATCCCAAGTCGCTGGTGATCGACATCGCCGGCGAAGCCTCGATCCTGATGAACATGCAGGAGATGTCGACGGCGGTGCAGTACCGCCTGCCGGTCAAGGTGTTCATCCTCAACAACGAATATATGGGCATGGTGCGCCAGTGGCAGGAATTGCTGCATGGCGGGCGCTATTCGGAGAGCTATTCGGAAGCGCTGCCCGACTTCGTCAAGCTGGCGGAGGCCTATGGCGGCGTCGGCATCCGCTGCTCGAACCCGGCCGAGCTCGACGACGCCATCCGCGAGATGATCGACACGCCGCGCCCGGTGATCTTCGACTGCGTCGTCGACAAGACCGAGAACTGCTTCCCGATGATCCCCTCGGGCAAGGCGCACAACGAGATGATCCTGGGCGATGCCGCCGAGGATATCGGCTCGATCATCGATGCCAAGGGCAAGCAGCTGGTGTGAGGCCTGGGCTATGACGTTTCACACCCCCCTCCGCCGTTCGAGAACGACTGGACAGAGCATGACCGGATCCGCCTATTTCATGGCCTCCTCCTCCGCCGCCCTCGAGACCCACACCCTGGTGGTCGAGGTCGACAACGAGCCCGGCGTGCTGGCCCGCGTGGTCGGGTTGTTCTCGGGGCGCGGCTACAATATCGAGAGCCTCACCGTCTCCGAGACGCAGCATGCCGAGCACGTCTCGCGCATCACCGTGGTCACGACGGGCACGGCCAACGTCATCGAGCAGATCAAGGCGCAGCTCGAGCGCTTGGTGCCGGTGCACAAGGTCGTCGACCTCACCGCCACCGGCCGGGCGCTGGAGCGCGAGCTGCTCCTGATCAAGGTGCGCGGCAAGGGCGAGGACCGGGTCGAGGCGCTGCGCCTCGCCGACGCCTTCCGCGCCCGCGTCATCGACGCGACCACCGAGAGCTTCGTGTTCGAGCTGACCGGCAAGGGCGAGAAGCTCGACCAGTTCATCGAGCTGATGCGCCCGATCGGCCTGGTGGAAGTGTCGCGCACCGGCATCGCCGCCATCGCGCGGGGGCCGGAAGGGCTGTGAGAGGGCGGGCGGGTCGAGCGGGGGGATGGGTGCACGCGCGACGCCAGCCGTTCCCCTCCCCCTTGCGGGGAGGGATAAAGGGTGGGGGTCCATCAGGACAGCGCGCGCCCTACGCCGACGACCCCCACCCTTTATCCCTCCCCGCAAGGGGGAGGGAAGACGCAGGCGTTGCGTCCGATCTACGACCGGCCCATCTCGCCCCACCCTTTGACGAAAGAGTCCAACCGCTCCTCTCCACCCTCTCAATACATCCCTATCCCGCCGTTCACCTCGATGATCTCGCCGGTGAGGAAGCTCGCCGCGTCGCAGGCGAGGTAGAGGCAGGCGCCGGCGACGTCGGCCGGGGTGCCTTCGCGCTTCAGCGGCGTCTGGGCCACCGTGGCCTGGCGCTTGTCGGGCGTGGAGAAGCGGTCGTGGAAGCGGGTGCCGATCAGGCCGGGCGACACGCCGTTGACGCGCACGCCGCTGCCCGCGACCTCCTTGGCCAGCGCCCGGGTGAAGGTGTGGATGGCGCCCTTGGCCGCGGCATAGTGCGCGGCGCTGGTGCCGCCGCTATGCGCGGCGATCGAGCCCATGGTGACGATGGCGCCGCTCCGGCGCGCGATCATGCCGGGCAGGGCGGCCTTGCACACCATCACCGTGGAGAGGACGTTGACGGCGAAGGCCTCCTGCCACAGGGCGGTCGTGGTCTCGACCGTCGGCGCCCGGGCGATCAGGCCGCCGGCATTGGTGACGAGGACGTCGATGCGCCCATAGGCCTTTTCCGTCTCGGCCACGGCACGGGCGCATTCGCTCTCCCGGGTGAGGTCGGCCTGCAGCGCCAGCACGCGCTCGCCGCCGAAAGCCGCGACGATTTCGGCCGCGCCGGCGCCGCTGGTGGCATAGGTCAGCGCCACCTCGGCGCCTTCGCCGGCGAAGGCCTCGACGATGCCCCGGCCGATGCCGGAGGCGCCGCCGGTGACCAGCACGACGCGACCCTTGAAATCGAACACGGACATCGGACGGCTCCACGCAGTTCGGGACGGAGTTTGGGACGGACTTGGAGAATCGGTTTGGGCTGTTGCCAGCGGCACGGCGAACCGCTATTCGCCCAGGAAATTTCGAAACTCGGAAATTTTATAACAACCGCAGGCCTGAAAGGATAAGAACCATGCGCGTCTACTACGATCGCGATGCCGATCTCAACCTCATCAAGACCAAGAAGGTCGTCATCGTCGGCTACGGCTCGCAGGGCCGCGCGCATGCGATGAACCTGAAGGACTCGGGCGTGAAGGAGATCGCCATCGCCCTGAAGGCCGGCTCGACCACGGCCAAGAAGGTGGAGGCCGACGGGCTCAAGGTGATGACCGTCGCCGAAGCCGCCCAGTGGGGCGACCTCCTGATGATGGCGGCGCCCGACGAGCTCCAGGCCGACATCTACAATGACGAGATCGCGCCCCATATCCGCGACGGCGCGGCGATCGCCTTCGCCCACGGCCTCAACGTGCATTTCTCGCTGATCGAGCCGAAGAAGACCGTCGACGTGATCATGATCGCGCCGAAGGGCCCGGGCCACACCGTGCGCGGCGAGTACCAGAAGGGCGGCGGCGTGCCTTGCCTGATCGCCATCCACCAGGACGCCTCGGGCAATGCCCACGACCTCGCCCTGTCCTATGCCTGCGGCGTCGGCGGCGGCCGTTCGGGCGTGATCGAGACCAGCTTCAAGGAAGAGTGCGAGACCGATCTCTTCGGCGAGCAGGTGGTGCTGTGCGGCGGCCTGGTCGAGCTGATCCGCGGCGGCTTCGAGACGCTGGTCGAGGCGGGCTACGCCCCCGAGATGGCCTATTTCGAGTGCCTGCACGAGGTGAAGCTGATCGTCGACCTCATCTATGAGGGCGGCATCGCCAACATGAACTACTCGATCTCCAACACTGCGGAGTTCGGCGAGTACGTCACCGGCCCGCGCATCGTCACCGAGGAGACCAAGGCGGAGATGCGCCGCGTGCTTAGGGATATCCAGTCCGGCGCCTTCACGTCGGAATGGATCCGCGAATGCCGCGCCGGCCAGCCGAAGTTCAAGGCGACGCGCCGCATGAACGACGCCCACCCGATCGAGGCGGTCGGCGAGAAGCTGCGCGGCATGATGCCGTGGATCGCCAAGAACAAGCTGGTCGACAAGGCCCGCAACTGAGCGGCTGTCTCTAGCGCAAATCCCCTCTCCCGGTGGGAGAGGGGACGCTTTGTTCGTCATGCCTCGGGAAACATGGCGCTCGGGGCGAAATCCCGGCGCGTATAGTCGACGGTCACGAATTTCCCGCCCTGATACCGTTCCGCCACGGGGTCGTTCGTGACCCTGCCGCGAACGCGTTCGGCTTGATCGTCAGAGCTGTCGCGCGGCGTCCAGCCGATCCTGTCCCGGGCATCGTGCCGCCAGAAGCTGCGGCTGTTGTCCGAAGCACCCCAGATGATCGAGCAGTCCACGCTTTCGGCGTCTGCGCAGCTTTGGATCAGGCGGACGAAATCGTCATGCGAGATCCAGGTCGACAGCATTCGTTCGTCTGGAACCTCCGGCAGGACCGAGCCGATGCGGATCATCACGCTTTCGACGGCGTGCTTTTCCCAATAGAGGCGGGCGAGCATTTCGCCATAGGCCTTCGACAGGCCGTAATGGCCGTCCGGACGCAGATGACAATCATGATCCAGGACGGTCGACCGGTCATAGAGGCCGACCGCGTGGTTGGAGGAGGCGAACACGACGCGCGCCTTCTGGGCGCGGGCGGCTTCGTAGACATGGAAGCTGCCTCGCAGATTGGGGCCGAGAATGGCTTCGAAGGACTGCTCGGTGGAGACCCCGCCGAAATGCAGGATCAAGCCGCAGCCCTGGGCCAGGCTCGCGATGGCGTCCCGGTCCTCCAGATCGGCCCGCTCGAACGTCGCTCCCGATGGAAGCGGGATGGGCAAGGGCACGATGTCGGTCAAGCGCAGGCGCCACCCCAATGCCGCGAGCCTGTTCGTCAGCAGGCGTCCGATCGTACCGGATGCGCCGGTCAACAGCACCGGCCTGTCAGGGGCAGCCACAGTCTATCCTTTCCGTGCCTGGCACGAGGGCGGCGCGAGACCGGCGACAGCTGGCACCACTCGTGCCCTCGTGGGGGGACGAGCGTGCAATCCGCGCTCGATAAAGCGATAGAAAGAGCATATTATCATATGACCAGATAAAATCATTGCCAAGACTCACGGTTCGTCTCTCGCTGCTGGCTGATCATGACACGCGTTCCCGCTTCCCCTCTGCCCCCGACGCTCAGCCGCACGGCGCAGGTCGCCGACTGGTTCGCGCGCGAGATCCGCAGCGGTCGCTTTGCGAGCGGCGAGAAGCTGCCGACCGAGCAGGAGCTGATCGGACAGTTCAATGTCAGCCGCACGGTGATACGCGAAGCCATGGCCTCGCTGCGCTCCGAGGGCCTGGTGGTCAGCCGCCAGGGCTCGGGCGTGTTCGTGGCCGATCATGAGACGAACACGACATTCCGCATCGTGTCGGACGAGGTTCGTTCCCTGACCGAGGTCCTGAACGTGCTGCAGCTCCGGCTGGCGGTGGAGTCGGAAGCGGCCGGCATCGCCGCCGAGAAGCGCACCGACGAGGACCTTGCGCAGATGCGGCGCTGCCTCGACGTCATCGACGCGTCGATCGCCGCGGGCGGCACGGCGATCGAGTCCGACTTTGCGTTTCATCGCGCCATCTCGTCGGCCACGGGCAACCCCTATTTCGAGCGCTTCATGCATTTTCTGGGGCCGGTGATCATCCCGCGGCAATCGATCCGACCGAAATCGGAAACCCCGGACCAGCGTCGGCACTATCTGGAGCAGGTCCAGATGGAGCACCGGCGCATCTACCAGGCGATCGAGCGCCGGAACGTCGAGGCCGCTCGCTTCACGCTGCGCGAACATCTGGAGGCCTCCCGGGAGCGCTACCGCGGGATGTTCGATCATCCCTCGGCGCGCTGAGCCGATCTTCGCCGATCGGGGCCGGGGTCCCACGGGGATCAGTGGCCGGCGACCTCGCGTCCGCCCCGCATGGGCATCGCGCAGGATTCGATGAGAGTGGCGAGTTCCTCCTGTTCCTCGGGCCTCAGGTCGAGAAGGGGAAGCCTGACCGGTCCGCAATCGATCCCGGCGATGCGAGCGCCCGCCTTGACGATCGAGACGGCATAGCCGGCCCGCCGATTGCGGATGGCGAGATAGGGGAGGAAGAACCGTCGCAGCAGGTCGTCGATCTCCGACCTGCGGCCGGCACGCAAGGCGTTGAAGAATTGCAGGGCCGTCGCGGGGGCGAAATTGTAGATGGCGGACGAGTAGGTCTTCATGCCGATGGCGGCAGCCGCGCTGGCGTGAACCTCGGCCGTCGGCATGCCGCCGATGAAGATGAGGCGGTCGGCCATGCGGTAGCGGAGCGCGGTGAGCAGCTCGACATTGCCCACGCCGTCCTTCAGGCCGATGAGGTTCGGGCAGTCCTCGGCCACCCGGTCGAGGGTTTCGGCGGTCAGGATCGCATTGTCGCGATTGTAGGCGATCACCCCGATCCCCACGGACCGGCAGATCGCCGTGAGGTGCCGGCGCAGGCCCTCCTGCTCGGAATGGACGAGGTAGGGCGGCAGGACGAGCAGGCCATCCGCGCCATTCGCCTCGGCGGCCTGGGCGAACTCGATCGCCATGCGGGTCCCGTATCCGACGCCGGCGAGCAGTGGAAGACCGTCGGGGACCTCCTCCGACGCAGCCCGCACCACCCGCTTGTATTCATCGAGGGTGAGCGAGAAGAATTCGCCGGTTCCCCCCGCCGCGAACAGGCCGCCGGCGCCCGCGGCTCCCTGAAGCGCCACATGGGCGCGGTAGCCATCCTCGTTGAAGGCTCCCGCCTCGTCGAAGAACGTGAGCGGAAAGGATAGGAGGCCCTGACCAAGCCGGCTGATCAGATCGGAGGGAGAGACAGTCAAGACGAATGCTCCGTGTCTGTGCGAGGCTGTCGCGATCGGGCGATCGGGAAATCCTCGAGGTTCGCGCGTCGGGCCGAACGCTCGCCCGGGGCCGTTCCACCCATGGCCGTCCTGCCCGAGCTCATGCCGGACCCGGTCCGGCCCCGGCCGCTGCGGCCGCGATCGCGGTCCGGCCCAGGCCCGACTTGACGATGCGGATCAGCTCCTCCTCGCTCGTCTGCGACGTGGAAGCGTCGAGCACGATTTCACCGGAGTGCAGGAAGTTGATGCGGTCGCAGGCTTCGAAGACCTGGTTGTAGTTGTGGACGATCAGGATGACCGAGACGGCGCGTTGCCGGCGAAGGTTCTGGATCAGGCCGAGCACGTGGGCGCTTTCCCGCACGCCCAGGGCGGCCAGCGGCTCGTCGAGGACCAGGATGGTGGGCGAGGAATAGATCGACCGGGCAACGGCGACGCATTGGCGCTGGCCGCCCGACAGCAGGTCGACCGTGCTGTCGACGCTGGGGATGGAGATCCCCAAGGTCTTGAGATAGGTCTGGGCGAGCTCGCGCATCTTCCCATTGTCCAGCAGCTTCAGGCCGAGGATGCGCTTGTGGTATTCGCGCCCCAGGAACATGTTGTGGTAGACGCTGAGGTCGCCGATCAGCGCGAGATCCTGATAGACCGTCTGGATGCCATGGGCGCGCGCGTCGCGCGGCGAGCCGAAGCGGACTTCCCGGCCCCTGGAAACGATCGTGCCGGTATCGGGCTGGTGAAACCCGGAGAGGATCTTGATCAGGGTGGACTTGCCGGCGCCATTGTCGCCGACCAGGGCCAGCACCTCCCCTTGACGAAGCTTGATGCTGACATCGACGAGCGCGGTGATGGCGCCGAAGCTCTTGCTGATGTGGGACATCTCGAGGATGACGGGGGCATCCGGCCCGAGAGCGGGAATATCGTCCGTGTTCACAGGCGCCTCCGCGTGCGGAGCCGGTCGACCTGGACGCTCAGGATCATCGCCGCGACGATCGCCACGCCGAGATAGATATCCGACACGGTGGCCTGGGCGCCTATCATCACCAGGCCATTGTTGAGCGAGGCGACCACGAAGGCGCCGATCAGGGAGCCGATGGCCGTGCCGGACCCGCCGAGCAGCGAGGTGCCGCCGATGACGGCCGCCGCGATGGCCTGGAGCGTCAGGAAGGGGCTGCCGGCCTGGGGATCGGCAGACGCGAACTGGGCGGTGTTGATGATGCCGGCAAAGGCCGCGCATCCGCCGGCGATCATGAAGTTGCAGACCTTGATCCGGTCGGTCCGCACGCCGATCTCCTTGGCCCCGACGATGTTGCTGCCGGTCGCAATGGTGTGGAGGCCGAACGTCGTCCGGTTCAGCACCAGCGCCAGGGCCGCGACGACGAGCACGGTCCAGACAAACGGCGTGAAGGCGGTCAAGCCGTGCCAGGACCAGAGGGAATCGGAGGGGTCGAACAGGCTCTCGCCGAAGATCGCGCTGAAGGGCTCTTCCACCGGAGCGACGATCGGCTGGCTGTTGTAGATCGAGACGACGATGCCCTGCAGGAAGAACAGCGTGCCGACGGTGGTGATCAGGGAGGGCACGCGGAAGCGCACCGTGATGATGCCGTTGACGAAGCCGACCAGCACGCCGAGCGCGATGCCGACCGCGGCGCCGACGGCGAGGGGGACGCCCCAGACGATCGACATCAGGACCATGATGTAGGGGGCGAGCGAGAAGGTGCTGCTGAGGGACAGATCGATCTCACCGGTGATCATCAGCATGACCTCGGCGACCGCGATCAGGCCGAGGCGGCCGGTGTCGCGCAGGACGACGCTCATGAATTGCGAGGAGAGAAATCCGCCGCCGCTGCCGATCTGGAAGTAGATGACGAGAATGATCGCAACGACGGCGATGCTGGCCTCCCGATAGCGGGACAGGAGGAAGAGCACCCTCTCCAGCATCGTGGTCGGCATCGCGATGCCGACCTTGCGCGTCTCTTCTCTGCTGGGTTCGCTCGCCGTCACCATGCGTGCCTTCTCTCAGTCCGGGGTCCGGACGCATCACCGAAGGTCGATGCGCGTCCAACAAGCCGCCTGGGCCTCGGGGCCGCCTCCTCGACGCTTTCGCCGGTCCCCGGCGACGTCATGTCGGCTCGGCGGTGCTGCGGCCCTCGAAACGGGTCTGGCCGACATAGGCGTCGACATTGTCCTTGGTCACGTAGGCCTGGCTGGTGTCGCTGTTGGCCGGGCCGACCAGGCCGCCCGAAAGCTTGTAAAGGTACATCTGCTGCACGGGCAGGAAGCCTTGCAGATAGGCCTGCTGGTCGGTGGTGAAGGCGACGTCGCCGGCCTTGATGAAGCCGAGGGTCTGGGGGAAGAGATCGAACCCGGCGACAGCCGTTCCGGTCTTCGCCAGGCCATACTTGTTGGCGACGAAGCCGCAGGCATAGGTGTCCGAGCCGCCGGTGCCGAACATGCCGGCCATGGTCTTGTGGCTGAGATAATAGCTCTCGACGCGCGATATCTCCGTCGCCGGGTCCGGGCCGGTGTTGACGACGTCATAGGTGATCTCGTCGCCATGGTCCTTGATGGCCTGGATATAGCCGTCCAGCCGGGGCTGGGTGTTCAGCGAACCGGGAACGCCGATGGAGAGCATGACGTGCCCGCCCTTGGGCACCAGCTTCAGCCATTTCAGGGCGGAGTTGTATCCGGACTGGTACAGAGGTTGACCCACATAGGAGAGGCGCTTGTTGGGGCTGCCGGCGGGCACGTCGGCGTTGAAGGCGATGACCGGAATGCCGGCCGCAGAGGCCATGGCCGTCGCCGCGTCGAAGGCCTTCGGATCCACCAGGCAGACCGCGATGCCGTCCGACTTCTGGGCGATCGCCGTCTGCATGGCGCTCACCATTTCCGAGACGACGTTCTTCTGCGAGCCGGTCCATTGATAGCTGCACCCGAACGCGGCGCAGGCATCCTGGATGCCGTAGATGGTGGGCGTGAAGAACTGGTCCAGCGTCACATGGCAGACGAAGTGGAACTTGTAGGCCTTCCTCGGCAGGCCGCCGGTCGGTTGCGGCGCGTCCTCCGCTGACGCCGCGCCCAAGCCGCCGGCAAGTCCCGCGATCCCCAAGCCCAGCTTGGCTGCGGTGGTGAAGGCCGTGCGCCGGCTGATCCCGCTGCCGGCCCTTGTGGTTTCCGCCTGATCCTGGATGTCGTCCACGGGTAACCTCCCTTTTTTCTGGGGATCCGGGCCGTTCCCAAGGGACGTCGTTGCGTCCCGCCAGGAGATGCCCTGTCCTCCTGTCATATTGTTATATGACAAATTTCGTGTCAATCTCTTTCCAGCCGGTCGAGGGGGCGCCGCGGTCGGGTCCGGCCGCGCGTTGCGGACGGAAACCCGGCCCAAGGAGCGGACATGCCAGCCGTCGAATTCAGGGCCTTCAGCAGCAGCGGCCATCCGCTCCTTGGGATGAGCTGAAGGCCGACGGACTCATCGAGCCCTCGGCACCCGTGCCGCCCGGAGCGGAGGGATGAGCCGAGGCCCGGCGCGACGCAGGCTTCCGCCGCAACGGCTCAGCCCGCGGCCTTGCGCTCGATCGCGCTTCATTCTGGCGCGCGCCGATCAGCACCCGGTGGCGGAGCGCCTTGAAGCGCGGCGTGGCATCGGGCAGGGCCAGATTGTGTTCCAGGATCTTGCCGAAGCCGAGACCCGATCGGGCTCGGACCTTGTGACAGCCGCTCAGGCCGAGGCCTGCTCGGCATGAACCTTGTGATAGCGCCGGCCGAAATAGATCAGGCCCTCATGCACGGTCCCCTGCGTCAGCCCGACCACTTCGCAGAACAGCACGGCATGGGTGCCGACCTCCGCGGTGCGCACCACCCGGCAGTCGAATGAGGCGACCGCGCCGACGAGCACCGGCGCCCCGGTCGTCGCCTCGGTCCAGTCCGCCGCCGCAAAGCGCTCGTCCATCGGGGTGCGGCCGCCGAACAGGGCGGAAAGCGGCTGGTGTTCCGCCGCCAGCGTGTTGACGCACAGCACGCCATTGCCCGCGAAGGCGGCGCTCACCGAGCTGCCGCGATTGAGGCAGACCAGCAGGGTGGGAGGAGTGTCGGTGACGCTGCACACGGCCGAGGCGGTGAAGCCGGCGCGTCCGCCCGGCCCGTCGGTCGTCACCACGTTGACCGCCGCGCCGACCCGGGACATGGCGTCGCGATAGCTCTGCTGCGGGACGGCGGGCCAAGGCCCGGCTTCGGGCTCGTCCGCGGTGTTGCGATGGCGTGCCATGGCGGTTCCCGTTTCTCAGAATGCGAGGCAATGGGTCGGTCCCGGCGGCGGATCGGTCGGCCGCCGGGAGCCGGGAGGGTCAGAATTCCCGCAGGTGGTCCCGCAGCATCGTATGGGCATAGGCCGTGCGGGTGAGGCCGCGCCGCTGCAGGGCCGGGACCAGCCCGTCGGCGACCTCGACGATGTAGCGCCGGCTGACGCGCAGCACCGGCGTGGTGATCAGGAAGCCGTCGCCGCCGACCTGCTCCATCGCCTCGCCCATGCGCTCGGCCACCTGGTCCGGCGTGCCGATCAATTCCAGCGAGGAAACGAGGCCGCCGCCACCATCGGCCGCCAGCTCTCGCAGGGTCTTGCCGCTGCCCCATTGCTGGAACTTGTCGAGCGAGCCCGATTCGCCGTTGGTGGTGAGCTTATGAGGAAGCGGCTCGTCGAGGTCGAACTGGGCAAAGTCGATTTCGGTGATCGCGGAGATCGAGCTGAGAATGTCCGTGGCGAAGTGATCGGCGGAGATGGTGCGCTGGTACTTGGCGCGCGCCTCCTCCTCGGTCTCGCCCAGCGTCGGGGTGATGCAGAACAGGACCTTGATCTCGTCGGGGTCGCGTCCCTGCGCGACGGCCCGGGCCCGGATGTCGTCGCGGAACGCCTTCATGCCCTCGGCGCCGTTGGCGACGGAGATGATGGAATCGGCGTGGCGGGCGGCGAAATCGCGGCCGCGGGGCGAGGCGCCGGCCTGGACGAAGACCGGGCGGCCCTGCGGCGAGGGCACGGTGTTGAGCGGGCCGCGCACCTTGTAGAACCGGCCCTCGTGGTCGATCGTGCGCACCTTCGCGGGATCGGCGTAGAGGCCGCGCTCGCGGTCGAGCACGACGGCGTCGGCATCCCAGGAGCCGAACAGCTTGCGCACGACCTCCATGTATTCGTCGGCCATCTCATAGCGCAGCTCGCGCAGAGGCAGCTTGTCGAGCCCGAAATTCTGGGCGGCGAGGTCCTCGGCGCTGGTGACGATGTTCCAGCCGAACCGGCCGCCCGTCAGGCTGTCGATGGTCGAGGACAGCCGCGCCAGCATGAAGGGCGGATAGGCGAGCGTCGACATGGTGGCGACCACGCCGAGCCGCGACGTCGCCATGCCCATGGCGGTGGCCAGCGGCGCCGGATCGTGCTTGGGCACCATCATCGCGCTCTTGAGCCCGAAGTCGCGGGAGCCGCCATAGGTCTCCGGGACCATCAGCTTGTCCTCGATCATGATGTAGTCGAAGCAGGCGCGCTCCAGCGTCTGCGCCATCTCCACGTAGAATCGCCCGTCCCAGGGCAGGCCGCCCTGGCCGAAGGGCTCGCGCCACTCGTCGGGCGTGAAGTTCATGAACCAGGCGAGGTGGAAACGGTTGGTGGCCATCTATCGGTCCTTTGCGAGGGCGGAAGCGGGCAGGGCCGGACCGGCGCTGCCGGCGAGCGGGAGGGCGAGGGCAGGGGCGGCCAGGGGCGAGGGCGCCGCGGCGCGCGCCGCGGCCCGGGCGGCCTCGAAGCGGCGGGATTCGCGCACGATCGGGCACTTGGCGACGAAGTCGGAGGTGATGGTGGCGCCGAAGCGCTCGGGTGCCTGCGGATCCCGGCGAGGCCTGTCGATGGCGATCACCCGCGTCCCCAGCGAGAAGGCTTCGCTCAGGTCGTGCGTGACCATGACGATGGTCATGGCGTGCTCCTCCCAGAGCTCTCGCACGAGCGCATGCATCGACTTGCGGGTTCCCGGATCGAGCGCGCCGAACGGCTCGTCGAGCAGCAGCACCTTGGGCTGCATGATCAGCGCCTGGGCGATGGCGAGGCGCTGCTGCATGCCGCCGGACAATTGCTGGGGATAGTGGCCGGCCGCGGCCGAGAGGCCGATCCGCTCGAGCAGGGCCATTGCCCTGTCCCTGAGATCGCGCCGGCGCCGGCCGAAGAGGCGGCCGAGAAGCGGCGAGGCGGCCCATTGCGGGCCGAGCATGACATTGCCGAGCACAGTGCGGTGGGGAAAGACCGAGTAGCGCTGGAACACGACGCCGCGGTCGGCCGTCGGCTCCGCCGCGATCGGCTCGCCGTCGATCAGGATGCGGCCGCGCGTCGGCGTCTCCTGGCTGAGGAGAAGGCGCAGGAGCGTGGTCTTGCCGACGCCGCTCGGCCCGATGACGACCAGGAATTCATGGTCCGGCAGGGTGAGGTTGACGCGCTCGAGCACCACGGAGGCGCCGTATTCCTTCCAGACGTTCTCGACCCGGATCTCCGTCACCTCACGCCTCCCGCAGCGCTGTCCAGGGGAAGGCCGCCCGGGACAGGCGCCTCATCGCCCAGTCCATCAGGAAGGCGAGCAGGGTGATCCAGGCGACGTAGGGGAGGATGACGTCCATGGCGAGGTAGCGGCGCACCAGGAAGATGCGGTAGCCCAGGCCTCCTTCCGCGGTGATCGCCTCGGCCGCGATGACGAACAGCCAGGCGGCTCCGAGCGACAGGCGGACCGAATCGACGAGCCGCGGCAGCACCTGCGGCAGCACCACGTCGACGATCATCTGCCAGGTCGATCCTCCCAGCGTCTGCGCCTTGACGATCTGCTCGCGGGGGATGTCCGCGACGCGCAGGACGACGTCCCGGACCAGGAAGGGGGCAACGCCGAAGACGATCAGGACGATCTTGGACACTTCGCCGAGGCCGAAGACGATGAACAGGATCGGCAGGACGGCGAGCGGAGGGACGAGCGCCAGGGCGGCCAGGACCGGCTCGAACATGGCGCGCAGATGCGGGATGAACCCCACAGGGATGCCGCAGACCAGGCCGATCGCCGCGGCGATGCCGAGCCCGAAGCCGAGGCGGGCCAGGCTGAGGCCGGTGTCCCACCAGAGCAGGGTATGGCCGGTGGCGACGTCGACCTGCATGGCGAGCCGGCTCATGCTGGCGTGGAACGAGGCGAGGCCCGGGATCAGCTTGTCGTTGGGATCGATGGCGAGCCGCGCATTGGAGGCCGCCAGGTAGATCAGCACGATCGCGACGAAGGGCAGCACCCCGAGCAGGAGCCGGGTGCCACGGGCCGGCGGATAGTTGATGATGCGTCGCAAGGCAGGTCTCCCGTCGGCGATGGCCCCGATGTCGCGCGCCTCAGAGCTGGCCGTCCATGGCGAGCTTGGCGAAGGAGGGATCGATGCGCAGCTTGACGTTCTTGGTGTCGCCCAAGGTCGAGCCGTCGGCGAAGCCGATGCCGATGCTGTCGACGCTGGCGGCGCCCTGGCCGAACAGGCCCTGCTCGAAGCTGAAGTGCCTGATGTAGTCCCAGGTCTGCCTGGTCTTGTCGGCGGTGAGGAAGGCGTGGGCGTCGGCCGGCGTCATGAAGAAATGGGTCGTGTCGACCTGCGACTGGAAGCCCGCCTCGTCGGTCCCCATGGCGCTGGCCATGACCGCCTTCATCCCGGCGGCCGCGTCGCCGCCGGCGGCGAAGGCCTGCATCGCCTCGTACCAGGCGCCGAGCAGCGCCTTGGCGAATTCGGGATGCTCCTTCAGCGTCTGGGTCTTGCCGATGAAGCAGTCCATGATCTCGCCGGGGATCTTCGAGGAATCGAACAGCACATGGGAGTCCTTGCTGCCCTTCAGCATGTCGATGGTCATCGGCTTCCAGGACACGGCGTGCTGCAGGTCGGCCTGGGTGAGATAGGCGGCGGCGATCTCCGAATCGGAGATGTTCACCGTCTTCACCGAGGAGACGCCGGCGAGCCCGTTGAGGACCAGCGCCCGGTTGAGCAGGTAATGGGAGACGCTGTATTGCAGGAGGTAGACCGACTGGCCGGCGAGGTCGGCGACCGACTTGGCGCTCTTGGAGAGCAGCACGTCGTTGCCGTTGGAATAGTCCGTGATCAGGAACAGCGAGGTGTCGACGCCGCCGGCCGCCGGCATGGTCAGCGCGTCCATGCCGGCCACGCCGACCGCGTCGAGGTCGCCGGCAATGAACTGGTTGATGCTGCCGACATAGTCGTTGGCCTGCACCATCTCGATCTCGATGCCGTATTTGTCGCCCCATTTCTTCAGGAGGCCGGACTGCTTCAGCCAGGCCATCGGCATGAAGCCGACATAGACGACGTAGCCGACCCTGAAGACTTTCTTGTCGGCCGCCGGGGCCGGGCCGGTGCCGGCGCCGAAGAGGCCGAGGCACAGCGTCGCAAGCAGGAACGCGACGCGGAAGAGGCGTTTCATGGCAAAGCTCCGATCGTCGAACAGGGGCTGGACGGCTCTATTCAGCGGGCGTTTAATAGATCGTCGCAAGGCCAAATTTTGTGCAGCGCAAAATCCAGGCAATGATGGGCCGCGCCTGGAGCGAAGGCCGGTCCCTGGGCAGAGACTCGCCGCGCTGCCGCGATTCAGGGCATAGCGATGGGCAGGGGCGGGCCGCTTCGGCCGGGCGTTCCCGTGGAGACCTGGAGATGGCCGTCAAGCCAGTCCGACAGCGGCTCGATCCGGCCCTGCGGTCGGAATTGATCCTGGAGAAGGCGCTGGAGCTGTTCGCGGAGACGCATTACAGCATCGTCACGGTGCGCGACATCGCCCGGCACTGCGGCATCAATGTCGGGCTGATCTACCATTATTTCGACAACAAGGACCACCTGTTCCGCAGCGCGCTCGCGCATGCCATCGACCAGCTGGTCGCCGGCTATGAGGAGCGGCGGCGCGAGCAGGCCGATCCGTTCGCCGGCATCGCGATGTGGCTGGACACGCATGCGACGATCGCTCCGACGCTGATCACCCGCATGGTCAAGATCATGGCCGACTACGCGGCCCTGGGCGCGCGGGACCCGGAGACCGATGCGATCGTCGCCGGCTTCTATCGCGGCGAGCAGGACCTCCTGGAGGACACGTTGCGGCGCGGGATCGCGGCAGGGGTCTTCCGGACCGTCGATGTCGAGAAGACGGCGCGCGTCATCGGCCGGCAGCTCGACGGCATCTTCCACGCCTCGGCCAGCCGCGGCGAGGACCGCATCGCGCAGGACATCGAGGAGCTCCGCGACTTCATCGGGTATTTCCTGCGCATTCCCGAGGCGGCGGGCAGGTCCTGATCGGCGAGCGGCCGGCGTGCGCCTGCCTCAGCCCGCGGCCTTGCCCTCGATCGCGCTCCAGGTCGCCAGCGCCTGGCGCGTCTCCGCCACGTCGTGGACCCTGACCGCGTCGGCCCCGCGTGTGGCGGCGGCGAGGGCGGCGGCGATCGAGCCGCCGAGCCGGTCATCGGCCGGGCCGGCGCGGTCGACCTTGCCGATGAAGCTCTTGCGCGAAGCGCCGACCAGCACCGGCTGGCCCAGCGCCTTGAAGCGGGGCGTGGCGTCGAGCAGGGCGAGGTTGTGCTCCAGGGTCTTGCCGAAGCCGAGGCCGGGATCGAGCCAGATCCGGTCCGGCCGGATGCCGTCGGCGACCGCCCGGTCGCGAGCCCGGGCCAGGGTGTCGGCGACCTCGCCCACCACGTCGGCATAGGTCGGGTTGATCTGCATGGTCTGCGGCGTGCCCTGCATGTGCATCAGGATGGCCGGCACGCCGGCCTCGGCGACGATGCGGCGCGCCTCGGCGCTCTCCAGGGCGGTGATGTCGTTGATCATGCTGGCGCCGGCCGCGAGGGCGGCGCGCATGGTGGCGGCATGGCGGGTGTCGACCGAGATCAGCCGCCGGCGCCGCGCCGCCTCGGCCGCGACCGCCGCGATGACCGGCAGGATGCGGGCCTGCTCGTCTTCCGGGGCGAGGGGCTGGGACTCCGGGCGCGTCGACTCGCCGCCGATGTCGAGGATGTCGGCGCCCTGCTCGATCAGCGCCACGGCATGGGCGATCGCCTTGTCGGTCGTCTCGAAGCGGCCGCCATCGGAGAAGCTGTCGGGCGTGACATTGACGACGCCCATCAGCAGCGGCACGGGCGCCATGGCGCGGACATTCGTGCGGTCGGTGCGGGCGAGCAGGGCCTCGACGCTCTCGCCCAGCACCGGGTGGCGCCAGCCCGGCGCGATGTCGGCCAGCGGCGCCAGCACGAAGGCGCGCTCGTGCAGGCGCGGATGCGGCAGCACCAGCTCGGGCGTGTCGAGCCTGAGATCGTGATAGGCGACGAGGTCGAGGTCGAGCGTGCGGGCGGCGTTGCGCTCGCTGCGCTCCCGGCCGAACAGCGCCTCCACCTCGAACAGCACGGCGAGCAGCGCCTGCGGCGAGCGGTCCGTCTCCACCGCGATCACCTGGTTGGCGTACCAGGGCTGGGCCGAGCGCGGCACCGGCTCGGTGAGGAACAGGCGCGAGCGTGCAGCGACGGTCAGCCCGCGCGCGGCGAGCTCGGCGACGGCGCGGCGCAGCGTCTCGCGCGGTGCGCCTTCGCAGGAGGGCAGGTTGGCGCCGAGCGCGACGAGAATCATGGATCAGCCGTGATGGAAAGGAGATGGTCGAGAATCTGCCGCGCGAGCGGGGACTGGGCCAGGACCCGCTCGCCGATGGCGATGACCGGCCGCAGGAAGCGCACCGAATTCGTGGCGAAGACCGCATCCGCGCCGAAGAGGTCCTCGGGGCGCAGGGGCGCCTCCTCGACGGCGAGGCCGAGCGCGCCGGCGCCGTCCAGGAGCAGGCCGCGCATGATGCCGTCGAGGCAGCCTTCGCCGGTCGGCGGCGTCAGCAGCCGCATGCCCTTCAAGGCGAAGAGGTTGGCGATGGTGGTGCCGGCGACGCGTCCCGCCGTGTTGAGGATCAGGGCGTCGTCGGCGCCGGCCTCGGCCGCCTCTCGCGCGGCGAGGATGTTGTCGAGATAGGCCAGCGACTTGAGGCGCGACAGCGGCGAATGCTCGTTGCGCGGCGCCGAGGCGACGACGAGCCGGGCCGGCTGCCCGGCCAGGGCCGGGCTCCAGGGCTGCGCCGTGACCAGGATGGTCGGGCGCGGCGGCTCCGCCGGCCAGAGGCCGCGGGCGCCCTGGCCGCGGGTCAGCGTGGTGCGGATGATGGCGTCGCGCCCGGCGAGCTCGGCGAGGACGCCGGCCATGGCCGCTTCGAGCCCGTCCCGGTCGACGGCGAGGCCGATCGCCTCGGCGGCCCGCAGCAGCCGCTGCCGATGCCGCTCCGGCGCCATCGGCATGCCGCCGCGCGCCACCAGCGTGTCGAACACGCCGTCGCCGAGCTGCAGGCCGCGGTCCATGGCGCCGATGCGCGGGCCGCCGTCGCCGGCCGGCTCGTTCATGTGGTGGATGAGGAAGCTCATGCAGCGCGTTGGAATGGTTTGCGCTGATCCAGGAAGGCCTGGAGCAGGCGATGGCCCTGCGGCGTCAGGATCGATTCGGGGTGGAACTGCAGGCCGAAGGTCGGATGGCTGCGATGGGTGAGCGCCATGATCTCGCCGTCCTCGCTGCGCGCCGTGACGTCGAGCGGCTCGTCGCCGTCGAGCTCGACGATCAGGGAGTGGTAGCGGCCGGCCTCGATCGGCTCGCTCAGGCCGGCGAACAGGCCGGATCCGTCATGGAGGATGCGCGAGGGCCGGCCGTGCATCGGCGTGCGGGCATGGACCACCCGGCCGCCGAAGGCTTCGCCGATGCATTGGTGGCCGAGGCAGATGCCGAGGATCGGCAGCTTGCCGGAGAGGCTGCGCACCAGGTCCAGCGAGGCGCCGGCATCCCTGGGGGCGCAGGGGCCGGGCGAGAGCACCAGGGCGCAGGCGCCGGAGGCCTCGACATCGGCCGGCGTCACCGCGTCGTTGCGCACCACCTGCGCCGGTTCGCCCAGCTCCTCGAAATAGCGGGCGATGTTGAAGACGAAGGAATCGTAATTGTCGACCAGGAGGATCATGCCGCGTCGTCCGCTGCTGCGGCCGGGGCGAAGGCGGCCAGCAGCCGCTCGGCCTTGACCAGCGTCTCCTCGTATTCGGCCGCCGGGTCGGACAGCAGCGTGATGCCGCCGCCGGCGCCCACCGAGATCTCCCGTCCGTCATAGGCGAGGGTGCGGATGGCGATGTTGAGATCGGCCGCGCCGTCGAAGCCGATCCAGCCGATCGAGCCGCAATAGATGCCGCGGTCGAGGCCTTCGAGCTCGGCGATGATCTCCATCGCCCGGATCTTCGGCGCCCCGGTGATCGAGCCGCCCGGGAAGGTGGCGGCGAGGAGGTCCAGCGCGTCGCGCCCCTGCCGCAGCCGCCCCGTGACGACCGAGGTCAAGTGGTGCACGGAGGCATAGCTCTCCACCCCGCACAGCACCGGTACCGCGACGCTGCCCGGCTCGCACACCCGCGACAGGTCGTTGCGCAGGAGATCGACGATCATCACGTTCTCGGCCCGGTCCTTCTCGCTCTCCGACAGAAGCTGGGCCCGGGCGAAATCCTCGCGCGGATAGGGCGTGCGGCGGGTGGTGCCCTTGATCGGGCGGGTCTCGACCTCGCGTCCCGTCACCTTGAGGAAGCGCTCGGGCGAGGAGGAGGCGATGAAGCGCTCGCCGTCGACCAGCAGCGCCGCGAAAGGCGCCGGGTTGGCCCGCCGCAGCGCGCGGTAGACGGCGACCGGGTCCGGCGCCGTCTCCGGCGTCGCGGCGAAACGGTGCGACAGGTTGGCCTGGAAGATGTCGCCGTCGCGGATGTAGCGGATCACCCGCGCCACCTCCGCCTCGTAGGCGTGGCGGCTGCGGCTGTCGCGCCAGGCGAAGGCCGGCAGGGGCGCGGGGCGGGCGGGCTCGGCCTTGAGCTTCTCGCGCAGGCCCGCGGCGGCGGCCGCGTGCGGCGCCACCACGAAGGCCCGCCGCTCGACCCCGTCGAGGGCGAGGAGCGTGTCGTAGAAGGGCAGGTCGACCTGGGGCATCGCGCCTGCCGGCGCCGTGCGCGGCAGACGCTCGAACAGCCGGCCGGCTTCGTAGGCGAAGGCGCCGACGGCGCCGCCCTGGAAGGGCGGGCCGCCGTCCACGGGCTCGTGCCGATGGTCGGCCAGGAGGCGGCGCAGCGCCGGCAGCGGCGCCTCGTCCAGCGCCGCGCCGTTCCAGCGCGCCCTGCCGTCCTCGACGCGGAACACGCCGACCGGGTCGGCCGCGACATAGGACCAGCGGCCGAGCGTCGCATGCGGCATGGCGCTGTCGAGGAAGGCGAGGCGGGGGCGCGCTGCGAGGCGCGCCGCCGCCTCCATCGGGTCGATCCACGGGATTTCGATCAGAAGCGTCTTGCCGGTCGATGTCATGCGCGTGCCGAAGGCCGTCTCGAGAGGGCGGTTCCTTAAATCCGCTGAGGGAAAGGGTGTGGAGCGCGCCCGCCGGTCCTTCGGCCTGCTGCAGCCCCACCGCACCGATCTCGGCGCCCCGCGCCCCTCAACCCTGTGGGGGCGCCGCGGATGACCTACCCATAGCGACTTTTACGGCGAATGTCCTGCGCTTGTCACGGCTATTCACGCGATCCAGCGCCGAGAACGCGGAGCCGCAGCTCGCGGAAACTCTCGTTCGAAACAGTCTCGGGACCGTGGATGCGCAGCCATGAGGGCTGGCTCGCGGATTTCTGCTCCGCGTGGGGGCGCCGCGCCGTGTGCAGGCATCGAGGCGCACGAATCTGCAAGTCAACCGGTCGAGCGATCGGCCGGACGGCGACGGTGTCGGTCGCCGCCGTTCCGCCCTCGGCTCAGGGCCGCTGGCGCAGCGCTCCGGGCGCGCCGACGCGCGGGGGCTTCGGCTTGGGCGGCGGAAGCAGTCCGTCCCTCTGCGCCTGCTTGCGCGCAAGCTTGCGGGCTCGCCGCAGGGCCTCGGCCTTCTCCCGCACCTTGCGTTCGGACGGCTTCTCGTAAGCCCTCCGGAGCTTCATCTCACGGAAGACTCCCTCACGCTGAAGCTTGCGCTTCAGGGCCTTCATCGCTTGCTCGACGTTGTTGTCTCGAACCAGGACTTGCAATCTGCGGATCCTTCGCCGGTTTCCGGAAAACAAAAGAGGTCAGGCGCAAGCCTGACCTCCGCGGGGCAACGCATGCTACTCGTCGACGCCAGTACATCCGTGGTCGCCGACGGGGCGAGGCGCGCTCTTTCTCAGGTGGCCTGGAGCCGGTCTGCCGACATCTTGCCGGAGCGGCGATCCTCGACCAGCTCGTAGCCGAGCTTCTGTCCTTCCCGCAGATCCTGCATGCCGGCACGCTCGACGGCGCTGACATGGACGAAAACGTCCTTGCTTCCGTCGTCCGGCTGAATGAAGCCGAAACCCTTGCTCGAATTATACCACTTCACGGTACCGGTGCTCATGACAAAGTGTCCTTCAGCTGCGTCCAAACCATCCCGCAGAAATCTGCAGGATTCCAATCAGTCGAAATTGGTAGGAGTCTCTCAGCTGACGCGACTTTCGCCACGAGCGGCCAAATCGTCCGGCCTATGTCGATCTACCAGATCTAGGGAGGGCCGATGTGAAAGTCAAGGAAACAATCGATATTGCCCGGAAAGCCTTTGCATCGTCATCGCTCGGCACCATATTTTCTTCGTCGAGAGGAGGCCGCGATGAGCGATGCGCCGCGCCATGTGCTTTGTCGGGAGCTGCGTCAGCGGGCGCACCTGCACGGCGAGACGGCATCGATCCTGCACAAGGCCGCGCTGGATGCGGATTGTGGCGGACCGCCCGGCCTCGACGCCGGAGCCTTGCGCTTTCAAAGCTGCCATCACCGTATCCGCAGCCTGGAATGCAACGCCCAGGCCGATGCGCTGGAGGAGGATGGCTGGAGCAGCGACCCGTTCTCCTGAGCAGCCTCTCCCGAACCTGCCTACATCCAGGACTCTGAGCAGCGTCTCGTGGCCGAAGCCACGAGAAGCCGCTCGGGCTGTCCGCCCGATCCTCCCTCGGAAGGCTGCAGTCCGCACAGAGAGGGCAGAGGACGGCGACCGCAAGGACATGCCGGCCCGTCGCCCGATCGCCGCGAGAGAGCCGGAGGGCCCCCGGATGGGAGATCCGGGGGCCCGCTGCCGCGCGCCGGGGAGCGGGCGCGCGGCGTCGATCGGCAGGCTCGCCGGGGAGCGGGCTCGCCTGCCGGGGAGCTCTTCGGCCGACCGGCTCAGAAGGGCAGCAGCACGTCCATCACCTGCTGGCCGTAGCGGGGCTGCTGCACGTCGGTGATCTGGCCGCGGCCGCCATAGGAGATGCGGGCCTGGGCAATCTTGGTGGAATCGATGGTGTTGTCGGATTCGACGTCCTCCGGCCGCACCACGCCGGCGACGATCAGTTCGCGCATCTCGAAATTGACGCGCACCTCCTGGCGGCCCTCGATCACCATGTTGCCGTTGGGCAGGATCTGGGTGATCAGCGCCCCGATATTGGTGGTGAGCGCCTCCGAGCGCTTGACCGAGCCGGTGCCGGTGGAGGAGCTGTCGGAGGTCGTGGCCAGCATGCCGGCCGGATCGGTGCCCTTCGGCACCAGCTTGCCTTCCAGGCCGAACAGGCTCTTGGCGCCCATGTCCTCGCTGTTCTGGCGCGAACGGGCGGTGGTGTTGCTGATGTCGGCGCTGTCGTTGATCACCACCTTGACGGTCAGGATGTCGCCGACCCGCATGGCGCGCTGGTCCTTGAAGAAGCCGCGCGATCCCGAGCGCCACAGCGAATTGGCCTGGAAGATCGGCTTCTCCGGCTCCGGCATCGGCAGCGACACCGGCTTGTAGCCGGGCGACGCGGTCGGGTCGTCGATGGCCGACAGGTTCGGCGCCTTGCCGATATTGGCGAGGCGGTCCGCCATGCCGCAGCTGCCGAGGGTGAGGGCGGCGAGGCCGGCGAGGCAGAGTTTCGCGGATCGGGACGCGGTTCCGGCTCCCCGGCTCCGGGACGAGCCCTGCGGGCCGGGACGGCGGGAGGTCGGTGGGGACATACGCATGGATCCGGCCTTCAGTTCAGGGCGACGCGGGCGGGAACCGTCACGGTGACGTGGCCGGGTCCGGTGACGGTCGCCTGGACGATGCGATTGGACTGGGTGTTGAGCACCGGGATGCTGTCGCCCTCGGCGCCGGTGTCGAGCGCCTTGGCGCGCACGGTGAGCACCATGCTCGGCACTTCGTAGGTCAGCGTCACCGTGTCGTTGCGGGTGACGAGGTTGGGCTTGGTGAGGTCGCCCGCCAGCACCGGCTGGCCGGGCCGCACCGTGCGGCGCACGGCCTGGCCGATCGCCTGGGCCGGGGCGTCGATGGTGCCGGCGACGGCCTGCGAGCGGGGCAGCCGGTCGATGACGACGTCGGCGGCGCGCACGACCTCGCCGCGGCCGACGGCGCGGGCGAAGACCGGCACGGCGACGGTCTCGACGGCCTGGCCGCCGATGCGCAGCGGCATGCGGGCGAGGACCGAGGAGCCCTCGACCGAGAGCGTGGCGTCGAAGCGGCCGGAGGTCGGATTCCAATTGATCGAGACGACCTGCAGGGGAGCGCCGGCGCCGGGCTCGATATGGACGGCGCGCGCGCCGGGATCGAAGCCGACGGCGAGGTCGGCGTCGTCGCCGAGCCCGTTCTGGCGGATCAGCGTCAGGGTGATCGCCGCCTTGATCGCATCCAGGCTCAGCACGCGGCTGGCCCGGGTGACGCTGACCTCGGCCACGCCCTTGGTGTCGACCACCGCCACGCCCTTGTCGCGCGCGGCGGCGACCACCCGCGCCGCCTGCACGGTGCCGGTCGTGCCGAGGTCCGGCGCGCGGAACACCGGCTCGAGCGCCGCCGGTCCGGCATTGTCGAGGAGGTCGCCGAGGCGCACCAGCTCCGAGGAGACGGTGACCGCGGAGCGCAGGGTGGGCGGCGGGGCGGTCTGGGCCGGCGCGGGGGCCGCGGCGAGGCCGGCGAAAGCGAGCGCGGCGGCGAAGGTGAGAAGGCGGGTGATCATCGGCATGGCCTCACCGGAACATGCCGGTCGCGGACTGCAGCATCTGGTCGGCGGCGGAGACCACCTTGGAGTTCATCTCGTAGGCGCGCTGCGCGGCGATGAGGTCGGAGATCTCCGACACGGAATTGACGTTGGCCTGCTCGAGATAGCCCTGCAGCAGGTTGCCCATGCCGTCGATGCCGGCCGTGCCGGTCTGGGGCTGGCCGGAGGCGGCCGTCTCCAGGAACAGGTTGTCGCCCAGGGCCTCCAGGCCGGTCTTGTTGACGAAGCGAGAAAGCTGCAGCTGGCCGAACTCCGTCGGCGCGGTCTGGCCGGGCAGCGTGCCGGACACCACGCCCTGCGGGTTGATGGTGATGCCGCTGGCATTCTCGGGGATGGTGATGCCGGGATCGACGACATAGCCGTCGGCCGTGACGAGCTGGCCCTGAGCGTCGCGCTCGAACGAGCCGTCGCGGGTGTAGGCGGTGCGCCCGTCCGGCAGCTGGATGCGGAAATAGCCTTCGCCGCGGACGGCGACGTCGAGCTCCTTCTGGGTCTGCGTGACGTCGCCCTGGCTCATCACCCGCGGCGTGGCCGCCGTCCGCACGCCGGAGCCGATCTGGATGCCGGCGGGCACCATGGTGCCCTGGTCCGAGGTGGTCGAGCCGACGCGGCGCTCCGTCTCGTAGAGCAGATCCTGGAATTCGGCCCGCTGGCGCTTGTAGCCGGTGGTCCGCATGTTGGCGATGTTGTTGGAGATGACCTCGACGTTCAGCTCCTGGGCCATCATGCCGGTGGCGGCGGTGTTCAGGGCGCGCATGGTGGTGGCTCCTCAGGACGACAGGTCGGCAAGCCGCTCGATGGCGGTCTTGCGCAGGTCGGCATTGGTCTGGATGATGCCGGACAGGCTGGAATAGGCGCGGTTGATCTCGATCAGCCGTGACATCTCCAGGACCGGCTTGACGTTCGAGCCCTCGACCGAGCCCTGCACCACGTTGGTGGTGGCCGGCGTCAGCGGCTGCGCCGCCTGGCTGGGATCGGCGCGGAACAGGCCGCTGCCCTCGGCGTGCAGGGCCTGGGGGGCGTCGAAGCTCACCAGCCTGATATGGCCGCGGTCGCCATCCTTGGTCGAGATCGTGCCGTCGCGGGCGATGGTGAAGGTGGGGTCCTGCGTATCGAGCACGATCGGCCCGGCATCGCTCAGGACCGGCATGCCCTCGCCGGTGACGACGCGGCCCGTGCTGTCGATCTGGAAGGCGCCGTTGCGGGTGTAGCGCTCGCTGCCGTCCGGGGCCTGCACCGCGAAGAAGGCGTCACCCTGGATGGCGATGTCCAGGGGATTGCCGGTCTGCTGCATCGCGCCGGCGGCGAAGTCGCGGTAGCTCGAGCGGTCCTGCACGAAGGACACGCGGCGGTCGGCCCCCTGGAAGGCGTCGGTCGAGGCGACCGGCATGATGTACTCGCCGAACTGCACCGCCTGGCGGCGAAAGCCGTGCGTGTTGACGTTGGCCATGTTGTTCGCGACCACGTCGAGCTCTCGGCCCAACGCGATCTGGCGCGACAGCACCACAAGAAGCGCGTTCCCCATCGAACCGCCTCACTCCATCCGATGGAATCACCGGTCCTCTCCCAAGGCCCGCTGCTTCCGTTGCTCCCCGACCCGGCCGCGTCTCCCAACGCATTCGGATCGTGTTAACCATGGCATAAGCCGTGCCACGCGGATGGGATAAGCAAGATCAATGGCTTAGCTTGATTTCTCCGGACGGGAGGGGCGGGCGTGAGCGGCTCTGCGGCAAGTTTCGCCCGGCAAAACTTGCCGGGTGGCCGCAAGTCTTAAAGGGGCGTTAACCATTCCCCGGGACAGTCGGAGCCGGCGCCGCCCGGTCTCGGCCGGGGGCGCCGTCCCGCAGCCATCCCCCGGGGATGGCCCCATGGTCCCAATGCCTTCGGAGCCGGTCGCGATGGCCAAGAAACCGCAGAGGCCGGTCGGCGATGCCGAGGACGGCGAGGAGGGCACGCCCGCAAAGAAGCGCGCTCTGCCGGGGTTCCTGCGCAACAAGCTCGTCCTCGCCGGCGTGGCGGTGCTGGTGCTCGCGGGCGGCGGCCTCGCCGCGTTCAAGATGGGGCTCCTCGGTGGCCATGCCGGCGAGGAGGCGGTGGCCGAGGCGGAGGCCAAGCCCGCCGCCGCCAAGCCGGTGCGCTATGTCGACCTGCCGGAAATGCTGGTGAACCTCGATTCCAAGGACCGCGCCCAGTATCTCAAGGTCAAGATCTCGCTGGAAGTGTCGGAGGACAAGGTCGCCGAGGAGATCAAGCCGCTGATGCCGCGGGTGCTCGACACCTTCCAGTCCTATATGCGCGTGCTGCGGCCCGCCGATCTCGAGGGCTCCGCCGGGTTCTTCCGTCTGAAGGAGGAGCTCACCAAGCGCGTCAATGTCGCGGTGTCGCCGGCCAAGGTCGATGCCGTCGTGTTCCAGCAGATCGTGGTGCAATAGCCATGGCCGATCCCGTCAATGACGACCTGATGGCCGAATGGGGCGCCGCCCTGGCCGAGCAGGGGGTGGCCCCGGCGGATGCCGACGAATGGGCGGCGCGCGTCGCCGGCGCTCATGGCAGCCGGCGCGAGCCGGACCATATCCTCAACCAGGACGAGATCGACGGCCTGCTCGGCTTCTCCGTCGAGGACCTGGTCTCCGGCTCGCAGTCCGGCATCCGGGCGATCATCGATTCGGCGATGGTCTCCTATGAACGCCTGCCGATGCTGGAGATCCTGTTCGACCGTTTCGTGCGGTTGCTGACGATCTCGCTGCGCAACTTCACCTCGGACAATGTCGAGGTGTCGATCGACCGCATGACCTCGGTGCGCTTCGGCGACTATCTCAACTCGATCCCGCTGCCGGCGATCATCACCGTGTTCAAGGCCCAGCAATGGGATAATTTCGGGCTGATCACCGTCGATTCCAGCCTGATCTACTCGATCATCGACGTCCTGCTCGGCGGCCGGCGCGGCACCACGGCGATCCGCGTCGAGGGCCGGCCCTACACGACCATCGAGCTCGACCTCGTCCGCCGCATGATCGAGATCGTGCTGGCCGACGGCGAGCAGGCCTTCGGGCCGGTCTCGCCGGTCAACTTCACGCTCGACCGCGTCGAGACCAATCCGCGCTTCGCCCAGGTCTCGCGGCCGGCCAACGCCGCCATCCTGGTGCGCTTCCGCATCGACATGGAGGACCGCGGCGGCAGCATGGAGATGCTGCTGCCCTATGCCACGATCGAGCCGATCCGCGACCATCTCCTGCACAGCTTCATGGGCGAACGCTTCGGCCGCGACCCGGTGTGGGAGGGGCACCTCGCCACGGAGATCTGGCAGGCGGAGGTCGATGTCGACGCCGTGCTCTACGAGCAGAACGTGCCGCTGCGCTCGATCCTCGACCTCAAGGTCGGCGACGTGCTGCCGATCTCGATCAAGCCGGATGCGCTGGTGGCGGTGCGCTGCGGCGACGTCCTGCTCTCGGAGGGGCGGATGGGGCGGCTCGGCGACGCCGTGGCGGTGCGCCTGCAGCGGCCGCTGAAGAAATCCAAGACCACCATGGCCATCTTCGACATGGCCGAGGCCATGCGGAAGGACATCTGATGTCGACGTCTCTGCTCGGATTGGCGATCGAGAGCCTCGTTGCCATTCTTCTCGTCATGACAATCGGTTATTGCTGGATCCTCAATCGTCGCCTGATGCGCTTGCGCGCCGACGAGGCCATGTTGCGCGGCATTGCGGCGGAGCTGATCGCCGCCACAGGGGCGGCCGAGCGCGCCATCGGCACGCTCAAGACCATGGCGACCGACTGCGACCGGACGCTGGCGCAGCGCCTGGCCTCGGCCGAGGATCTCTCCGGCGAGATCGCCGCCCAGATCCAGGCCGGCGAGACCGTGCTCGACCGGATCGCCCAGATCACCGAGGCGGCGCGCCCGCCTCGGCCCGCGCCGGCAATGCCGAGGCTCGAGCCCGTGGCGGCTCCGGCCGTGCCGCCGCCCCCGATCGCCGCCGCCGCGCCGCCGCGCCCGTCGCATCGCGAGCGCACCGGCGCCACCGCTCGCGCCGCGGCGGCGCTCGCCGAGACGCTGGCCCGACGCGCCGGGCTGCACGAGCGCGGAGCAGCCGCATGATGCAGCTGCGGCTCCTGCCGGTGCTGATCTTCGCGCTGGCCTGCCTGCTGGCGCTGAAGGCGGGCGACATCCTCGACCGCATCGGCGTCGGCGGCCCGGAGGCGGCCTATGCCGGCGACGGCTTCGGCCGCGCCATCATCAACGCCCGCACCATGCCGGCCGACATCACCGGCTCGATCGGCGACAAGGGCGGCAAGGCGGGCGATGCCGCCGCGCCGCCCGCACCTGGCACCCCGCCGCCGACCCTGGCCCAGGCGGCCGCGCCTGCCATCCAGCCAGCCGAGACGGCCGAGCCTCTGACGCCCGCCGGCCCCGCCTCGCCGGCCGAGCGGGCGCTCCTGGAGCGGCTGCAGCAGCGCCGCGAGGAGCTCGACCAGCGCAGCCGCGACCTCGACACGCGCGAGAACCTGCTGAAGGCGGCGGAAAAGCGCGTCCAGGACCGCATCGACGAGCTCAAGCGGCTCGAAGCCAGCGTCGGGGCACTCGAGCAGAAGAAGACGGACGCCGAGACGGCACGGGTCAAGAGCCTGGTGGTGATGTACGAGGCGATGAAGCCCAAGGATGCCGCACGGATCTTCGACCGCCTTGACCTCGCCGTGCTCATGCAGCTGGCGAGCGCCATGAAGCCGGCCAAGGTCGCCGACGTCCTGGCGGCCATGGACGCCGACGCCGCCCAGCGCCTCACCGTGGCGCTGGCGGCCAAGGACGCCGAGAAGCCCGCGGCGGACGGCCAGTCCGCCACCGAGCTGCCGAAGATCGAGGGCCAGCCGCCCAAGGGGTGACGGGGCTTTTCCCCGTCACGTTAATCGCGCATTGACGGCCCATCCTTAGGGTTGAAAGGTCGCCGATCCCGGATCCGGTCGGAGACGGGCGCCGACGGCGCCTCGCCCGCGATCCGAGGGATGGCATGATCGACCGCGCCGCACCGCGCCAGGGGGTCTCGATGCGCAGCTTTGCGCGCGGGCCCGTGCGCCTGCTGCTGGCAGGCCTCGTCCTGTGCGCGGCGCTGGCTCATGCCCCGGCGGCGGCGCAGGACCCGGTCTCGACCGGCGCGGTCCAGGCGAGCGCCGCGGATGGTCATGCGCGCCTGATCTTCCAGTTCGGCCACATGCCGGACGCGACCACGAGGGTCGCCAACGGCGTGCTGGTCATCGACTTCGCCGGCAAGGTGAAGGTGCCGGTCGACGGCGTCGCCGCGGCCGTCTCCGACTATGTCTCGGGCGCACGGCTCGATCCGGACGGCCGGGCCATCCGCCTGGCGCTCGCCCAGCGTCTGACCGTCCACGCCATGCCGGCGGGCGAACGCCTGTTCGTCGACCTCCTGCCGGCGAGCTGGCAGGGGCCGCCGCCGAGCCTGCCGCCGGAGATCATCGCCGAGCTGACGGCCAAGGCGCGGGAGGCGGAGCGGCTGCGGCAGGAGGAGCAGGCCCGCATCGCCCTCGCCAGGAGCCAGACCCGGCCGCTCGAGCTCGGCATCGGCCGCCAGCCGACCTTCACGCGGCTCGCCTTCCGGCTGCAGGCGCCGGTCCCGGTGCGGCTGGCACGCGCCGGGCAGTCGGTCGAGGTCACCTTCGACGCGGCGCTGAAGATCGACCTCGCGCCGGTCAAGGCCGAGCTGCCGCC
Source organism: Labrys wisconsinensis (assembly GCF_030814995.1). Taxonomy (GTDB): domain Bacteria; phylum Pseudomonadota; class Alphaproteobacteria; order Rhizobiales; family Labraceae; genus Labrys; species Labrys wisconsinensis. The sequence goes on along the minus strand of NZ_JAUSVX010000009.1, from coordinate 14,440 downwards.
GCGCCTGACCGCGATCGACGCCGAGGCGCGGGATGCGCGCCTCACCGTCAAGCTGCAGGTTGGGGAGGGCGCCGACATTCGCGCCTTCTGGGACGGCAGCGACTATGTCGTCGATCTCACCGGGGCCATCGGCGGCTCGGCCGGGCTGCCGGCCGTGCTCGCCGGCCTGGCGCAGGACGAGCCCGGCGACGGCGGCACGACCACGCTGGCATCGACCGCCGCCCTCGCGCCGCCAGCGATGCGGCCGGTGATCGCCGAACCAGAAACCGTCCCGGCCGCCTCCTCGTCGCCGCCGGCGGTCCAGGCGCCGGCGCGTCCCGCGGCGGCGCCACCGCAGCCGCAGGCCGTCGCGCCGCCGCCGGCCCAGCCCGTCTCGCCGCCGGCCCAGCCCGCTGCGCCGCCGCCGGTTGCAGCGCCGCGGGCGACCGGCCCGCTGCAGCCGACGGTCAAGCTCGACGGACGGACGGTGCGGCTCGGCTTTCCCTTCGACCGTCAGACGCCCGGCGCGGTCTACCGGCGCGGCGACACGCTGTGGCTGGTGTTCGACACCGACCGCAAGGTCGACGTCGGCGCGATCGCCGCCGCGGCCAAGGACGTCGTCGCCGATGCGGCTGCGACGGCGGCGGACGGCGCCGTGATCGTCCGCCTCAAGCTCAAGGTTTCGCCGCTCGTCACCACCTCGCCCGACGGCACGGGCTGGATCGTCTCGATCGGCGACGACATTCTCGGGGCGGCGCAGCCGGTGGCGCTGAAGCGCGTCACGGATGCCGCCGGCCGTGCCTCGGTGACCGCGGAGCTCGACGGCGTCGGCGCCGTGCATCGGATCGCGGATCCGGATGTCGGCGACACCGTGTTCGTGGCGACGGCGCCGCCGCCGGCGCGCGGCTTCCTGAAGCCGCAGGGCTTTGTCGAGTTCCGCACCCTGGTGACCGCGCACGGCCTCGCCTTCGTGCCGGTTTCCGACGACGTGGTGGTCTCCGCCGGCATCGACACGGTCATCGTGCGCCGCGACGGCGGCCTGACCGTATCGGGCGATGGCGCGACCGCCGGGGAAGACCGGCCGCGCCGCGGCTCGGTCGTCGACACCGGCCGCTGGGCCGAGGAGGTCGAGGCGCCCTTCCGGGCCCGCGAGCAGGCGCTGATCGCGGCGGCGGCCGAGGCGACGGACCAGGACCGGCTTGCCGCCCGGATCGACCTCGCCCGCTTCTATCTCGCCAAGGAGTTCGGCGCCGAGGCTGCCGCCGTGCTCGACGTCGCCGGCGCCGACGACCAGAACGCCGCGCAGAACCGCGAATATGCGCTGCTGAAGGCCGCCGCCCGCGTGCTGATGGGCCGGGGCGAGGAGGCGACGGCCATCCTCGCCGACCACGGCCTGGCCGCCTCGGCCGAAGGCGCGCTCTGGCACGGCCTCGCCGAGCTGGCCGGCCACCATCCCAAGGCGGCGCACGACGCCTTCCTGTTCGGCGACAGCGCCGTCGGCCTCTATCCCAAGCCGGTGCAGGCGCGCTTCCGGCTCGGCGCCTACGAGGCGGCGATCGCCATGGGCGACATGCCCGACGCGACGGCGCAGCGCCAGGCCCTCGACGCCCTCGATGTCGCCGCCGCCATCGGGCCGCGGCGCGCGCTGCTCGATGCCCGCTATGCCGAGCTTACCGGCCACAAGCGCGAGGCCCTCGCGCTCTACGGGCGCGTCGCGGACGGCCCGGCGCCGGCGGTCGCCGCCGAAGCCCGGCTGCGGTCGCTGCCGCTGCGCCGGGACCTCAGGGAGATCGACGACAAGGTCCTGCTCGACGGCCTCGAGACGCTGGCCGCCACCTGGCGCGGCGACGAGGTCGAGGCGCAGACGCTCGACGCCCTGACCCAGGAATATCTCAAGGCCGGCAAGGACCGGCAGGCCTTCGACGCCATGCAGGTGGCGATCGAGCATTTCCCGGGCTCCGACGCGACGCGCGCCATGCAGGACCGGATGCAGCGGCGCTTCATCGAGCTGTTCCTCGCCGACGGCGCCGCCAAGCTGCCGCCGGTCGAGGCGCTCGCCCTGTTCTACGACTATCGCGACCTCACTCCGGGCGACCGGCGCGGCGACGAGATGATCCGCAAGCTGGCGGACCGGCTGGTGGAGGTCGACCTGCTCGACCAGGCGGCGGCGCTGCTGCAGCACCAGATCGACAATCGCCTCACCGGGGCGGCGCGGGCTCAGGTGGCGGCCAAGCTGGCCATGATCGAGCTGATGAACCGCAAGCCGGGCAGGGCCTTGCAGGCGCTGTCGGCGACGCGCCAGTCGGACCTGCCGCGGGAGCTGACCACGTCGCGCCTGCTGCTCGAGGCCCGCGCCCTGGCGGAGACGGCCCGCCCCGACCTGGCGCTGGAGATTCTCGACCAGCTCGACAGCCCGGAGGTGCCGCGCCTCAGGGCCGACATCCTGTGGCAGGCCCGCCGCTGGCCGGCGGCGGCGGCGGCGATCGAGAATCAGCTCGGCGACTGCTGGCAGGGGCCGGAACCGCTGAACGAGATGCAGCGCGGCGCGGCGCTCCGGGCGGCGATCGCCTATTCCCTCGCCGACGACCGGATCGGGCTCGACCGCCTGCGCACGAAGTTCGCCGCCAAGATGGCCGATTCCGCCGACGCCGCCAGCTTCGAGACCGTGACCGCCCCGATCGAATCGCGGGGCGGCAAGTTCTCCGACATTGCGCGCGAGATCGCCGCGTCCGACACGCTCGACGCCTTCCTGCGCGACTATCGCGCCCGGTACATGGGCGCGCCAAGCGCGCCGGCCAAGCCCGCCGCGGCCCTGGTCGATCCCGCCGCGCCGGGCGCCGGCTGAGGCGGGCGCTCTCAGGCCTTGCGGCTGCCGGCGGTGGTGACGAGGTGCACGGCGACGCCGCCGATCAGGCCCCAGAATGCCGAGCCGATGCCGAAGATGCTGTAGCCGGAGGCTGTGACCAGGAAGGTCATCAGCGCCGGCACGCGCTCCTTCTCCTCCTGCACCGTTGCGAGCATGGCCGATCCGAAGGCGCCGGTGAGGGCGAGGCCGGCGACCGCTTCCACCAGGATGGGCGAAGCATGGGTCACCAGCACGGTGGTGACGCCGGCGAGAGCCGCGAATCCGACATAGGCGAAGCCGGCGACCGCGGCGGCGACGTAGCGCCTGGCATGGTCGGGATGGGCGTCCGGTCCGGCGCACAGCGCCGCGGTGATGGCGGCGAGGTTGACGGTCGGCGATCCCCAGAAGGCGCCGGCCACGGAGGCGGCGCCGGTCAGAAGGAAGATCGGACGCGTCGCGGGGCGGTAGCCGAAGGTGGAGAGCACCGTCAGGCCCGGGATGTTCTGCGAGGCCATGGTGACGACGAAGAGCGGCAGCGCGATCGACATCATCGCCTGCCAGTCGAACACCGGCGTCACCCATTCGACATGCGGCGCCACCGCATAGGAAATGCCGCCGGGCGAGGTCAGCGCCAGGGCGCCGAGGGCGACGACCAGCGCCGCCGGCGCCGCCCACAGCCGCCAGAAGCGGCCGACCACCACCCAGACCGCGATCACCACGAGCGCCACGCCGGGGGCCTCGGTCAGCGCGACGAAGGGTGCCAGGCACAGCTTCAGCAGGATGCCGCCGAGCATGCCGTTGGCCACCGGCCGCGGGATCATCGCGACCAGCCGGCCGAGCGGCGTCCACAGCCCCGTCAGCATGATCAGCACGCCGGTGGCGATGAAGGCACCGACCGCCGCGGGGAAGCCGCCGGGCAGGGTGCCGAGCGTGGCCAGCAGCGCCATGCCCGGGGTCGACCAGGCCACCGAGATCGGCATGCGCGTGGCCAGGCTGAGCGCGACGCCGCCGAGGCCCATGGCGAGGCAGAGCACGGCCAGGCCCGAGACGATCTGGCCTTCGCTGGCGCCGACGGCGGAAAGGCCATGGATGACGACGGCGACCGTGCTGGCATAGCCGACGATGACGACCAGCAGGCCTATGCCGATCGACTGGGCGGAAACGTCGGATCGCATGGGCGGACAAGGCTCGGGGAGGCGGTCGGCGGGGAGGGGGTCTTGTGTGCCGGGCGCGGCCGCCCCTGTCAATTGCCGAAGCTCTGCACCAGCGATCCCGCCACCAGGTTCCAGCCGTCGACCAGCACGAAGAAGATCAGCTTGAACGGCAGCGACACTGTCACCGGCGGCAGCATCATCATGCCCATCGACATCAGCACCGAGGCGACGACGAGATCGATGATCAGGAAGGGCAGGAACAGGAGGAAGCCGATCTCGAAGGCCCGGCGCAGCTCCGAGATCATGAAGGCCGGGACGAGCACGCGCAGGCTGACGTCCTGGGGCGTGTCGGGGCGCGGCTCCTTGGCCATGTCGAGGAACAGCGCCAGGTCCTTTTCCCGGACGTTCTTCAGCATGAACTCGCGGAAGGGCTGGGTGGTGCGCTGGAGCGCCTGGGTCTGGTCGATCTGCTGAGCGATGTAGGGCTGGATCCCCTGCTCGTAGGCCGTCTGGAAGGTCGGCGCCATGATGAAGGCGGAGAGGAACAGCGCCAGCGACAGGATCACGGCGTTGGAGGGGGCGGTGTTGGTGCCGATGGCGGTGCGCAGGAGCGACAGCACCACCGCGATCCGGGTGAAGGACGTCACCATCACCAGGATCGACGGGGCGATCGACAGGATGGTGACCAGCGCGACCAGCTGCAGGGCGCGCTCCGTGACGCCGGCTCCCTCCGGCAGCGACAGGGTGACGCTCTGCGCCGCAGCCGATCCGCCGGCGGCGAGCAGCGTCGCAAGGCCGATCAGGGCGGATCGGCCGCCGCAGGCGACGGGCCGATCCGGCAGCCCGATCACGACTTGGGCGAGCCGGGCATGCGGCCGAGCAGGCTCGCCATCTCCTCCTCGAGGCTGGCGAAGGGATCGGGCTCCGGCGCGGCGGGCGGCGGCGGCGCGGCCTTGGCGGGTTCCGGCTTCGGCTCGGCACGGGCATCCGCCCGCGGCTCGGGACGGAATTGCGGAATCGGCGGCAGGGCCGGGCGCGGCGGGGCGGGACGGGGCGGGGCGGGTTCCGCTGCGGCCTCGGGCCCCGGCGCCGCTGCGGCCGCGGGCTCGGTCGGCTCGGGCTGCGGCTCCGGCTCGGCGGCCGGCGGCACCGGCCGCAGCTGCGGCAGCCTCAGGTCCGGCAACTTGAGCTCCGGCAGGCGCAGTTCGGGAACCGCCGGGCGGGCAGGCGCCGGCGCGGGTTCCTGCGGCGGGCGTGCCGGTGCTTCCGGCGCGGGGCGGGCCGGGGCGGCGGGCCTGGCTGCCGGCGGCCTCGGCGGAACGGCCGGCTTCTGGCCATTCGGCTGGACGGGCGCGGGCCTGGGGGCGACCGGCCGGGGCGGCGGGACCGGGCGTGCCGGCGGCGCGGGCCGCGCCTGCGGCGCCGCGGCCTGGGCCGGTAGCGGGCGGGCCGGCGTCGGCGCTGGCTGAGGCTGAACCGGCGCGGCGGCCTCTTCCTCGGGCTTGGCCGGGGCGGGAGCCGGACGCGGCGGCTGGACCGGCGCCGGGCGCGGCGGCTGCGGTTCGGGCGGCTGCGGGGCCGGGCGGGCCGCCTGCGGCGGAGGTGGCACCGGCGCCGGCTGAACAGGCGCGGGCTGGACGGGCGCGGGGCGGGGAGGCTGCGGCTCCGGCGGGGCCGGGCGGGCCGCCGCCGGCGGCTGGACCGGCGCCGACTGAACGGGCGTCGGCTGGGCCGAGGCGAGCTGCGCTGCCGGCGGCATGGCCACCGGGCGGAAGGGCGCCTGCCTGGGCGCCTCGGCCGCGGGCTGGACCGGCGGGGGAGCGGGGGCAGCCTTCGGCGGTTCGGGGGCTGCCGGCTCGGCATCGAAATCGTCGGCGAGCAGGGCCTCGAAGGAGTCGGGCGCGGGCTCGGCCGGGCGAGGCTCGCGGCGGGCCGGGACGGGCGGCACCGGCGGCTCCTCGTCGGCAAAGAGCGCGGCCTCGAGGTCGGCCGTGTCGACGATCGGCGCGGGGGCTTCCGGGCGACGGAGCGGTGCCGGCTCGGATCTGGGCTCGACGGCCACCGGCTCGGCCGGCTGCGGCGGCACGATCGGCTGCGGCGGCGCGACCGGCGGCAGCGGCGGGGCCGGACGGCGCGGCGCCTCGGCCGGCCGCTCCGGCGGACCATTCTCGATCGGCCGCTCGACCCTGGCGGCGGCCGGCATCTCCAGGGGGGCGGCTGGCGCCGCACCTTCGGGGCGTGTCTGCTGCTGCGGCGGCTTGGCGCGCGGGATGGTCGATTCGATCACGACGTCGTTGGGACCGCCGATCATGATGAGATGCTCGACATTGTCGCGGCGGATCAGCACCAGCTTGCGCCGGCCGTCGACCGAATGCGCGTCGAGCACGCCGAGTCGGGGCTGCCGGCCGCGGCCGCCGGCACCCCCGACGCGGGGGCCGGGCATCAGGAAGCGCATGACGAACCAGAAGATGCCCAGCAGCGCAAAGATCACGGCGAATGCGATGAGCATCTTCGCCGCGGTCGGCACGTTGGTGCCGAAGAGTGAATCCAACAAATCCATCGCCACGCGTCCTCGAACAGGCCATCCGCCGCATAGACGGAAAGCTCGGCTTTTTTGCGCACCGACTTTCGTCGACGTTCCAGCAGATGCTTAAACACGAAGAATCGCCCGTCCGTAAGACCCTTGTCCACAGACGGGACAGCACAGATGCCCCGGGGTTAACTCGGCATTAACCATGTGCCCGGCAAATTTTGCCTGCCGGATCATGGCCGGATGCGGCGAGGAGGGGGCATGGCTTTCGCAGATATTCCGCTCGTCGACATGCTGAAGACGCGGATGCGCTGGCTCGAGGCGCGCCAGAAGGTGCTGGCCGAGAACGTCGCCAATGCCGAGACGCCCGGCTATCGCGAGCGCGACCTCAAGCCGCTGGGCTTCGGCGATCTCGTCGCCGGCGGGGTTTCCACCGGGGCCGTCACCGCCATGCGCACCAGCCCGATGCACATCTCGACCGGGCAAGGCGACGAGCAGAGCTTCGGCGCGGCGCGCGAAAAGACCTTCGAGACCACGCCCGACGGCAATTCGGTGGTGCTGGAGGACGAGATGACCAAGGTGGCCGAGACGCAGCAGGACTATCAGGTGGCGTCGCTGCTCTACACCAAGAGCCTCGGTCTCCTGAAGATGGCCGTGAAGGGAGGCTGAGCATGGATCTGACCCGCGCCATCGGCATCGCATCGTCCGGGCTCAAGGCCGAATCCGGCCGCATGCGCGTGATCGCCGAGAATCTCGCCAATGCCGATTCGACCGCGACGACGCCGGGCGGCGACCCCTATCGGCGCAAGGTCGCGACCTTCGGCACCGAGATCGACCGCGATCTCGACGCCCAGGTGGTGCGGCTCGGCCGCGTCCGGCGCGACGCCTCCGCTTTCCGGACCGAATATGAGCCGGGCAACCCGGCCGCCGACGCGCAGGGCTATGTCAAGATGCCGAACGTCAATCCGCTGATCGAGCAGATGGACATGCGCGAGGCGCAGCGCGCCTACGAAGCCAATCTCAACGTGATCGGCGCCGCCCGGCGCATGATCGCCCGCACCCTCGACATCCTGCGCGGCTAAGCAGCTTCTCGTGGCTTCGCCGCCCCGACCCTGCAGACCTCGTTCCCTCCAGGCCGCGACGGCCCATCCGCCCGAAGGAGTTCAGCAATGACGGCTCCCGCTCTCGCCGCCGGCGCCTATGCCGCGGCGGCCCAGAAACTCGGTGGCGCCGCCGCGCTCAAGCCGGCTGCCGCAGCCGCGGCGCCGGAGACGTCCTTCGCCGGCCTGCTCAGCCAGGCGCTGGGAACGGTGAGCCAGACCGGGCAGGCGGCGGACACGGCGGCGATGAACGCCACCGCCGGGCGCACCGACATGATCGACATCGTCACCGCGGTGGCCGAGAGCGAGACGGCCATGCAGACCCTGGTCAGCGTGCGCGATCGGGTGATCTCCGCCTATCAGGAGATCATGCGCATGTCGATCTGAGGCGCGTGGACACCTATGGTTCGGCCAGGGAGCGGGCGATTCGCGCCGGGCTAGGGCGGGACGCTCGCCGACCCCTGCGCCGCACCGTCGCGGTGCTCCAACCGAACTGCCTCCGCGCTCCCGGGACGACCCCATGACAGGCCCCGAAATCCTCGACATTTCCCGCGACGCCATCCTGACGCTGCTCAAGGTGGCGAGCCCGATGATGATCGTCGGCCTGGTGGTCGGCGTCGCCATCTCGCTGCTGCAGGCGCTGACGCAGATCCAGGAGCAGACGCTCGCCTTCGTCCCCAAGATCCTGCTGATGTTCCTGGCGCTGGTGCTGATGCTGCCGTTCATGAGCGACGCGCTCGGCGCCTACATGGCGCGCGTCGCCGCGCGGATCGCGGCGGGAGGCTAGCCTCGCGCCATGACGCTGACCCTGGACCTCCTGCCGCGCATCGCCGCCGTCTTCATGCTGATGATGGCGCGGATCGGCACCATGGTCATGCTGATGCCGGGGCTGGGCGAGACGAGCGTGCCGCAGCGCCTGCGCCTTTCCATCGCGCTGGCGCTGACGCTGATGTTCTTCCCGCTGGTGAGCGACGCCTACCGGGTGGAGATGACCCTGCCGGCGCTGCTGCGCCTGCTCGCCGGCGAGCTCGCCGTCGGCTTCGTCATCGGCGCCACCGGGCGCATGCTGATGGGCGGCCTGCAGACCGCCGGGACGGTGATCGCCAACCAGCTCGGCCTCGGCTTCGTCACCACCGTCGATCCGACGCAGGGCCAGCAGGGGGCGATCTTCTCCGGCTTCCTGGCGCTCCTCGCCGTGACGCTGATCTTCGCCAGCGACCTGCACCATCTCGTCATCGCGGCTCTCTATGACAGCTATACCCTGTTCGCGCCGGGCACGCTGCCCAACGCGGGCGACGCGGCGCAGATGATCCTGCAGACCGTGGCCGGTGCCTTCAGGATCGCCATCCAGATCTCGGCGCCGTTCCTGGTGTTCGGCCTGATCTTCAATGCGGGGCTGGCGGTGCTGTCCAAGCTCATGCCGCAGATGCAGGTGTTCTTCATCGCCCTGCCGGCGACGATCATGCTCGGGCTCCTCCTGTTCGCCTTCGTCGTCGCCACCATGATGCTGGTCTGGCTCGGCTACCTGCAGGCCGGCCTGCAGGCCTTCGTGACGCGCTAGACATGGCCGAGGACGATGCCGGCGAACGCACGCTCGACCCGACCCAGAAGAAGCTCGACCAGGCCGTCGAGCGCGGCGACGTCGCCAAGAGCCAGGAGCTCGGCACCTGGTTCGTGCTGGGGGCGGGCACGCTCGCCTTCTTCCTGTTCGCCAAGGGGGCGGCCTTCGACCTGACGCTCGCCCTCAAGGGCTATCTCGCCAATGCCGGCCGCATCAGCCTGGACGCGGCCGTGCTGACCGCGGCGGCGCGCCAGCTGCTGATCGCGGCCCTGGCGGCCATCGGGCTGCCGCTGCTCATGCTGATGATCGCCGCCGTCGCCGGCAACGCCGTGCAGCACCGCCTGGTGTGGAGCTACGACCCGATCACCCCGAAACTGTCGAAGATCTCGCCGCTCGCCGGCTTCAAGCGCCTGTTCGGGATGGCCGCCTGGGTGAATTTCGGCAAGGGCCTGGCCAAGCTCGCCATCGTCGGCGCCGTGCTGGTCTTCGTGCTGTGGCCCAAACGCGCGTCGGTGGCCGGGCTGCTCTCGGCCGACGTCGCCACCATCGCGCCCTTCGCCTTCGACCTGATCGTCCGCCTGCTCGCCTCGGCGCTGGCCATCCTCACCCTCGTCGCGCTGGCCGACTTCGTCTACCAGCGCCATTCCTGGTACCAGCGCCAGCGCATGACCGTCCACGAGCTCAAGGAAGAGTTCAAGCAGAGCGAAGGCAATCCGGAGATCAAGGCCAAGATCAAGCAGATGCGGCGCCAGCGCGCCTCCAAGCGCATGATGGCCAACGTGCCCAAGGCCTCGGTGGTCATCACCAATCCGACCCATTATGCCGTGGCGCTGCGATACGAGGCCGGCATGGGCGCGCCGGTCTGCGTCGCCAAGGGCGTCGACGCGGTGGCGCTGCGCATCCGCGCGCTCGCCGCCGAGCACGGCGTCGCGGTGGTGGAGAACCCGCCGCTGGCGCGGGCGCTGCACGCCACCGTCGACGTCGACCGCGAGATCCCGGGCGAGCACTACAGGGCGGTCGCCGAGGTCATCTCCTATGTGATGAAGCTGAAGGCCCGCCGCGCCTGGCGTCCGGCTTAACCCATTCTGAATCTTGTCCTGATAACTGCCCAGCATTGTATTTCGGTGCGCCGCGACGAATCATGGTCTCGCGGATATCCCTGGAACGTCGGCGGCGAGGATCGGTCATGGCGAACGGCGAGGGCGGTGGCGGCCAAGGCTTCGCCATCGACCGCAGCGAGCGGGCGAGCAGGATCAAGCCTGTGCTCGTCGTTGTCCTTGCCGCGGCGCTGCTGGCGGCGCTGGCCGCCTCGACCTTCCTGGCCAAGGAGCAGGCGGAATCGCTGGTGCTCGGGCTCCTGGCGATCCTGGCGGCGGTCGGCGTGGTGTCGCTGTGCATGCACGCCTTCGGCTTCATGCATTTCGGCCAGGACGGCCAGGTGCGCAACGACCTGACCAAGGCCATCGCCGACGGCTCGCCCGAGGGGCTGGTCGTCACCGACAAGGACGGCCGGGTGGTCTACGCCAACGCGGCCTATCTCGCCATGACCGGCGCCACCGGCGAGCAGGACGTGCGCCCGGTCGAGCGCGCCTTCACCGGCGACCCCGACGTGTCGGAGCCGGTCTACCGCCTGGCGCAGGCGGCGCGCGGCGGCCAGACGCTGACCGAGGAGTTCCGCATCGCCGCCACGCCGCCGGCCGGCGGCGCCTCGTGGTACCGGGTGCGGGTGCGCCCGATGCTCCGCGCCTCCGGGGCCCGCGACGTGGTGTGGACCGTCGCCGACATCACCCGCGAGCGCGAGCGCCAGGAGAACGCCTTCCTGGAGCTGCAGCACGCCATCGACTATCTCGACCATGCGCCGGCCGGCTTCTTCTCGGCCGACCCCTCCGGCGAGATCGCCTACATGAACGCCACGCTCGCCGGCTGGCTCGACTTCGACCTCGCCCAGTTCGGCAATGGCGGGCTGAAGCTCACCGACATCCTGCCGGGCAATACCGGCGCGCTGATCGCTGCCGCCCCGGGCGAGCCGGGCAGCGTCAAGACCGAGATCATCGACGTCGACCTGCGCCGGCGCAACGGCACGATCCTGCCGGTGCGGCTGTTCCACAAGGTGGCCTTCTCCGCCGACGGCCATCCCGGCGCTTCGCGCACGCTGGTGATCTATCGCGGGCCGGGCGGCGACGTGTCGGAGGGGCTGCGCGCCGCCGAGGTGCGCTTCGCCCGTTTCTTCAACAACAGCCCGCTCGCCATCGCCACCGTCGACAAGGACGGCCGCGTCATCCGCACCAACGCGGCCTTCATGCGGCTCTTCCGCGGCGCCTTCCGGGGCGAGGCCCAGGGCAGCCCCCTGGTCGAGGGCGTGGCCGAGCGCGAGCGCGAAGGGCTCGGCGGCCTGCTCAAGCAGGCGACGGCCGGCCATGGCGGCCTGGAGCCGCTGGAGGCGACGCTGGCCGGCGAGGCCGCCCGCTCCGCCCGCTTCTGGTTCGCGCCGGTCGACGCGGGCGAAGAGGACCGCGAGGCGGCGATCGTCTATGTCGTCGACACCACCGAGCAGCGCGCCCTGCAGGAGCAGTTCGCCCAGAGCCAGAAGATGCAGGCCGTCGGCCAGCTCGCCGGCGGCGTCGCGCACGACTTCAACAACGTGCTCGGCGCCATCATGCTGGCCGCCGACTTCCTCATCGCCAGCCACGGCCCGGGCGACCCGGCGTTCCAGGACATCATGTCCATCAAGAGCAACGCCAACCGCGCGGCCAACCTGGTGCGCCAGCTGCTCGCCTTCTCGCGCCGCCAGACGCTGCGCCCGCAGGTGCTGAACCTCAACGACGCGGTCTCGGACCTGTCGCTGCTGCTGCGCCGCCTGCTCGGCGAGAAGGTGGCGCTCGACGTGGTGCACGGGCGGGACCTCTGGCCGGTCAAGGCCGACGTCAACCAGTTCGAGCAGGTGGTGATGAATCTCGCGGTCAATGCGCGGGATTCCATGGCCAATGGCGGCAAGGTGCTGATCCGCACCCGCAACGTGGCGGCGGCCGAGACGGCGGCCTACGAGAAGAACGAGCTGCCGCGCGCCGACTATGTCGTGGTCGAGGTCGAGGACAGCGGCACCGGCATCCCGGCCGCGATCATGGACAAGATCTTCGAGCCGTTCTTCACCACCAAGGAGGTCGGCAAGGGCACCGGCCTCGGCCTCTCCACCGTCTACGGCATCGTCAAGCAGACCGGCGGATGGATCCTGGTCGATTCGGTCGAGGGCAAGGGCACGACCTTCCGCATCTTCCTGCCGCGGCATGTCGAGGCGGCGCAGCCGGCGGCGGCCGAGGGCGGCGCAGCCGCGGCGCCGGCGGGCGCGCCGGCCACGGCGCCGAAGCCCAAGGAGATGACCGACCTCACCGGGCGCGGGCGCATCCTCCTGGTCGAGGACGAGGAGGCGCTGCGGGCGCTCTCGGCCCGCACGCTGGTGGCGCGCGGCTTCGAGGTGATCGAGGCGAGCTCCGGCATCGACGCGCTGCAATTGCTGGAGGAGGCCGGCGGCCAGGTCGATCTTGTGGTCTCGGACGTGGTCATGCCGGAGATGGACGGGCCGACCCTGCTGAAGGAGCTGCGCAAGCGCAACACCACGGCCAAGATCATCTTCGTCTCCGGCTATGCCGAGGAAGCCTTCGAGCGCAACATGCCGCAGGGCGAGGTCTTCGCCTTCCTGCCCAAGCCCTTCTCGATGAAGCAGCTGGTCGAGGCGGTGAAGTCGAACATGGTGGCGTAGACACTGTGGCCCACGCTGGCCGCGGGTCGGGCGTATCGTGGCGCAGGGCTGCGGGGCTTTATGAGGTGGGGCGTCGCCACCTGTTAACAGAGCCGGCAGTTCGATTCACCAGTGTATGGTGACCTTCTGGGAGCATCGCGCCTGGTACGATGAATAGGTGTTCGGTCGCTCCGGGTATCTGCCTACAATTTGGGGTTGTCACGATACTGTCGCTGACCTAACGTCAGATCAGATTCGCCGGAAGATCCCGGCGTGGGCTCGGGGGAGCTTCATGATCGGTGCTGGGGGTGCGGCCCGCTTGCGGGTCGGCGCGGCTATTGTGCTGGCTGCGGCGGTGACTTGTGCGTCCGCGTGGCCGACGCCCCTGAGGGCGACGGAAAGGGCAGGCGGGGCATCTTCGCCGAGTTCTGCATCGAGCATCGTCGCTCTGGCGTCCCTGGCGCCGCCGTCCGCATCGGCCGGTGCGCCGCCGGTGCCGGTCTCAGATCCGACCAAGGCGCAGCCGGCGGCTTCGGCAGCCACGCCGGCAACGACTGCAGGCCCGTCGCCGCTCACGCCGCTGCGCGGTCAGCCGGCTGCGATCACGGCACAAGCGCAGCCTGAAGCCGAGACCACGACGGCCGATCCTCCGTCATCCGACCCCACCACGCAGCCGCCGGCGGCTGACCCTCAGACGGAGGCGCCCGCGGCCGATGCCGCGCAGCCCGATGCGGCTGCCGCGCCGGCAGCGGCTGCGGCCACGCCCGACCCCGATCCGACCACCGCCTATGCCAGCACCAGCGAGCTGGCGGGCAAAGGCGCGCCCGATCCCTTCACCGGCTCGTTCACGCAGCGCGTGCCCATCGCGGTGCCGGCCTTCCACGGCCTCGAGCCCAAGCTGGCGCTGGTCTACAACTCGAATGCGGGAGCGCAGGCGAACGGCTATTGGGCCGGGTTCACCGGCACCGGCTTCGGCCTTGCCGGCCTGTCCGACATCGTGCGCACCTCGCGGGGCGGCGCACCGCGCTTCGGCGACCAGACCGACCTCGTCTACACCCTCGACGGGGCCGACCTCCTGCCCTGCGACACCGCCGGCACGATCAGCGCTGCCTGCGCCACGGCGACCGCGGGCAGCGGCATCACCTATTACGTCACCCGGGTCGAGAGCTTCGTGCGCGTCAAGCGCGACGCCAATGCCAACACCTGGACGGTGACGGGACGCAACGGCACCACGCTGACCTATGCGCCGGTCTCGACCTGGGGCACGGCCGATCCGGCCTTGCCGGACCTCGCAACCAATGCGCGCTGGCTGCTGCAGAGCATGACCGACACCCACGGCAACGCCGTGACCTACAGCTATGCCTGCGATACGCTGCCGGTGTGCTGGCCGAGCACAATCAGCTATAACGGCACTGTCATCACCTTCTATCGTCAGAACGCGCCAGCCAAGGCGCAACTGACGCTCGCGACCGGCCTGTCGTTCGCAACGCTGCAGCGCCGCCTCACCGCGATCAGCATCAAGACCGGCGGCAGCC